>JALSHE010000048.1 GCA_026982415.1 Robiginitomaculum sp.
GTGCCAGCTGCTCTGCATAGCCCGCCCACGACCTACAAACTATCCGTACCTTTTTTGCGGGCTTTGGCCAGAAGTTTGACATAATATTGCGGGAATATTCTTTGTATCCATGCTGTTCGCTTGGCGTCTTTGCCAACAAGAATTTGCAATTTGCCTTTGGCCGCACCGTCTAGGATAATCTGCGCAGCCTTGTCCGGCGTGGTGATGGCGACTTTGTCAAAGCGCTCATTTATTTCTTCTCTGGATTGCACTTCTTTTGGTAAGGCATCTATCTGCGCATTACGGGTGATATTGGTCGAGACACCGCCGGGGCAAACAGCGCTAACCCGCACACCATACTCCACCATTTCTTGCGCCAAGGTTTCGGAAAAACCGCGCACTGCAAATTTAGACGCACAATAATGGGTCTGCCCCCCATAACCAATAACCCCAAAAATACTGGCCACATTGACCAGCCCGCCCTTGGTTTTCTTGACCTGTGGCAAGAAGGCTTTGCACATACGCACAACCCCCCAAAAATTCACATCAATCACTTTTTCCATAGACGACAAAGGCATCTCGTCAAAATTCCCGACCCGGGTGAGGCCTGCCACATTGAAAACATAATCCGCATCCCCCAGCGCCGCTTTTACATGGGGCGCATAGGCTGCAATCGCATCCGCATCTGCCACGTCCAAATGATCAACCAAGACCGAGTTAGAGTTTTCAGCCCCAATAAGGGCGGCGGTTTCGGCCAAGCCCTCATCATTAAAATCACTTATCGCCACAACCGCCCCCGCCGCCGCCAGCCGCACCGCCAGCGCCCGGCCAATGCCCGAGGCCGCCCCGGTAATAACGCAAATTTTGCCGTGAAAAATTTGTTCAGTGTTCATATAGTCCCCTTTTTGTGGTGAACTTACAGAAAGGAACCGAACCGTCAACACGTCGGTTAGGCACTGCAGTATTTTATGTATCTGGGCGCTACCGCACTTTACGCTCTATGGCGCGGCTGCACTGGCACCCAAATTATCATGCAGAAATTTATCGAGGGCTTTGTGATAGGCCAAGCGGTCTTCGCCCCGACTTAGATAATGGTCGCCTAGTGGCATGGTTAAATATGTGACCTTAGCATTCCCCTTTTCCAATGCCCTGCGCATCACTTCGAAGTGACGCTTGAAGTCCACCACCACATCACGTTCCCCGTGGGCAAGGAGTAAGGGTGTTTTAAGCGCGTCCGTGCGCCGCGCCGGAGATTGGGCACGCATTTCCGCGCGGTTCTTGAACCCGGAGGCAATCGCGTATTTGGTATTGCGGTGCTGGCCACTTGCAAGCCAACCGTCAACAAGACGCGGAATATCCATCACACCAGCAAAACTGGCGGCACATGCATACATTTCCGGGTTGTTGATAGCACTTATCACAGCAGCATACCCACCGTAGGAACCCCCAATAATACAAATGCGGTCTTTGTCCGCATAACCTTTATCAATGAGCCACTTCACACCATCGACCACATCATTTTGCATCACCTGCCAGTTCTTGCGTCCGGCATCTTTATAGGCTTTCCCATAGCCAGTGGAGCCTCTGAAATTCATCTGTAAGACCCCATAGCCGCGCGAAGCCAGAAATTGGGCACGATAATCAAAACCTTCGTAATTCCGGCTGGCCGGGCCGCCGTGGGGGAAAATTACGAAAGGCAAGTTTTCCAATTTAGCGCCATCAAAAAACGCAGGCGGTAAAGTTACATAAGCGGGAATTTTAGTCCCGTCCCACGCCGTATATTTCACCGCTTTAACTGGCCCTAAGTCCATGTCTGTCAGCTTTGGGTACAGCTTGCTCAGCGTACTGGCTTTGTCCGTTTTATAATTATACAAAATCATTTCCGGCAAATAGTCAGGCGCAGATACTTGCAAAACCGCCCATTCACCATCCGGAGTTTCGTCATAAGTCACAACATCAAAATCTGGGAATTTCTTTTCTAATTGCGCATTGCGCTTTTTGGCAAGCTCGTCGAAATAAACATAGCGACTTTCATCATCAGCATAATAATATCCAACCACACGTTTACGGTCTGCACTAACCATAATACCGCCAATATCGTGACCATCTTCGTGGTATATGGCTGGCTCAACTGATTTGGTTTTAAGATTATATCTATAAAGCCCGCGTGTATCGCGCCCTGCATAACGTCCGATATAAAGCATGTCTGGGTTTGCATCAAATCCGTAAATATAGACATCTCCAGCCAATAAGGGATGGTCTTTTTCCGTCTCCCATTTATTGCTGGCAAGGTTTTTGAGCTTAAAGTCTGCAATCAACCGCGCCCCATCCTTGCCTTTGCGGTCATAGCCCAATCCCATCCGGAGACGTCCTTGCCTGTCCGTATACCAGGCCGGCATATTACGACTACCTCTACGTATTTTATCCACAGAGCGCGTATTTAGATTTACCTTGAACACAGAATATGGGAGATTCGCGTTTTCAACGCCTATTGTATCTACCAGCTTTGATTTTCTGGATCTTGTATCACTTTTAAACACCATTATAATATGATCCGGGTCATCATCCAAAAACCCGGCTATATTGGCATAATCCAGATAAACGCCGCCGTTTACAAATTGTGCATCTAGCAATGGCTTGACTTGTTTGAGTGTCCGTTCAGCAACATATAACCAATCACTTTGAACATTTCCCCTAAATTTTGTAATATCTTCGGACAGTGTCAAATTTATCAATAATTTATCATTATTTGCCCAGCGCACCCAGTTATACCGCGCATTGTCACCTGCATCAAATGCATGCGGGTCACTCAGCCCATTTGCCGTAATTTTAAACGTAGCAACAACGTGCTTGCCGTCCTGCTCGGCTATGGTTGCCAAAGTTTTCCCATCCGGCGAAAGCGCCGCATCTTTAATGGCCGGAAGCTGGGCGAAATATTCCACAGGCACAGGCTTGGCGGTGGCTATTCCCAAAGAGACTAGGAAGACAACCATCCCAAAACAGCTACGCAAAAATAGCTTTACCATATCAGTTTCTCCATATTTTGGCTTTTAAAACTTTATGGCGCAGCTATGCTCTCGCCTAAATTATCACGCAAAAACTTATCCAAACCCTTCATCATTTTTGTCCGGTTTTCGAAATGTATGAAATAATGATCTTCATCCTTAAATTTCATGAAAGTTGTTTTGGCGCTCGACTTCTTTAGAGCATTTTTCATGCGGGCAAATTGGTCGAAATGCACATTCACATCATCGGTACCGTGCGCCATAAACACCGGTATGGTAATTTCCCTCGCCCGCTTAACAGGAGAATTTTCCTTCATATCGGCCTTACCGTCAAAGCCTTTCAAAAGGAAATGCTTGGCCGTGTGTTTGCCAAACCGGTATTTTTTCATATCATTGACCAAATCATTAAGGTCGGTCACTCCGGCTATACTGGCCGTACATGTATAAAGCTCCGGGTCTGTTATTGCGCCCATCAAAGCCGCATAGCCACCATATGACCAGCCAACAATGCAGATACGGC
>JALSHE010000049.1 GCA_026982415.1 Robiginitomaculum sp.
ACAAGGTATTTCGGCAGTTATTACGGGCGGCGCATCTGGGCTGGGCGAAGGTACGGCGCGGCTGATGGCGGCTAAGGGTGTCAAGGTCGGTATATTTGACATGAACGAAGAGCGCGGCGAAATGATTGCCAAAGAGCTGGACGGTGTATTTGCAATGGTTGATGTATCGGACGAAGCCAGTGTCGATGCAGGCTTTGAGAAGGTACGCGCCGTCAACGGCCAAGAGCGTATCATGGTCAATTGTGCAGGCATTGCCGGCGGCATGAAAACAGCTTCAAGGGATAGAAAGACCGGAGATATTCGCGCCCATTCTGCCGGATTTTTCTCGAAAGTCATCGCGGTTAATCTCATCGGGACATTTATGTGTACCTCTAAATCTGCGGCGGGCATGATGGCCTTGGACGGGGTTGAGCCGGACGGCGAACGCGGCGTCATTATCAACACCGCATCGGTCGCCGCGCAAGATGGGCAAATCGGCCAGGTTGCCTATGCCGCATCCAAGGGCGGCATATTATCTATGGCGCTCCCGGTCGCTCGCGACCTAGCCCGCGAAGGCATTCGCTGTAACACCATATTGCCGGGGTTTTTCGAAACACCCATATATGAGCAAATGAAGCCAGAGGTCAAAGACGCCTTGCGCGCCTATGTGCAATTCCCGGCGCGCTTCGGCACCACCGAAGAATACGCGCAATTGGTCGCCACTATGGTCGAGCAGGTCTACATAAACGGCGAATATATCCGCGCCGACGCAGGCGCAAGAATGCCGCCACGTTAAACACTTTTTGCTCTTCATCCTCACCCCGCTTATAGGGTGAGGTGGGTCGCAAAATTTACTGTTGCCCTCCTCCTGAATTAGCAGACAGTTCAGATACAAGACGGCTTTCTTCACACTTAAAAGCAATAATATCGTCGCTGGTTTTTCCTGCAATCCGCCAATCATTACCTGTTATAGGGCATTTCCTTTGTGCGTCTTCTTCAACTGTAATATCTCTATAATTGAGCAAGAAATAATATGTAGGAACACCTGTGAGTTTTTCTATCAAACCGCATATTTCTCTACCGGTTGTGTTGATTTTTGAGTACGGGTTTTGTAGCTCACCCTCTGCAAATCTTTCATACACAGAGTTAATCCATAAGCCGTAAATGCGCTCATAGTCCTTATGCCAAAATACGATATTATCATAATCATCGCCGCTGTGATCTGTTGGCGGAATTTTGTATAGAGGGATCGGTGTGTGCGAATCCCCGCAAAGAAGCGGTGATGACCAGCCAGCACGCAATATATAAAAGCTTGGGTTTCTTGCTATATCTTTGTCCGTATTATCAGCATCAACACCTGTTTGCACATGCTCAATGATGCAGCCATTTTTCTCAATATTGCTCATTATTTTCAAATTATAAGGGCTGCAGTATTTTGAAGAAAGTGAATTTAACTCGGGGCAAAATACGGGTATCCTTATCGTGTCACCCCGAAGGATAATCATATGTTCCCGCTG
The DNA here is from genome assembly GCA_026982415.1 of Robiginitomaculum sp. Taxonomy (GTDB): domain Bacteria; phylum Pseudomonadota; class Alphaproteobacteria; order Caulobacterales; family Maricaulaceae; genus Robiginitomaculum_A. The sequence goes on from JALSHE010000049.1 coordinate 1,497, forward strand.
TGACACTTGGCCGGTACGCTCTAAAAAATGAACATATGAGCTACAATCATCGACCCAGCTTTTATATTTAGGGTTAGTGTTTTTGATAATAATATCGAATGCGTACATGGTTGATAGCGCTTTCAGCAAAGTTGCAAATTGAGCTATAGACAGTAATTGCAACGCTTATGTTTTGTCAATGTCTGGGCCAGTAGCTCTTGTGACACGGCTAACACCAGTTATTCAGCGAAATCGTGTTCTATATTTGAGGTGAAGTTTACCGTCTCGCGGCGTAGGACACGTTTTAGAAAGCCACGTCTGATGTCAGCACCAATGCCGTATAGGGCTGGTACAAAAAACAAGGTGACGAACAGGGCAAATAGGACGCCAAAGGCCAAAGCGATACCAACGGGGATGAGCCATTGAGCTTGGATGGAGCGTTCCATCATCAGCGGCACAAGGCCGACAAATGTGGTTAGCGAGGTCAGCAAGATCGGGCGGAACCTTTTAGTGCCTGCTTCGATCAAAGCTTGCGCCCCGTCCATGCCTTTATCCCGGAGTTTATGTACGTAGTCCAACAGCACCAAATTATCATTGACCGCCACACCCGCCGCCGCGCTTATGCCTAGATATGACATGAGCGATAATGGTTGCCCCATAATCAAATGACCGACAATGGCTCCGGTGAAGCAAAACGGCATGGCCGCTAACAAAATAAGGGTTGGCTCCCAATAGGATCTAAATGCGATAGCAATGAGGAAATATGCGACGAGAAGCGCAATGCCGCCAAACCGTAATAATTCGCCCATAAATTCGGCTTCGCCTTGGGCGCGGCCAATATTGCCCCGCGTGACATCGGGGTGGCGTAGGTCAAACCCTTCGAAGAAGTCTTCTTTCAGGGTGTCGCGTATTTCGTTTATCCGCTCAGGCAAAACTTCGGCGGAGACAATAACTGCCCGTTGTCGTTCCCGGCGCAGGATTTGCGAAACGCCTTTATCAAACCGCAAGTCCGCCACAGCGGCGAGCGGCACTTCGCGACCATCATTGGTGCGAATGCGAATTTGGCCGAGGAAGTCCAAGCTTTCGCGGTCAGCGCGCGGATACCGCACATAAACCCGCACGTCTTCGCCGTCTCTTGGCAGGCGCTGTACTTCTTCGCCGAAAAACCCTTGGCGCACTTGGCTGGCAATAATAGCGGGTGTAATACCGAGAGCTTCTGCGCCGGGCTTCAGTTCAAACCGGACTTCGTCGGCGCTACTTTCGCTGTCATTAATAACATTGAACACGCCTTCATAAGAACGCAACTTGGTCATCAAATCATTTGCTGCCGCGCTTAGAGCGTCTAAATCACTTGAGTTCAGCACATATTCAATGGCCGGATCATTATTGTTATCCTTGTAATTGACCTCTATTTTCTCGGCGTCCGGAACTTCGCCGATTAAAATGCGCAAGCGGTCAGCGGCTGCTTTGGCCGTCAGGCTGCGGGTTTCTGGCGGTACCAATTTGACCAAGGCCAAGACCTGGTTATCCCGTGAGCGGGTATACCAGTTTTCGATTAATTTGCCCTCACCTTTAGTGCTTTCATTGATCTCTTCGACCAAGGCTTTTTCGGCCACTTGGATTTGATCCAATACTTGCAAGGTTCGGCTATAGGGCGTGCCTTCGGGTAGCTCGACCGTGATGGATATTTGATCCGATTCGCTCTCTGGCATGAAAGAGGTTTTGACAATACCATTGGTCAATAGACCTATGGACAAAAGCATGGCGCCAATAAATGTTGCCGCCGTTAGGTAGCGGCGACGCAAGGCAAATATCATGACGGGACGATACCAGTTATGGGCGGCCCAAA
>JALSHE010000050.1 GCA_026982415.1 Robiginitomaculum sp.
GACCAAGAGCCCCACCAGTGTAATCAATACAATGCCACAACCCGCCCAAACCGCATAAGCTACACCCACAGGAATGGCTTTTAAGACCGGTGCAAGAAACCAAAAGCTCATACTATAACAAGCAATAGCCAACATCCCCCAATGCCATTTGGCAAACCCGTCTGAATGTTTCAGCAAAGATGTCCCCAAAACTTCCATTGCAATTGCAATTGATAATAATCCCCATGCTTTCATGTTATTCCTCAAAATTAGTTACAGGTGCGGGCACCTTTCCAGTTACACTTATTTATACACAAATTTGTTTGCAAAGCAAACTAATTTGTTTTAAATGTATCATTGAAGTAATACTTGAAAGAAAAACTATGACAAAATCCAACATTCTTGACGATATCGACTATGTAAAGACCCTAGCCGAAGAGGGTAAAAACGCACCTATGCTTGGCGGGCGAATCGGTCTTTGGTGGGGAATATTGTTATGTATGGCTCTGTTTAGCCATTGGGCTACCCTGCGGGGTATCAGCCCGCTAGCTGTTGAAATGCTCGGGCTTATTTGGCTGATTTTTGGTGTTGTGGGCGGAATTGGCGCGTTTATTCTAGGGCGTAGCCTCACCTACAAACCGGGAGCATCCTCTGTAAACAACCGTGTCGCGGAAGCTTTATGGACGGGAAATACAATTCTTTTATTTGTCTATAGTCTCTCGGCCTTGTTCAGTGCCGCTTTGGGCAAAACCGATTATAGTATTATGGATACTATCATGCCAGTTGCCTTTGGTTTATACGCTTTGACGGCCTATGTGCTTGCCAAAATCAGCAGTGATAAACATTACCTAATAATCAGTAGCATTGCGTTGGTTTTCGTACCCATAGGCTTGTTTTTACTCGGTACGCCAAACTTGTACTTGGTCGCTATTATCGGCATAGTCCTTACATCCGTCATACCCAGTATTATTGAGTTACGCAATGAACCCAAAGAGATCGTTTAGTCCATGCCCAACACACCCCACCAGATAAACGACATCATTCACGGGCGTATTCGTCTAGGGGTTATGGCCTATTTATCCACTGCCAGCCCGGCGAGTTTTCCCGAACTTCTCGAAAAGACCGGGGCAACCAACGGTAATCTGTCCACCCACTTGACCAAGCTAGAGACGGCAGGCTTCGTGCGCCAAGAAAAAGGCTATAAAGGTAAACGCCCCCAAACCCTCGTCCACCTAACGGGCGCAGGCCGCAAAGCCTGGATAGAATATCTGGATGCGATACGCGATATGTTAAATATTTAGCACGTGCAGAAATTTTACGTCCGCCAACCTCTGTCCCAACATTTTGTTGGTAATTTCAAATAAAGATAGCATTGATTACCCACTTTCGTTATGTGCTTATATAGAAGGCTCGGTAAAGGTAATAACTATTATGAACAATAAACTTCTTACGTGTTTGACAGCGGGCTTGGCCGCATTCTTAACATTTGGACTAGCGTCCTGCGAAGCATCTAAAACTGAGATAAAGGCCGATGTCTGCAATGCCAACCTTGTCGTCCTCGGCTCAGCCCAAGATGCAGGTAAACCACAAATCGGCAATAGTGCCGACCCAGCGTGGCGGGACTCAACCTTGATCCGCACAGCCAGTTCAATTGCCTTGGTCAATAGAGACACCGCCACCTACTCCCTGTTCGACGCCACACCCGACGTGAAATATCAAATGCATATGCTAGAAATCAGTAGTGAAGTTGAAGGACTGCAACTCGGCGAAATATTCTTGACCCATGGTCATATGGGGCATTATCTAGGCCTAGCCCAATTTGGCCGCGAAGCACTCAATACCGGAAATGGGGGCGCTAAATCAGTACCCGTTTACGCTTTGCCGAAAATGCAGAGCTTTCTTGAGAATAATGGTCCGTGGGATTTGTTGGTTAAGTTGAAGAATATCGAGATTAAACCATTGAGCGATGGTACAAAAATCAAGTTCGGCGATAATATTTCCGTCACCCCTTTCACCGTCCCCCATAGGGGCGAATATACCGAAACAGTTGGCTACCGCATTAAAGGCGCGGGTAAATCCGCCGTCTATATCCCCGATATAGATAGCTGGGAACAATGGGCGGAAGCGGGCACCAAACTCACAGATATTATCGAGGCCAATGATTATCTCCTAATCGACGGTACATTCTATAACGGCGACGAATTACCGGGGCGCGATATGAGCAAAATCCCGCACCCGACCATCACCCATACCATGGAAATGCTGAAATCGCTGGACATTCCTAGCCGCGCTAAAATTCGTTTCATCCACCTGAACCATTCCAATCCTGCCCTAGACCAAAATACGAATGCCTATGAAGACATAGAAAAAGCCGGATACAAACTCGCTCGCGAAGGCGAAAGGATTTGCCTAGATTAAACGGCTGGGTATGATTTACCAAGGAAGGCTCTAGCTGATAATGAAATCACCTGGTCGGTAGCCTGGGTCCGGATATGCCGGGTTCATGCTTTCCAGTTTCTGCCTAACGATATTTGTGATGATAGCGTTTCTTACGCTCCGGTTGTCCGATGGGATGATGTGCCAAGGTGCGCGGGTCGTGGATGTGCGTTTGACCATAATCTCGTAAGCTTTCATGAATTTTGGCCATAGCAGGCGGTCTTCCAGGTCGCCCGGATTAAACTTCCAGTATTTATGGGGTTCCTCCAACCGTTCGGCCAGTCTTTGGCCTTGAGTGTCAAAGGACATATTGAGCATGAATTTCAGAATAGTCGTGCCGTTCTCGCGCAGATGTTGTTCAAAGTCATTGATCTGGCGGTAGCGTTTATTCACGGCCTTTGTGGGTGCGAATTTACGGACTTTAACCACCAAAACATCCTCATAATGGGAGCGGTTAAACACGGTGATTTGACCCTTGCCGGGGCAGACATTATGGACGCGCCATAGATAATCCTGGGACAGTTCGCGCTTGCTCGGGGCTTTGAAGCTGGCCACATGCAGATTAAGCGGCGGGGTGCGGGAGAATATGGCGCTGGTGGTGCCGTCTTTGCCGCTGGTGTCCATGCCTTGCAAAACAATCAGCAGGGATTTTTTATTTTGGGCGTAAAGCTTGTGGGATAAATCCGCGATCAGTTTTGCATCGCTTTTAATGCTGGCTTTGGCCGCTTTTTTGTCCGCAAATATATCCACTCGTGTTGGTCTATTGGCCAGTTTAAACTTGGTCTTGGCGTGGGCTATATAGTCTTTGGGATCAATAATCATGTGCGACTTTCTTATCTGTTATCAGTATAATATGCCTCTATATACCTGCAAAGGAAAGCCCTAAGCTGGGCTATGGACGTAGGTAACTTTATAGCATCACACTAATGTGACATGCCGGGGCTAGGCACCGTGCGTGTAATTTGCTAGTAAGGGCATAGATATAGGAGATATTTATGAAAAAGACTCTCGTTAATTTTGCTTTGGGTATCGCATTGCTCGGCGCAACCGCTTGTTCGAAAACAAGTTCTGCTCACGAGAGCGCCAAGTCGCACCCCAATGAAGCCCACGAAATGGCGCCAAGCTATAAAGCTATTGGTGTGCCGTCCGGCACCTATACTATGGATAAAACCCATGGTTATGTGACATTCTCCTATTCCCATTTTGGTTTCTCCAATCCGCAGCTTCGGTTCCGCGATATTGATGCGGTGCTGGGCTTTGATGCGGACAAACCAGAAACCAGCAATTTAACCGTCATGATTGACGCGAAAAGTATCGACAGTGGTGTGGATGTATTTGATGAGCATCTTAACAGCCCCGACTGGTTTGATACGGACAAACACGGCGAAATCACCTTTAAAAGCACGAATTTTACCCGTGCTAGTGCCACTACGGGCACGATGAGCGGTGATTTGACTATTATGGGCATCACCAAGCCGCTTACATTAGACGTGACATTGTTGGTCGCCAAACCCCACCCGTTCAAAAAAGTGCCCGCCATTGGTATTGAAGCACGCGGCACGCTCAAGCGCTCCGATTTCGGGCTGGGCAAATATGCGCCGGGTGTTAGCGACCAGGTTGACTTGTTGATCAGCTCGGAATTTCTCAAAGACAAATAATGCTGGGGTAAATTATGGCGGATAGTAAGTCTTATAACAAGGTAGCGGTTAGGCTTCATTGGGGCATTGGCGGGTTAATTGTCTTGCTGTTGGCGTTCGGATTTTTGATGGATAATGTCCCCAAAGATAATCTGTCTTTGCGGGTTACAGTCTTTAACTGGCACAAAACTATTGGTTTGTTGATATTGGTTCTGTCTGTCTTCCGCCTTTTGTGGAAACTGACCCATAAAGCACCTGCACCTCTGCCGGGTGTGAAGCCGTGGGAAAAGCTGGTCTCCAAAACCGTCCATGCTTTGTTTTATGTGTTTATGATCGGTATGCCACTTGTCGGCTGGGCAATGATTTCTACGTCGCGGTTCCCGTCGTACTTGTTTAACTGGGCGAAGTTGCGCATACCGGAAATGCCTTTTTGGCAAGGCTTGGATAAAGTTGCCAAAACAGAGGTTCACGAGTTTTTCGCAGAAACTCACGAATTGATGGCCTTTGCGGCAATCGCCTTGATTTTACTGCATGTGTTTGCGGCGCTGAAACACCACAAAGCTGGCAAAGACATTCTGGTGCGCATGATGCCAGGTTATACGCGGAAAACTGATTAATGAAGCGGTTGAGTGTTTTTATTGGGTTTGTGAGCCTAGTGGCGTGCAGCAATGCCAATGGGCAGAACCCAAGTCAAACGGTTGTCGCAAATGTTACATCTGAGCAAATTATATCTGGTGAACAGACAAAATCCGGCTGGACTGTGGACAAAACCAAATCCACGCTTGGGTTTTCTGGCAAGCAGAGCGGCGCAGCATTCACCGGCTCGTTTGGCGACTTTGAGGCGAGCATCAATTTCGATCCTGACAATGTGGCGGTTGCGAATGTTGCCGTAACCATTATTATGAGCAGTGCCACTACCGACGATAGCGAGAGCACGAACGCATTGCCCGGCGAAGAGTGGTTTGATGTCAAAAAATTCCCTGTTGCCAAGTTTGAAGCTTCTGATTTTAAACATCTGCAAGATGACAAATATGAAGCCAAGGGAAATTTGACCATACGGAATATCACCCAGGAAATTGTCCTGCCGTTCAAATTAAAGATTGAAAACAAACGCGCTATCATGGATGCGCAACTCAGCTTGGACCGCACCGCCTATAAAGTCGGGACCGGAATGTGGGCAAGTAAAGACTGGGTCGAGCATGATATTGTTGTCGATATTCATCTTGAGGCAACGCAAAAAAAATAGTTTTTTAACCATTTCTTCAAACAAAAAATAATAACTTTCCCCCTATGATTTACCGCATGAAGTAGAGTTTTGTGTGGGGTCAGTTATGGGGCTGAAAAATAATATTGGGCAATTAGCGCAGAAATATCGTGCGGATGCGCAGGGGCAATTTGCTGTAATTTCAGCACTTATTGGTTTGCCGCTTTTGCTGGTTGGGGCGGCTGCCGTTGATATTAACCGGGTTCATAGCCAGAATTCAGGTGTGGGTGCGGCAATAGACGCTGCGGCTTTGGCAGCGGTTATTCCCGATAATATGTCTACAACCGAGCGTTATGCTTACGCTCAAAGTGTTTTTGACAGAAATTATATTGGGCGCGATGCCGTGTCTCTGGACATATCTGGAGGCCGTGAACGTGTTGATATAGTCGCAACTTCTCAGGTGCCGACCACCATAAGTGGTATTTTGGGTATTGATTATATTAATGTGGTCGAAGAGACTGCCGCAGTGCTTACCCGTTCGGATATAATCTGCGTCTTGGCTTTGGACCCGAGTGGTGAGCGGGCAATCGAGTTTTCTGATCGCGCCGCTTTTAATGCCCCGGCTTGTTCAGTACAAGTGAACTCTACAAGCCCCTTTGCTATGGTTTCGGGCGTCGTTACGCCGCCGAAAGCAAAATCGTTCTGTGTAGCTGGTATAGCGCAAGGGGATTATAACCCGTATGTGAAAAATGCATGTACGCCTATCGCAGATCCTTACGCAAATCTTCCCGTGCCTGTAGATGGGGCGTGTGTGGATGTTTCAACCTTACGGCGGGTAACGGGTAGAGGTATGGGTAGAGGTATGGGTAGAGGTATGGGTAGAGGTATGGGTAGAGGTATGGGTAGAGGTATGGGCAGGGGCCTAGGTTTGGGCCGAGGGGGAGGCACCGAAGACATCATCGAAGATAATACGGTTATGCGCCCGGGAACTTATTGCAATGGCTTAGATATTAGAGGGCGCAATGTTACGTTCCCGCCCGGGACATATATTGTTAAAGGCGGTAAATTCCGGGTGCGTGAACAATCTGAAGTGGATGGTCAGGACGTAACTTTCGTGTTAAAAGGTGAGGGTGCCAGCCTGTCTATTGAGAGCGATTCACAGCTTAGTTTAAAAGCGCCTATGACAGGTACATATGCTGGGCTGGTGTTTTACCAGATACCGGAAAACCCGGCGGTGGGCAGAAAGCCAGATTTTCCAACAGATACCAGCACAATAACATCAGGCGGTGGCTTATCCATTGTCGGGACGGCATATTTCCCCAGCCAAGAATTGTCCATTTCCAGCGATAGCCCCGTTGCGTCGCAATCGCCCGCAACTTCGTTTATTGCTTATCGTCTGAAGTTTTCAGGAAGAAGCAATACTCAAGTCCGTGTAGATCATGAAACTGGCGGTATACCGCCGCTGTTACCGAGGTCTGATGATGGCGCGCGTCTGGTTAAGTAGGTTATTACAGCCCCGCCGCCTCGCGCAGTTCTTCCAGCTCTAGCCATTCCTCTTCGCATTTTTCCAATTTGGTTTGGACTTTGTCGAGGTCTTCTATGGTCTGCGTAAAGCCGTCCGGATCTTTGATATAGTATTCCGGGTCTTCTAGTTTTGCGTTAAGGGCGGCTAGGTCGGCTTCGAGGTTTGCTATTGTTTTTGGCAAGGTTTCCAGAGCGAATTTATGCTTATAACTGAGTTTTAGTTTTGCGGGTTTCGACTTGCTTTGGGATTTAGTAGAACCGGATTGTTGGGCTTTGTTTTTGGCTCGTGCCTCAACCCCATGACCGCGCTGGGCGATCATATCAGTATAGCCACCCGCATATTCTTGCCAGTGCGCATCGCCTTCAAATGCGATGACAGAATTCACCGTGCGGTCGAGAAAATCCCGGTCATGAGAAACCAGCAAGACCGTGCCTTTGTAATCGGCGATCAGTTCTTGCAAAAGGTCAAGCGTTTCCAGATCAAGATCATTGGTAGGTTCGTCGAGGATGAGTAGGTTGGACGGTAAGCGCAGCCCGCGTGCCAGTTCCAGCCGCGCCCGTTCTCCGCCGGACAGCCTGCTAATGGGGGTGCGTTGTTGTTCGGGGAGGAACAAGAAGTCCTTCATATAACCAATGACATGTTTTTGAATGTCGCCGACCATAACACTATCACCCCCGCCGCCCGTGAGGGCGTCTTTTAAGGTCGTGTTCGGATCAAGTCCTTCGCGTTTTTGGTCAAGAATAAGCGGCTGTAGATTGGTGCCGAGCTTGATAGTGCCGTCGTCGGCTTCCAACTGCCCCATAATCAATTTTAGCAAGGTTGTTTTACCGCTACCGTTCGGGCCGATAATGCCGATACGGTCGCCGCGTGCGATCCGGGTCGAGAAATCATCTATAATGATACGCTCGCCGTAAGCTTTGCTGACATGTTCCAGCTTGGCGACCAATTTTCCAGAAGTCTGCCCTTCAGTGACACTGATATTGGCTTTACCAACGGATTGTTTTTCGTCCCGTTTGGTACTGCGTAGATTGCCCAATTCCTTGAGGCGGCGCACATTACGCTTGCGGCGGCCCGAAACTCCGTGGACGACCCAATGCTGCTCGCGCTCTATTTTGCGTGAAAGTTTATGGCGGTCCAGCTGTTCTTGTTCCAGAAAATTATCGCGCCAGTCTTCAAACGCCCCGAAGCCTTTATTGATTTGACGGGTCTCGCCCCGGTCAACCCAGATGGTCTCATTGGTCAGTTTTGAGAGAAAACGCCTGTCATGGGAGATCAATATCAGCGCACCTTTATAGGCGGATAACTCGCCCTCTAACCATTCTATAATCGGTAAATCCAAGTGGTTGGTAGGCTCGTCGAGCATGAGTAAATCAGGTTCTGGTGCTAAGGCTCTAGCGAGCGCCGCTCGGCGCGATTCACCGCCAGAGATATTATTTGGGTTGGCCTTGCCGTCGAGACCGAGCGCGTCCATAAGATAATGAATGCGGTAGCCATCATCGGCGCCTTCAAGCCCACCAGAAATATATTCACTGAGATTTGCATAGGCCGATAAATCCGGCTCTTGGTGCATATAGCGCACCGTTGTTCCGGGCTTTAAAAACCGTTCACCCTCATCAGGCTGAATGATACCGGCCGCAATTTTAAGCAAGGTCGACTTGCCTGAGCCGTTGCGACCAACCAAACATATGCGCGCCCCCGGCATGACGGCAAACTCGGCTCCTTCTATCAAAGGTGTTGTGCCAAAGGAGAGGTGGATGTTCTTCAAGGTAAGAATCGGTGGAGGCATAATGGTTTCTTTGAGTTATTATTTCGGAATTGGTTTCTTGTGGCGCTTATATGGGGGTTGGCGGATTTTTCACCCTAAAAAAGCATTTAATTGTAAAAACCAAGAAAAAAGACAGTTTTCGGCATAAAAACGACATAATCGTGAGTTACATCACGCTTAAGGTCGCGAGCATCTGGTATAATTCAGGTAATCAAGGTATGATTGTGTTGCATAAACACATCATTAACACAGATTAATGCGAGATTAAGGCGAATTAGGGTATAATTTACGTTTATAGGTTATATATTTATTGAAATTAGCGGTCGATTTGGTACACTGTGTACGGGAGTAAAATGATCAAGAAGCAACATAAACACATCCTAGGTGGGCACGTTGAGGGGCGCATTGAAGGGCACAAACAAGAGCAAAAGACGGTTTTTAAAGCCGCTTTGCTTATATGTGCGGCTGTTTCTGTGTTTTCAGCAAGTTATGCATCTGCGCAAAGCCAAGTTTCTGATAATGTTCAAAACGACCAAGTAATTATTGCCACGACGACGCCTGACGCAACAACCGAGCAGGCTTTGCCACGTGATTTAGAGCCGGAAGTTCTGAAAGTGCCGACGGCACGGACGATCAACCCAAAAGACATAAAACAACAAAAGCGCGCCCGCAGTAATCGCTGGAACCCACAGACTCTAACCCAGCCCACCGGCTTAAGCGCCGCTAGCCAGCGTTCCCCGCAGCCGATTGCTCGACCGCTTATGCAAGCGGACATTATGCCGACGGATTTATTATCGGCACAAGATTTGTTGAAAACCAGCGATGTTCCGACCTTAAGGCTTGTCAAACCGCTTGAGGCTACGACACGTTCAGACGGCGTTATCAATCTCAGTTCTTCCTTGCGCGGCGCCTTGTTTGATCTTTCCAATACTGACAATGTGAATGCTTCGGTTTTCAAGCTGGACCTTGGCGGGCAACCTTGTCTGGGCACCGCCATTGAATGCCGGGCTAATGACAATAGACGCATTGATTTTGGTTATGCCAAAAACATCACCAAAGGCAAGAAAAACGGATTTAACCTACAATTGACCCCCCACGGTGGGTTGCGCGTGGATGACACTGGCCAAAGTGCCCTTGTTGGGGCGTTGGTACGGATTGGCGACAGTTTGCGTGAAGGGTCGGAAATGAAATCCAATACATGGTATTTGTTTGCCGGTGCGGACGCAGAAGCTTTGACCTACACGCCAAATTCCGTCCGCCGCCTGACCAGTGGTGAGTTTCATCTCCAAGACCGGATAATTATTGGTGATGCGCAAGCCGGTGTCGGCTACCGCCTCGGCGACGCCGATCTGGCTTTGACTTATTATAAGCGTCAAGCCAAAGCGGAAAACTATAGTTATGACGAAAACGCTGCCGCACTTTCCATTACTTGGAAAAGATAACAGTAAACCACAATACTACTTCAATGCGCACTAAATACTTTCAGGGATTTCTCTTGCTTTCAGCCAGCTATCCCGATCTTCAAAACTTGTTTGAATGGCTTTAATTTCTTCTGCACTTAAATCCGGGCGCCAAGCTTCAAAGATTAACACGACGCGGGTCTCGTCGCTATCATTCCAGGCTTCATGATCCCAACCATCATCAAACAGGAACAACTCCCCTTCCGTCCAGTAATGGGTATGATCTGCAACGCGTATACGGCATTTGTCTGACGGAATAATAAGCGGCAGGTGGGCGGTCAGCCTTGTGTTGGCCGTGCCAAAGTGCGGTGGGATGTGGATATTTGGCTTGAGGACAGAAAAGAATATTTCCATAGGCTGGCCGTTGAAAATAACCACAGGTACATTCTCAAATGCTGCTTTGGTTTTAGGGAAATGCTCCAGACAAGCTTGGGGCGCACCGTCTTTATATAAATGTACCGCCGTCCAGGTCTGCTGTCCGATCAAATGGTCACAGGATACATCTGCGCCCATATTCGCGGCTAAATATGGCGCGTTCGGCTCCGTTTGCCCGCGCATATACGTCAAATATTCGTTCCGAATGTCTATATATGCAGATTGTAGTTCCTGCACCCAAGCCAAGTCAGGGCAATCAAACACCGGAGTAGACGGCAAATCCGGCGCATAAAAAATCCAGGGGTTTAACTGCTTGTTTTCAAATCTAACCGGGCCATTATGAGTTTGTGGCCACAGCGACGACCGAAGCCGTTCCGGATTATCACATTTGTCCAGGCTGTTTATATGTTGCGCCGTGAAATGTTGCCGCAACATTTTGTCAGCGAGTAAAGACTTGGCTTTTGTTGGGGCGTCCGCATTTGGGTTTTGGTGCGCGGCGCGAACCATAGGGTCATGATCCGCGCCTAGAGACCAAATTTGTAAGGCACGGGCAGTGTCGCCCATTTCGTACAAAGCCGCCCCTAAAAACATAGCATAACGGGCGTTGTTCGGATTAATCTTCCACGCGCTTAAATATGCCTGTGCAGCGGTGTTCCAATCGCGCATCTGTTCATAGGCATTACCCAGATCAAAATACACCCACGGATTATCTGGCAGGGATTTCGTTAGTCGCTCGAAATATGTTGCGGCACTTTTAGGGTCGTTTTGTGCCAACGCTAATTGACCAAGCATGCCGAGGGTGTCGGACTGGTCTGGCTGGGCGGTGAGGACTTGTTTGAGATAGGCCTCGGCCTCATTTAATTGCCCGTTCCCCGCTGCCGCATGGGCTTGCTTTAATAATGTTTGAATATCATTCATAATGCCCGAACTTCAATCTGTTTATGAGACCACTACCTAAACCATAATGGTGCTGTTGTGCAATCAATTCCGCTTGCGCCGCGTCCATTTGGCGAGCGCGAAGATCAGCACAAGTAGAGCGATAATGGTGGCTAATATAAAGCTTGTAAATTTTAGCGGCGTTAGGATGTCTTTGGCGACCAGCAGATTGGTTGAGCCAGAGAGCGCCAATGACTGGACGAAATTTTCTGCGAAATCAGCAATGACGGTTACAAATGCCGGTATCACGAGAAAACGGCGGTATTGAGCGGAGAAGCGCGCGACAATGCCTGCCAATAAGCCGCCGAAGGTGAGCGGATAAAATGTATCCAGCGTTAAAGTCGCAATGATGTGCCTGTGCTTTTGTTCACTGCTCATGGCTTCCAGTCGGGAAAAAGCATCGGCACTGTTCATTTGCATGTCCAAAAGTGGGCCGCCTACCGCTTGTTCGGCAAAATAAAACGATGCGCCCAGCAAAACAAAGGCAACCAGCAGGAAGACAATAACAGGTGTCCGGGCAAGAAAGTCGAGTAATTTTGTCATGGCGGTTTCCTTTATACTTTGCGCTGAATAGCCAGTTAGCATTGAGTATTTGGTTCGTGATGGGCATCACGGACAAGCTATTTCGTGCGGTTTAAGCTTTCTATGTATCTTATGACTAGAGCATATCTTCATACATTGGAACCACTTTGAGTGCCTGCGTTAGCACCGTGAACGGGAGACGTTCCCAGTGCTAACGCAGGTGGCTGTTTTTGCAAGAAGTTTTGTGTTCCAATGGATTCGACCCCAGATCGGGCGATGTGTGCGTTTTAGACGTCGGTGTAGCTCTTGTCATAGGCTCTAGGCCGTGGTGAAGAATTAACCATTGTCAAGACGGAGACGGTTTTGCCTGAGTATTAGGAGAATAATAGCAAGTGTGTTGCCGAACGGCGATAGGCTCGAAAGCATATCTGCAAGTGAAAGCTTTTTGGGGCGCCGACCAATTGTGCGCATTCCCACGCCGCAGGATATAATTATTTAGGATGGTCACCACCGCGCCTAATTTTATGCCCTCTTTTTTGGGGAATGTGCATTTTTTTATGGGCATTGCTAATTAGACGCTTGCTATCCGGTGCGCATACAAGATATGGATAACATTGTGTAATAAACATCTATATATAGATTATTTACGAATTTACGGCAGAGTTTGCCCGATAGCCCATCAGGCGATTCGTAACTGGGAGAGTGAAATGCCAACTTCAAAAAACGGGGGATCCATGATAATTGGTGCAGAAAAACCGGGACTTTTAACCAAATCCGTGGGTTATAAGCCATTTCGCTATCCTTGGGCCTATGATTTTTGGCAAAAGCAACAGCAAGTCCACTGGATGCCCGAAGAAGTGCCGCTCGGCGAAGATTGCAAAGACTGGGCGACCAGTTTAACCGATTCGGAGCGCAATCTCCTGACCCAGATTTTCCGGTTCTTCACCCAAGGCGATATTGAGGTCAATGATAATTACATGGAACACTATGCGCGGGTGTTCAAACCGACCGAGCTTAAAATGATGATTGCGGCGTTCTCCAATATAGAGACCGTTCACATTGCCGCCTATGCGCTCCTCATCGAAACTATTGGTATGCCCGAAAGCGAATTTTCGGCGTTCATGGAATATGAGAGCATGGCGGCCAAGCATGATTATATGCAAAAGTTTGGGACGAATTCTAATGAAGATATTGCCCGTTCCCTGGCAATGTTCGGCGGGTTCACCGAAGGGCTGCAATTGTTTGCGTCCTTTGCCATGTTGATGAATTTCCCGCGCTTTAATAAAATGAAGGGCATGGGACAGATTGTGACCTGGTCTATTCGCGACGAAAGCTTGCACTGTGAGGGCATGATAAAATTGTTTCACACCTTCGCCCGCGAGACCGGGTGCGTCACTCAAAGCGTCAAAGACGACATCATAGATTGTTGTAAAACTGTAGTGGGCATGGAAGATAAATTTATTGATTTGGCTTTTGAAATGGGGCCGGTTGAGGGTATGACGGCGCAGGATATTAAATCCTATATTCGCTATATTGCCGATTGGCGTTTACAACAATTGGACTTGCCTACTGTTTACGGGATTAAGGAACACCCTCTGCCGTGGTTGGTGGAAATCTTGAACGGCGTTGAGCATGCCAATTTCTTTGAAGCCCGCGCGACCGAATATTCCAAAGGAGCCTCCCAAGGCGAATGGCACGGGGACGACGGTGTTTGGGGCTTGTTTGAAAAACACAATCAGGCCAAAGCTGGTTAGCTTCGTCCAAGCCGCCTCCTGAGCAAGAGGAACATTATGCACCGGATTTTGAAATTTGATAATATTCTTAATGTCCGGGATTATGGCGGGCACAGTCTGGCGGATGGGCGTGAGATAGTGCTTGGGAAGCTTTTTCGTGGTGCGCAACTTAGCGCGATAACAGAGGCAGAACAGAGGCGCTTGGCAGAAATGAATATCTCCTTGCTGATCGATCTGCGCTACTTGCCGGAACGCACACGTCAAGCCACCCCTTTATCAGATGTGTTTCGCCCGGAAATTTTTGCATTTGAGGCGGCATATGACCATACCGACCCTAATGAACTGGCACCCCACGAAGCTTTCGCTATTCGCGAACTAAACACGGCAGAGGATGCCCGGCGCTATATGCTCGGATCCTATAAGGACAGGCCTACGGATCCGGGCTTTGTTGGACTGGTGTCCAGGAGTTTGAAACGCATGGCGCAGACGGGGGAGGTGAGTTATGTACACTGCGCAGCGGGCAAAGACCGCACCGGCACATTTTCCGCGATATTGCTGATGTTGCTCGGCGTTTCCCCGGATGATGTCATGGCGGAGTATATGCGCACACAAGATGCCGTGGATATTGATCTCATCATTCCCATGATCACTGTGAAGATGGAGCAGCGTTACGGACGTAGCTTTACAAGCACTGCGCTCAGGCCGTATTTTCATGTGGAACAGGAATATTTGCTGAACTCACTTAGGGTCATTGGCGATGTTGGAACATATGCCCGTGAGGTGCTTATGCTGAGCGTAGATGAAATCGAAAATCTTAAGGGGCATTATGTGAGGTGAAGCCGTCAGGCTATACCGGAACTGCTCTAGCAACTTGCCCTTGGACCATTTGCTGAATTCACCACACTACATGTAATATCGGCACCACCAAATGAAATTGATTTGGATTTGCGTGGTTTCAACATAAATGTTTCTTTCAGCGTCGGCGATTGCACAAATGTGCGCGACGGTGAAATATAGTCATAGGAAACTCTGGTAACAACCAAGCCCGAAGTTTGGTTCAGTAAAGTAGCGCTGGTGCCGGACGGGTCAAATTTCGAGTTGAGACCTGAACCTAATTTAGCGTAACCGACTTCTTGGATGTCGCCGTCAGAATCTACTTCAAAGCTGATCACATCAACTGATATTCTTTGGGAGTTCGTATAACTTGCACCGACGACGGCGAGGGACGCGTTGAAAATTTCTTCAATTTCGCCCTCGGTTAACGCTTCTTCTTGTGTGGCTAGATCTCCGGTTACCGAAGCCGCATGGGACACATTACGGTCTGCTGAGATTAACATAGAAACTTCGGCTAGCCCAAGATACAGCGCAATCATTACCGGAGCCACAAATGCAAATTCAATTGCAGCAACGCCGTCTTTGTCGTCTCGGATGCGTTTGGCAAGTGTGCCGATGCGGTTAAGGGGTGATTTCTTTACGTTCAACATCATATATCCTGTCCAAAACCTAAAAAGGTTCGTTTTTAAAAGCCGTTGTGGCTGTGATAACATGTGTGTTGCCTGCGGCATTCGCCAGACGCGTCAATTCGTTGGGAACGGATAAATGATGCACATACTGAACACGGACAATAACGACATCACCACTAGCGGTGGCTGTATAAGTATCTGGCGGCATGGCGGGATCCGCAGCTTCACAAGCGTCAATGACCGCTTGGCTTCCCGTGCAATCGGGCGGGGATTGCGGCAATACCAACTCTGAAAATTTGCCATTCGCGGATGATGCTACATCAACTCTAAGATTGTCACAATTGCCCACCGTGCTCATAGCGGCACAAACGGCGGCTTTAAATTCGTCGGCACCTCCACCCGTACCCTGAAATTCTCCGGTGCGGATGTCCCGTGCAACTTCTGCGACGGCATGGTTCACGGTTGATGACATGAAGAAAAGAACGGATATTTCAACAATACCGAACAGCAGTGCGGCGAACGGAATGCCCAACATGGCAAATTCTATGGCGGTTGCTCCGTCTTTGTTTTTACGGAGCAAACTGAAAAAGCAGCGCTTACTGCGACGATTATTTATTATAGTTTCAATGGGCATAACTCTTTTCCACAACAGTTTATGGAACGGAAGCTAGCAAATACGCACTAATATTCGTTTAAATAAGGTGGTTAAAAAAATGTAAACCGGATATTATATACCAGAAAAATTAATGCCTTGCCGCTCTACCGCTTGCCGCATTAATAGGCATTGGCGTTTGCATTTTCTGGACTTCAGGGGCGGCAAATGACTGAGTTTGGGATTGCGCATTTTGCGATGTTGGAAACGTACTATTTAGAACGCCGTCGCTAAAACCACCGCTGGAAAACGGGCTTGCTGAGATAGGCGTGCCTGTATTATCAATGGGCTTGTCTTTGCCCTTGAAATTCGCTACAAACTTTGGATTGTCACCTAAAACAGGTGCGGGCTGGCAAAAGGGCGTGCAACTATAAGACTGCCAGCCTTTGCCCGCTAACATTAACCGTTTCCCAGATCCCGATTGATTATTGCCGACTTGTATGTCGGTGTTCAAAATCGTATTTCCCATGTCGTCGAGGATGATCACATTGGTCACACCATAGCCACGCCCGAGAACAAACAACAGGGTTGGGGAGTGAACGGAGACATCCGCGATTGCCGGATTGCCAACAATAATCGCTGCTGCTGGTGCAGGGAGCCGCATAATTTGCGTTTTGTTGAGTGCCACAGAAAAATCTTCTGTCGCGGAGAAGTCCCCGGCAAAGGCCGTTTGTGGTAATAAAGCGGAAAAACACAGGCCAGCAAAGCCGACAGTGATTGCACGAGAAACGGATGTGATGAACTGTTTTGACATTGGGTGTTCCTTTAATATTTAAGTGTTAATACGCTGATGTGGTGAATGAACCGTTTACAAAACCACCCAACCTTTACGAAAAACGGCCAAATTTCGTATGTATATATAAAGTGACTGCGGTTTAAATGCTTCTTGGGCTAGTTTTACCAAATTTTTACCGTGTCTTTTATCAGGTTGGTAAAACCTCTGTCTTATGTTGCGGTTATCAGGGATTGTCCTGAAAAAGGGAAAACCTTTATTTTAATGCATACGTGGGAGTTAGTTATGCAAAATTTTGTTACTCGTTTTAAGAACGACGAATCCGGTGCTACCGCCATTGAATATGGCCTTATCGCTGCTTTGATTTCTGTTGGTATTATTGCTGCCGCCACATCTTTGGGCGACAACATTGCTACGAAATTCAACACAGTTTCACTGGCAGTTGCTAATGCTAGCTAAGCCTAGCAATTAATTTGATATTCTCGCACAATCGAGGATTTGAATTTACCGCTCTGAACTCTGGTTCAGGGCGGTTTTTTTATGGCTATTTCTTAAAATATGTGACTGATTTTTAATTTTACCAAATTTTTACCGTGTCTTTTATCAGGTTGGTAAAACCTCTGTCTTATGTTGCGGTTATCAGGGATTGTCCTGAAAAAGGGAAAACCTTTATTTTAATGCATACGTGGGAGTTAGTTATGCAAAATTTTGTTACTCGTTTTAAGAACGACGAATCCGGTGCTACCGCCATTGAATATGGCCTTATCGCTGCTTTGATTTCTGTTGGTATTATTGCTGCCGCCACATCTTTGGGCGACAACATTGCTACGAAATTCAACACAGTTTCACTGGCAGTTGCTAATGCTAGCTAAGCCTAGCAATTAATTTGATATTCTCGCACAATCGAGGATTTGAATTTACCGCTCTGAACTCTGGTTCAGGGCGGTTTTTTTATGGTTTAAACCAGCCGTTAACTCTGTTTTGCTATCAAGACATATGAAGGGCTTCCAAAGACCCTAATTTAACTAGTCAGATAGAGGTGAGGGTAAAATGTTCGTGTCATTTTTCATGATTTTAATTGTCGTCGGATGCATGTTGGCAACAGGTTGGAAAGACCTGACCAGCATGACAATTCCCAACTGGATCAGTCTGGTATTGGTCGCGGGTTTCTTTATCACGGCACCATTTGCCTGGCAGGGCTGGGCAGTCTTCGGCACGCATATATTGGTCGGTCTGGTTTGTTTCTTCATTGGTGTTACTTTGTTTGCATTTGGCCAAATGGGGGGCGGGGATGCAAAACTATTTGCTGCCACATCAATATGGTGGGTATGGGCAGATTTAGGGCATTATGCGATTTATACGGCGCTGGCAGGCGGGGTATTGACTTTACTCATTATTCTTGGACGCAAGTATTTGCCTGAAAAAGCGTTGAAAACAGACTGGCTGCACCATTTATTTAAAGATGAAAAGAAGATTCCTTACGGCATTGCTTTGGCGTTTGGTGCCTTGGTTACCCTGCCGACGAGTGATTTATACCTATATGCAAGTGGAATTGCATGAAAATAACGGAAAAATGCGAAAAAGTTTACACTTATTAACCATGCTTTATCATATAGGGCGTTAGATTTTCACAGAAATGGGCTTTAATAAAACCTGCGAGGGGTTATGAACACGAAAAAAGTATTGTTATTAGGTGGCCTTGGCGTCATTTCTGTTGTTGCATTCTTGCAATTGCAAAAAATGTCAGCGCCGGCCCCGGTCGCGCCTGTTGCGGCGGCACCTGTTGCTGAAGTGGTTTCCAATGTTGAGTATGTGGACATTTTGGTTGCGGCGATGGATATTCAGCGCGGCACGCGTCTGACCTCTGACCATTTACAGTGGAAGCCTTGGCCTGCGGAGGCGCTTGAGCCAAATCACATTGACATGCAGAATCAACCGCAAGCGTTGGAAGATTATACGCAAGCTGTAGCGCGCGCAGATATATATGAAGGCGAGCCAATTATGCGGCCAAAAGTGGTTCAAACCGGAGATCGTGGCCGGATGGCGGCTTTGTTGAGGCCGGGTATGCGGGCTATTTCAACCCGTATAACTGCCGGCAGTGCTGCGGGTGGCTTTATTCAGCCGGGCGACCGGGTTGACGTGGTTTTAACCACACAATTGCCGCGTTCTATGCGAAAAAACGTAGCAAATACGCAAAATAACTTTGTTTCAAACACGATTTTTGAAAATGTTCCTGTACTAGCCATTGGTCAGACCAGCAATCAAGGTCCCGAAAGTGAAGCATTTGTTATTGGTTCTACGGCGCTCTTAGAGATGTCGCCATCGGATGCTGAAGTGTTAATTGAAGCCCAGTCAAGGGGGGATATTTCGCTTATTTTGCGGGGGTTGAACCGCCGAGGTGCGGGTTATGTTCCCAGTGCGGCAACGGCAATTCGTGAAAAATCATCTGGTGCGGTCAGGTCGTTGGTTATTTACCGAAATGGTCAAAAACAACAAGTTTCGATCCAGGGAAACTGAACAAGGAAATTAAAAAGGTGGAAACAAAAATGTTGCCCAAATTTTATAAAGCGCACTATAAAGTATTGTTTTATTCGACGGGAATAGCGTTGGCATGCCTCGGCAGCTTGTCTTTAACTGCGCAGGCGGGGCCAAGATCCTATGCGGATGTTCGCTCTAGTATAGTGCAGTCCAATTTCTCTGGAACAACCAAGAAGTCCATGCTGATACCTTATGGCAAAGCGAGTACTATTGATTTACCAGGCGGTATGGCCGATGTGGTTGTGGCAAGTCCATCTATTGTAGATGCGGTTGTGCATACGCAAACCCGTGTTTTGCTCATTGGCAAAAATCCGGGCCAAACCAATGTTTTCTTTTATGATGCCAGCGGAAATGAGGTGTTAAATCTTGATGTCCGGGTTGAGCGGGATGTATCTGGTCTTGAGGCTCTGATTGCCGAGCATGCGCCCGGTAATGCTATTAATGTCGAATCGTTTAACAACAACATTTTGTTGTCAGGTGAAGTCGCTAATGCCGGGACTTCAAAAGTCGTAATGGATTTGGCTAATTTATGGCTAAGCGAGGCAACGGCCACTGGAGAAAAAGGCGAAATTACAAATATCATGCAAGTTATGGGCAATGAACAGGTTATGCTCAAGGTTCGTATCGTGGAGATGCAACGCTCGGTGACCAAGCAAATGGGCATTGATTTCAATGCTTTAGCGCAAGTCGGAGATGCGAGTTTCGGTCTGATTGGTAATTCTGCTGTTACTACGGGCGCGGGTTTTAATGGTAACTTAAATTGGATTAATACGGGTGGTGGCGCTCTACAATCTTTGACCAGTAACCTCCAGGCACTAGAAAAGGTTGGTTTGGTTCGCACTTTGGCGGAGCCGGTGTTGACAACAATATCTGGTGAGACCGCGAACTTTTTATCAGGCGGCGAGTTTCCCTTGCTGACCAATGTATTTATTGATGATAATGGGCAGTTGCAGCGAGAATTTGAATATAAGCCGTTTGGTGTGTCCCTTGGATTTACACCAGTTGTGATGAGTGAGGGGCGGATTTCCCTCAATATATCCACGGAAGTTTCTGAACCGACAACCGAAGGTGCGTTTGGAACCAATGGTGGGGAAATTCCGGGTATACGAACCCGGCGTGCGAATACTGTTGTCGAATTACCAGCTGGTGGCAGTATGGTCATTGCAGGGTTAATTCGTGAGGAAAGCCGGCAAAGTACGAGTGGTACACCGGGTCTTAAAGACATTCCAGGCCTGGGTGCGTTCTTCCGTAACCGTGATGACCAGACTACGGAAACGGAGCTTGTGATTATCGTAACACCTTATCTGGTTAACCCGACACACCCTGACAAATTGCAAACACCGTTAGATGGTATGATTGCGGCGAATGATCGGGAAGTTGCATTTTTGGGGCGCTTAAATAAAGTTTACGGGAAAAATAGTAGGCCAGCCCCCAAGCAGCGGCTGCTTGGGACATTTGGCCATGTGGTGGATTAGGAGCAGTTAAATGCGAAAGCAAAAAAATCAGTTCAAGCCAGAAAGGCGGGTCTTTCCTCGCGCAAAATTGGCTACATTGGCAATTACTGCTGTCTTGGCCACTGGCGGCTGTACAACTTATCAGCCGTCATATGCCCCCTCTGTGCTTAGAAATAAAATTACCGTGGCGGAAACGGTTGAACGGTTGGAGTTATACGCAGGACAAGCTGGGTTGGATCTTTCGGCACGCGATGAAGATGCCGTCGCTTCGTTTTTATCACAATATGCAGCAACAGGTCAGGGGCCGTTGTATATTAATGTGCCGTCAAGCGGCGCTACCAGCAAAGGTGTGGCGCAAGCTCAGTCTATCATACAAAGCTATTTGGGCCGCATGGGTAGAGGTGGTGCAAATCTGCAGACCGGTCAATATCAAGCAAAGCAGGGTGGTGATGCACCTGTTATAGTTTCCTATCGCCGCTTGACGTCCGCGCCAATCGATTGTTCCCAAGGAGCAAGTTTAACGCACACGTCGAATAATCAGCCCTACGGAAATTTTGGTTGCGCACAAACTGCGAATTTGGCGGCTTTAATTGATAATCCAATGCAATTATTGGCACCATATGACTTTGATAACGCATACGCGGTGCGCCGTATGACGGTTATCGATAACTATAATGTTGGTGATGCGACATCAACAAAACGCCCTGTTGGGCAAGAAGTTTCTGCAGGTGGAGATTAATACTATGACGCAGCCACAAATAAGTCCTGTGACAACTCCCCAGGCCTATCCTGCGCCTGGACAAGGAGCGCCTAGCCAAGGAGCAGCAAGGCCGTTAGCCGCACCAGTTCCAGCGCCTTTTCCAGGTCAATCGCCTATAGCACCACAACAGGTTCAGCAGAGCGGCACCGTCCCTTTGCAGGCAATGCCCGTACAGCAGGGATATGTACAACCGGAGCCGCAAGGCGGATTTCCGCCAATGCCACAGCAACCGCAACAGCAAAGTTTGCCGCATTCCGGCATGCCAAGTGCTACCGTCCCAACTCAAGGCGCTCCTATCCACGCGCCTGCTATTGCCGCGCCAATGGTGGAGCGTGACAAAGAGGGCGGCGAGAAAGCCTTGCCGCGTATTGCTATTCACGCATTTTGTGAACGTACTGAGACCGCAGCAACTATCCAGTCTACAACACAAGATTGGCGCATGGGGCGAACCAATTTGAAAGTTTACATGGGTGGTCTGCCTGCGGCCATTGAATATTATAAGAATGAGGGCACGCCTTCGCTTATTATATTCGAATCGAGAATACGTGGTCAGGAACTTTTTGCCCAATTAGAGCAATTGGCATCTGTATGTGATTCGGATACTAAGGTTGTCATGATCGGTGCGGTTAATGACATTAAATTATACCGTGATTTAATGGATCAAGGCTTGAGCGAATACCTTGTACCGCCGTTTCATCCTTTGACGCTTATCCGCTCGATTGCAGATCTGTATACAGATCCGGAAAAACCATTTGTCGGCAAAGTTATTGCATTTTTCGGGGCAAAAGGTGGCGCTGGCTCATCAACAATAGCACATAATATTGCTTGGGGAATGGCCACGAAAATGTTGCAGGAGACTGCTCTGGTTGACATGGATTCGAGCTGGGGAACAACTGGCCTTGATTTCAATTATGATAGCTCCCAAGGGCTAGAAGAAGCGTTAGCAGACCCAGAGCGGCTGGACGAAACATTGCTTGACCGTATCATGATTAGACATACGGAAAAACTTTCCATTCTGCCAGCCGCCGCCTCTCTTGGTTCAACAGCGCCAACTTCACCGGCCTCCTATGAAGCGCTCGTCAACGGCATGCGCGGTTTGTCTCCAATGACATTACTGGACATGCCCCATGTTTGGAGCAAGTGGTCAAAGCAAATATTAGAAAGTGCGGACGAGATTGTGATTACAGCTACACCTGATTTGGCCAATTTGCGTAATGCAAAGAACCTGATCGAGTATCTGAAAACGGCGCGACCAAATGATCCCGACCCATTGCTGATTTTGAACAAGACCGGTGTTCCCAAAACGGCTGAGATTCCGGTTAAGGAGTTTGCGGCGGCGGTTGGTATTAGTCCGGCTCTGGTTCTTGCCTATGAGCCTGTAGTTTATACCGAGGCTTCTAATGACGGTAAAATGCTCAGTGATTTAAAAACGGCTGCAGCAGCTTTTGAAGGTATTATGTATTTGGCGCAACGCTTGCGCACTGGCGAGTTCCCGGCGCCTATCACCAAGAAAAAGGGTTTGAAAATTGGGAAGTCCAAGTCTGGTAAAAAAGAAAAAAAATCTGGCGGGCTTTTGGCTGGCCTGAGAAAGCGGAAATAGAGTACTATGTTTGGAAAACGAGCCAGTGGGAATACGGCACGCACAGCGAGTGCGCCATCTGCAGATAAAGTAGCGGACGTTGAAAAGGTTGCTGTACCTGTAAACGAACCTGCACCACAAAATCCTGCGCCAGCACAGGACGGCGAAATTTCGGATGCATATTACGAAACCAAGGCCACGATTTTTAATGCATTGTTTGAGACAATAGATGTATCCGCTTTAGCGGGTATGGAACCATCAGCTGCACGGGAAGAAATTCGGACGATTGTTGACGAAATTATTGCTATTCGTAATGTCCGCTTATCGGTTGTCGAACAAAACAAGCTTATTGGCGAGATTTGCGATGACATATTGGGGTATGGGCCGCTTGAGCCATTGCTCATGCGTGATGATATTGCCGATATTATGGTCAATGGTGCTAAACATGTGTTCATTGAGACCGATGGTAAGATGGAAAAAACCAATATCCGGTTCCGTGACAATCAACAGCTTATGAATATTTGCCAACGTATTGTTTCGCAGGTTGGCCGGCGGGTTGATGAAAGTTCACCGATTTGTGACGCGCGATTATTAGACGGTTCACGAGTGAATGTAATCGCACCGCCTTTGGCTATTGATGGCCCGACATTGACAATTCGGAAGTTTAAAAAAGACAAATTGACACTGGAAGACTTGGTGAATTTTGGCTCAATTTCCCCTGCTGGCGCCAAAGTCCTCAAGATAATTGGTGCTTGCCAGTGTAATATTTTGATTTCTGGCGGTACAGGTTCGGGTAAAACCACATTGCTGAATTGCTTAACCGCTTTTATCCACCCTGATGAACGGATTATTACGTGCGAAGATGCTGCCGAATTACAATTGCAACAACCGCATGTTGTCCGCCTTGAAACCAGACCGCCAAACCTTGAGGGCAAGGGTAAAATTACCATGTCTGATTTGGTTAAAAACTGTTTGCGGATGCGCCCGGAACGCATCATCGTGGGTGAGGTGCGTGGCCCTGAAGCTTTCGATTTGTTGCAAGCTATGAATACAGGTCATGATGGCTCCATGGGTACGCTTCATGCCAACTCGCCGCGTGAGGGGCTTTCTAGGTTGGAAAGCATGATCACCATGGGCGGGTTTTCACTCCCCGTCCGAACAATTCGCGAAATGATTGTCGGCTCTATTGACGTTGTATTGCAGGCAACCCGCCTGAGAGATGGTTCTCGTAAAATTACTCACATTACTGAAGTTCTGGGCATGGAGGGTGATGTCATCGTCACTCAGGATTTAGTGCTTTACGAGATGGACGGTGAAGATGCCAGCGGCAAAATTATTGGTGAGCATAAATCCACCGGTATTGCCCGTCCTGCATTTTGGGAGCGGGCGCGCTATTTCAACCTTGAAAAAGAATTGGCATTGGCCCTAGACGAGGCGGGAGAAGGTTAATGGAACCGACCTTAATGCTAGGACTATTGGTTGCATTTGGTGTGGCAATAATCGGCTATTTGATATTTGATTCCGATAATAGCTCAAGTAAAAAACGCGTGGGTAAATTAACTGCAACAACAGCTGGAGATAAAGAGAAAAAATCAGCATTTTCATTTATGAAAGTTGACGATTCCAGCAATCGACGCAAACAAATTGAAAATTCTTTGGCTGAGTTGGAAAAAAGCCAAAAAGACAAGAAAAAGAAAAGCAAGTCACTAAAAGCTAAACTTATTCAAGCAAACCTCAAAACCACCGCACAAAACTTTACAATAATGTCGGCTGTTATCGGCATTATTGGTGCGGGTGTGCCAATTTTTCTGGGAGCAAGCCCGTTGATTTCTGCCGGGATTGGTTTTGTACTTGGTTTTGGTGTACCGCGCTTTATATTAGGCGCTATTATAACCCGCCGCCAAAAAGCCTTCACGTCACATTTCTCTGACGCCATGGATATTATTGTGCGCGGTGTGCGCACAGGACTGCCGCTTGGCGATTGTTTGCGGATGATTGCCCACGAAGCCCCACAACCAGTTGGCGGCGAATTCCAACGCTTGGTCGAAGGCGAAAGCGTCGGTGTGCCGTTGGAAATTTGTATTGAACGTATGTATGAACGTATGCCTTTATCTGAAGTGAATTTCTTCGGTACGGTGCTGTCAATTCAACGCTCCACGGGTGGTAATTTGGGTGAAAGTTTGGACAATCTTTCCAAGGTATTGCGGGGGCGTAAATTGCTACGCGAAAAAATAAAAGCGCTAGCCGCAGAGGCAAAAGTATCTGCCATTATCATTGGCGTTCTTCCTCCCGGTGTTATGGCAATGGTGAGTGTAGTTTCGCCCGACTATATGCATGATTTATATTTCACGAAAACCGGGCAGACTAATTTGATGATTAGTGGCTTAATGATGGCGTTTGGTATTTTCGTTATGCGTAAAATGATTAATTTCAAGTTTTAGGAATAGGTATGGGAATTGACTTACCAAGTATAATTCAAACTACGCTTATTCTATTAATTTGTCTGGCGAGTGTTGCGACTCTATATTCGTTATTATCGCCTCTGCTTGAAGGAGACGCCCTCAAAAAGCGTATGGGGGCTGTTGCCAATGAACGGGACAGTTTACGCAAAAGCCGACATAATAGGTTAGATAACCCGCACGAGCTTAGGTCGGAATCTAAAGGGTTTGTCAAAAAACTGGTTGATAATTTATCCTTGGAAAAGTTATTAGCGGCGCCAGACTTGAAAGATAAACTGTCACAAGCAGGCTTGCGGGGGCAGCGCCCTGTATATTTGTTCTATATGTTCAGACTAATTATGCCGATCGCTTTGTTTTTGTTTGGGATTTTATATTTTGTTATCTTAAACCCGTTGGATTGGCGTCTGATGCAGTCCTTGGTCGCGGCATTTGCAATGATGTTGCTTGGGTATTATGCGCCGGGGATCTATATCAAAAATAAAGCGGGTAAGCGTATGGCTTCGATTTCGCCCGTCTTCCCCGATGCGCTCGATTTATTGTTGATTTGTGTCGAATCCGGGATGTCCATCGAAATGGCATTTGGCAAAGTATCAAGAGAAATGGCGGAAAATTCCATAGAGCTTGCAGAAGAATTTTCCCTAACCACAGCAGAATTGTCCTATTTGCAAAGTCGCCGCCAAGCTTATGAAAATTTTGGCCGCCGTAATAACCATGTGGGTATTCGTGCAGTTTCGACGGCACTTATTCAGACAGAGCGCTACGGTACACCCCTCGGGTCAACCCTGCGCACTATGGCGGATGAAAACCGTGCTATGCGGGTTATGGCGGCTGAGAAAAAAGCGGCGGCATTACCTGCGAAGCTAACCGTGCCAATGATCGTGTTTTTCTTGCCGGTTTTGTTTATCGTTGTTCTTACCCCGGCTGGTATGCGCATGGCCGCCAATCTCGGCTAACTGCGCTCGCCGAGTGCATAGCGCACGACATCAGGCATATCAAATGCCAGAGAAGCCAACATCACTATAACTGTTAAGGCTATATATTTTCCGCCCAAACTTTCCTTGACCCGCCATGTATCTTTGCGTTTCCAAAGATAAAACAAAACCGGTGTCCAGGCTATGATATGCCCCCAGCCTAGCACCCGTTCATAGCCAAATTTGTGGTAAAGCGTAAACATGACTATGGGCGCAACTACCAGCGTCGAGATGGCAATCCACCGCGCTTCAACCCGCTTAAATGCAAATGGAATGGACAATATAAATACCAACCCCATAAAGTTGACCCAGTAATATATCCAAGTCGGCCCCGCTTCTACGTCTGTTATAAAGCCGTTGATTAAGTCCATCATGATGCGCTCCTGTTTAGATGTATTGTTAGCAGATTATCTCCAGTGTCCAATCACAGTTTTGTTAGCATGCAAACATGTAATTATCATGTTGCTGTCAGCGCATCCGTTTGGTAAGAGCCGCCCAAGATTATAGCGTAAAGATTACACCATCCTAGTTTGTACATCGTAAAGAGTTTAAGGAGCAACCATGAAAATCAATGGTAATGAAATTCGGCCTGGTAATATTATCAGCCACCAAAACGGCCTTTGGGTCGCGGTTAAGACGGGTGCGGTGAAACCAGGCAAGGGCGGTGCGTTTAATCAAGTCGAACTAAAAAACCTAATCGATGGTCGCAAGCTTAATGAACGTTTTCGGGCTTCTGAAACCGTAGAGAAAATTCGGCTCGACCAAAAACCGCACACCTATCTTTATGCCGAAGGTGATATGCTGGTGTTTATGAACTCTGAGAATTATGAGCAAATTAATTTGCAAGCCGAATTTATTGGCGAGCGCGCAGCTTACCTGAACGATGGCATGGAAGTGCAATTGGAGTTTCATGAGGAAACACCAATCTCTGTGTCTTTGCCCCAGCAAGTCACGCTGGAAATCAGCGAAACCGAGCCTGTGGTTAAAGGCCAAACGGCAGCGAACTCTTACAAGCCCGCAATTTTGGAAAATGGTGTGCGTACAACCGTGCCGCCCTTCGTTAATGTAGGCGAGCGGATTATCGTCATGACCGAAGACGGCTCTTATGTGAAGCGAGCAGATTAATGGCAAATTCATCCCCTCTCGTTGATGTTATGATGGTCGCTGCCCGTAAGGGCGCGCGCACGCTGTCGCGGGACTTTGGCGAAGTTGAAAACCTGCAAGTGTCCCGCAAGGGGCCTGCGGATTTCGTTACCGCAGCCGATAAAATGGCCGAAGAAAAAATCTTTGAAAGCCTGCGCCATGACCGTCCAGGGTACGGCTACTTGCTCGAAGAACGTGGCGCGGTCGGTGGCTCTGATAAAACCCACAGGTTCATTATTGATCCGCTCGACGGCACAACAAATTTCATGCGCGGCAATCCCCATTTCGCTATTTCCATTGGCGTAGAGCGCGATGACAAGCTCCATGCGGGCGTCGTCTATGATGTCATCCGGGACGAAATGTTTTTTGCCGAAGCAGGCAAGGGCGCTTTCCTCGTTGACGGGCGCGGCGTTGAAAAGCGGCTGTATATCCCGCCGCGCGACGACTTGACTATTTGCACGATAGCAACCGGTTCACCGTTTCGCGGTAAACCCGGACACGCAAAATTCCTGACAGAAATGCATAAAGTCATGGCCGAAACTGCGGGCATTCGCCGCAATGGTTCCGCCGCGCTCGACCTAGCATGGCTCGCTGCAGGCCGCTTTGACGGCTTCTGGGAACGCCGTCTCAAAGCGTGGGACATAGCCGCAGGCATCGTTATAGTCCGCGAAGCAGGCGGTATTGTGCAAGATTTGGACACAGGCAAGAATGATGATGTGCTTGCTAGTGGAAATCTACTTTGCGCCAGCGAGAAACTATTACCAAAATTGGAGAAATTACTCAGCTAAGCTGTGTTATGACAACCGCGTTAATAAATGATGCCAAGTTAACACAAACCGCTGGAAATTTGGCAGCGCTATTGGTGCTGGCTCCAGCTAAGGCAAGCGCCCCATAATATACATTCTATAATGTACTGGCGCTTACTATAATGTACTGGCGCTTAAACAATTGCTGATCTCTTTGAGTTGGTGCTCTGCTATACAAAATGCGTCTTCATATTTGAAATGCCCGGCGGCGATACATTGTTCCGTGTTCAGGCGGGCGGTGTTGACACACTGAGTAAGGGCGGGCGATGTCATGTAGTTTTCAATCCATTGCGTGCTTTCTGAACTGGTCGCGCCGAGGATTTCCAAGGCTGATAAAGTCAGGGCTTTGCGGTGCATTGCGCCTTTATATTGGCTTCTGAAAGTTTGGGTTCTGGGCGGACTGTTTCGACCATAAACCTGCCAGAATTGTTGGCGCTTTTGGTCGCCGCCCACATCACTGGCTCTGATCGTGCCGGTGATGGCGATTTTTTCTGCCGTCGCGTGGGGCGGGTTAAAGCGTGTTGATTGGGATCGGCTTAGAACTTCAAGGCGGTCGCTTCTGGAATCAACCCGCATTTTCTTCCACTGTTTTTGCTTTTGCAAAGAATAGGATTGGCTTTTTATGTGTTCGCTGGCGCGGCTGACGGCGGCGATGTCGCTGGCCCAAGCGTTTTGAATTTGTGCGGCGGCATAGGGCGCCCCCGAGAGGTTAGCCGCATAATCAGGGTCGACATATAACTGGTATACCACGCTGTCGATGCCCTGAGAGCGGGCGGTTTCTATCACGCCTTCAACGAATTCTGGTTGTTGCGCGCCGATCAAAGCTCCATACCCCAATAAGGCGGGGCCTAAACTAGGTGAATAGACTTGTGTTAATCCGTCCATGGTCTGATTGAGATGCTTAGACGAGCGGATGCTTTCGGCGGCGATCAAATTGACCTGGTTCATTAAAACCGCATAATTGCCTGCGGCGCGCACCAGAGGTTCATCTATGCGCTCTGCCGTAGGTCTGGCCGGAATAAACAAGGGCGGTGGCGGTGCGGGTTTGGTGGGCGCGACAATGGGGGCAGGGGGCGGTGTTGGTTCTAAAGCGGGTGCTGGTGCAGGCGGCTCCGTAGTCTTGCATGCCGCTAATGTAAGGGCTGTAGCAAGAGCGAAGGCTCTTAAAGCGATCGGGTGTTTTGGTTCGTACATTTTATTCCTTCAGCCCCCAAGCCGCAGTGATAATAGTATGGTCAGTACACGAGTGCCAAACAAAGCTGATTCTCGGCGGAGAAACATATATACCCTATTTCACCTAAAACGCGAATTAACTATTAATTTATCCGCGAATCGCCCATTAATTATTATCTGTGGTAAACACCCACTTAGCGAAATCATATCCGAGAGGTCAGAATTTTGAATTTCAGTATAAATCGCGGACTGCCCCTGATCAGCATTTTGTGGTGTCTGGCACTACTGGCAGCCTTGGCTGCTGCATATTTCAAGGGCATTGATGCTATGTCATTACTGCCCTTTGCTGGCGTTGCAATAGCCCCTGCAATTATCGGGTTGTTACTCTGGCCGTTCTCTCGGCGTGAATGGGTGCAGATGCTGGTGATTTTCTCGTGGATAGCTTTGGCTATTGTTGCCTGTTTTGCCATTGCCTTTGTGCCCATGGCTATATTGTTCTTATGCGCCCCGGCAGCGGCGGCTTTGTTTGAACGCGAAAAAGTCATCGAAGCTATGGTGTTTAGCGCCATATTTGCAGCGGGTGTTTTCTATTTTGGCCAAGCGGGTCTGGCGCCTGATCCCATCGCCAATGCTGACCAAGCCAGTTGGGGCGAACTGGCAGGCATTATGGCCACGATAGCATTTATGGTGGGGGCTATGTTTTTTGCGGCCTCTAGCAAACAAAATAAAGACGCGGGATATGTGGGCGATAATGCTTACCGCTTTGCCGAAGCTTTCCCTGGTGCGGTTATGCAATTTGACGCTGACGGAAACCTGGCCATGGCTACACCAACGGCGCGAAAAATGTTCGATATTGGTGATGATCAGGCAGATCATATCACCTTGTCCAGCCTAGCCTTAGGTGAAGCGCAGGAGCATTCCCTCGTGGCGGCATTTGATGTTATGCGCGAAACCGGAGAGGCCACTTCGCTTGGCATTGATATTCCTGAACACTTCAAAGAAAACCTTGGTGGGTCGTCGTCCTTTATGGAGTTGACTTTAGTACCGCAAATAGACGGTTCGGTATTTGCTTACACCTCCGACTATTCGCGTATCGGCAACAAAGTCTTGAACCTCACAGATGCACAGGAAACGGCGAAGAAGGAATTCGACGAAAAAACATTATTTTTCGCCGGGGTCAGCCATGAACTCAGAACACCGCTCAATGCCATAATCGGATTTTCGGATATGATGCGCTCGCGCCTGTTCGGCCCCTTGCCGGGCAAATATGCTGAGTACGCAGACCTTATTCATGATAGTGGTCAACACATGCTCGATCTGGTTGGGGATGTGTTGGACATGTCCAAGGTGGGTGCCAATAAATACGAGTTGAATTATGGTGAATTTGACGTAGCCGATGTGGTTAGAAGTTCCATGAAAATGATCAGGCCTTCTGCCGATGCGGCAGAGCTAGTACTGGCCGCAGACATTGAGGCGGATCGGGATTTGATCATTGAAGCCGATCGCCGTGCCGTGCGGCAAATCTTGCTGAACCTGCTCAGCAATGCCGTCAAATTTACCCCTAAAGGTGGGCGTATAACATCAGCCGCATATATCAAAGCAAACCGCATGGAGATTAGTGTTGAGGACACAGGCACAGGCATGACGGCCAAAGACATTGCCTCCGTCGGCACACCCTATGCTCAAAATTCCAATGCCAATTTAGTGAAACAGCGCAGTACCGGTCTAGGGCTTTCACTGGTCAAGAATTTGACCAAATTACACGGCGGCGATTTCGAAATCACCAGCCATCCAGGCGTCGGCACCAAGGTATTGGTCTCTCTGCCCTTAACAAAACCACGCGTTTAGCGTTTCTTTTTGCGGATGCTCATGGGTGATGCCAGAGCTGCTATGAAAAATCCAAAGAACACGATGAGCAAGAAAAATGCGGCTCTATTGTGGGTAATATCTTTCCACCACTGTTGTAGGGGCGTTGCTTTGAAAGCCTGGCTTGAAGCCTTTCCCCACCAAGCCTGTAGATCGCGTTTGGTTTGGTAGCCTTTCAGTTTGATTTTGGTCATGTTTGGCAAGGATGGCTTGGCGAGTTTAGGCATGGAGGCTTTCCAATTTTTCTTTGGCGCCGCAGTAGGTGGAGTTGGCTGGACAGGTACAGAGCCGCGTAATTGTGGAGGTTGTTCCAATGGACGCCCCATACCGATTTGCGGGTCATTAGAAGCGGTTTGGACAGGCGCGGACACAGATGTGGGCGCCGGAGCGTCCATAGGAGCGGATATGGGCGCAGACGGATTTGGCAGTCCGGTTGCCGCCTGTTTCGGCGTGCCCCATGAAAGGTTTGCGAGCCAATTTTTGGTAGCACTGACAAATTTAGGTGCGCTTGATAAAAGCTTTGTTTCGGGTACCGTTTCGCTTAGGCCAAATGAGGCAGGTAAGGGCGTTGCTGTTTGTGCCATCAAAATAGTGCTCTTATCCCAGCGCGCAACACTGCCTTGCAAGCCGTTCCAATAGTCATTGGTCATTACGGCACCCATGGCGCTGGCGAATTTTGCAGGATGGTCCGAACTGATAATGCCCACCATGCGGCCATTGGCATAGGGCGACGGGAACATGGCCGCCAGGCCGCCAGAATCAAGACGGGCGCCCCGCTCTTGACCTGCGGCAAGTTTGAAAGTTTGGTCGGCATTGCTAGATGCGAACCTGTCGGTATCAACTATGTTTAGATCCTTTTGCTTACTGCGTACTTTCTTGCCCAATGCTATCTTTAGCCCCTTCGGTGCGGCGGAATACAGAGCGCTATCAATGATCGGATTGGGGCCTATGATCAGGATGTTTCTATCCAGATCCGATTTTGCAGGTAGCGCAGACACATAGTCAGCCCCTGTCCATTTGGGGCCAAATTGCTGGGCGGCATAGGCGAGCATATTTAATGTGGCTAACCTGTCTTTTGTAGTGCGCGCGGTTAATACCAATGTGCTGTTGTTATCAAATGGCGCGCCGGATGCTGAAAGCCGACTTAGATCCGTAAGGTGTGACGATCTGGATGTTGTCAGGCGGAACTTGGATGCGTTGCTGACCAGAACAGTCGGGACATATTGCTGGGGCTGGCACAATGTGGCAGAGCCGCTCGGCTGGATATCCGGCGCAATGGTGAGCGTATTGCCGACCGCCGTGAACATACCGGGCTTTATATTGAATTCTACGAGTTTTGAGGATTTATTGAGATGGGTGTAGCCGATAGCCTGGCCGTTAAGTTTAACGGACAAACGGGATTTCGGATTGATGTCTTTGGCACTTAGCACTTTCAAAGTCAGAACGCCACTGCTTGCATGCGGGTCTATAACATTGAAATTAATATTGCTGGCTTCGGGACGCCATGTGGGCGCAATTACGGGAGTACCAATATCCGATAGCTTGTGATGACCAGCGCCGACAATGGCTTGAGGAGCGAATATTTCGCCCGAATAAAGCTCGTGCATAGAAATACTGCCGCGCCTTGCTTTGGGGAGGTGATATGTAGCAAAGGCGCGCACCAGTTCCAAGACCTGTTCTTCGGTCTCTGCGGTCAGGACAATTTGCGGTTTGTGACCGCTGTCGATCAACACTTTTGCGCCTTGGGTATCCAGGATGGATTTATTGTTCAGGAGCGGGCGAATATTGTCGTGTGTTCCAATAATAAATCGTATATCGCTTAGGCCAGAGCCAAGCTTAAACTCGGGTATGAACGACATACGCTGGGCGATAGCTTGGGCGGCGAGGGCTTCATAGGCTAATTTATGACTGCCTATAGCGGTGATACCTACGCGCTTAGGTGCCGTCATGGCGTGGCCTAATCTTTGTTCAATTTCTGCAATGTTCATTTGGCGGTTTTTAGCACGGGCTTTGGCCACCAGCTTTGAGCGTGATAAATCAATGACCCATTGGCCATTTGCAGGTGTGAGACAATCTGCATTTCTGGGCGTCTGGTAGCTGATTTTTATGCTGTTTCTTGACAAGCGAATGCGGGAAGTATCCATGCGGATATGGGCGTCAAATCGCGAGGCCCGACCGTAAATCGGCACAGGTTTTGCGCCGTTATAACTGATGAGCAAAGGTGTACCCCGTGCGACTTGCCCTTCCGGGTAGGCACTAATGAACAGATCAAGGCTTTCATACCAGTCATTGGCCGGTAAATCGAAAGCCAATTCATATTCTTGGGTGCGCCAGTCCAGAATGGCACTGTCGCGTTTGGACATATCGCTTAGGCTGGATTTTAAGATATAGGTTGGGTTTTTAGCTGTTTTTGTCGCTGTCACGGCAGCTTGGGCAGTGCTGGCGGCGAAAATAAAGATGCCAGCCAAGCAGACCAATAGCATTGTATAGAAAATCCGCTCAAAGCTCATTACTGTTCCAGCTTTGAACCCTGGTTGGGATCTAGGCTTGAATTCGAGAGTTTTGTGCTTATTTTGGGACATGTCAGCGCCTTATTTGGTTAATACGCTTCCAACCAAGCAAATAGAGTGCCAGTTTCGCTCTAAAAGAGAAAAGATGACTTCATTATGATGCCAACCCTGAAACCGTCGATTTGGGTCTATGCCCTGATCCGCCGCGCCCAAGTGGAAACGGCCTATGCGACCCTTGCTCGTAAAGGCGACGGCGATGCGGGTGCAGTTTTGGTTAAAGTCTGTACGCTTGACGGGAATGCGGTGCTGTTCCGACCTATCAGAAATATAAATGGCGAACGAGTTTGGTTGCCCAAAGGCCCATTGCCGGAACGAGAAATCGACGAAATGATTGGCAAACGCGTCAAGACCGACCCGGATCTCTGGGTGGTAGAAATAGAAGACAAACAAGGCCGGAATTTTTTGACTGAACCAATTGAAAGCGAATAATGCTTGTATCAGATGCCTTGGGGTTTTAAGGGGTGGCCATGACTGAAACTGCACAACATCCCTCAAATACGCGCCGCGTGTTTGCAATCATTTCTCATCCTGATGCGGGTAAAACTACGCTGACCGAAAACATGCTTTTAGCGGCGGGAGCCATCCACCAGGCCGGACAAGTGGCGGCGCGCGGACAGCGTAGGCGCACCCAATCCGACTGGATGAAAATTGAGCAAGAGCGCGGGATTTCCGTGTCTTCGTCCGTGATGACGTTCGAGCATAGAGGGTTGGTGTTTAACCTGCTGGACACGCCGGGTCATGAAGATTTCTCCGAAGATACATATCGCACCCTGACGGCTGCTGATTGTGCGGTCATGGTTTTGGACGCGGCCAAGGGAATTGAGCCGCAGACGCTGAAATTGTTCGAAGTTTGTCGTTTGCGCGATATTCCGATCATTACATTCGTCAATAAGTTTGACCGCGAAGCCCGCGACGTGTTTGAGACCCTGTCCGAGATCGAAGATAAATTGGCGCTTGATGTGGTGCCTATGCAATGGCCGTGCGCCAGTGGAAGGCGCTTTAAGGGTATGGCCGAGCTAGGTACAAATATGTTCCTGCCGTTCACTGCGGAAGGCGAACACGGCGCCCCCATTGCCTTTGGCAGCGACGATATGGCGGCATTTATAGACGATGCGGATTTGTGCGAAGAGTTTAGTGAAGAAGCTGAACTGGCGCGTGAATACGGTGAATTTAACGAACAGTCTTTTAATGAAGGTCATATGACCCCGGTCTATTTCGGCTCCGCCCTCAAGAAATTTGGCGTGCTGCAATTGATCGATGCGCTGGCAAAATTTGCTCCAGGGCCGCAGGTCGAGAAATGCATAAAGAATGGTCAAGAGGACACCGTCGCACCGTCCGATAAAACTGTTTCGGGCTTTGTCTTTAAAGTTCAAGCCAATATGGATCCGAACCACCGCGACCGGGTCGCGTTTTTACGGCTCAGTTCCGGCGTGTTTAAGCGCGGTATGAAGCTGAAAAATACGGAAAACAAAACTATATCCGTCCACAATCCTATACTGTTTTTCGCCCAAGACCGGGAGCTGGCCGAGCTGGCCTATGCGGGGGATGTTATTGGTATCCCAAACCACGGCGTGCTTAGGGTAGGGGACAGCTTGTCGGAAAGCGGCAAGATTAAATTCGCCGGCATCCCAAATTTTGCGCCGGAGCTTTTGCGCCGTGCGCGTTTGTCTGACCCGCTCAAGGCCAAGCATTTGCGCAAGGCTCTGGAAAGTCTGGCCGAAGAGGGCGTCACGCAACTGTTCAAGCCCGCCATGGGTTCTGACATGATTGTCGGGGCGGTTGGTTCGCTTCAGATTGATGTTATGGCTGAACGGATTAAAACTGAATATGGTCTTGAGGTCGTATTTGAGCAAAGCATGTATCAGGTTGCAAGATGGGTTGTTTCCGATGACCCTGCCGCTTTGCAAGCATTCATCAACAAAAACCAAGGCGCTATAGCCGAAGATTTGGACGGTGCGCCGGTTCTGCTGGCGAAGTCCCAATGGGATGTTAGTTACGCCGCCGATAAAAACCCCGACTTACGCTTCTTGAAAATTAAAGAACGTAGTTAGACGCTGGAACTGGCACTGGAACTGGCCACCCACTCTAAAAACTCGGAGACCACCGCATCTCGTTCAGCCTTTGGCTCGTTTAGGGCTTCGTGGCGACCGTCTTTGCGGATCCAAGTTTTTACATTGGTTAAGCCTGCCGCTTGCATGCGCGATTGCATATCGAGGGTGGCTTTAGCGTTCAGGGTCGACGGATCTGCATCGCCGCCGAGGAGATATATCGGCATGGATTTGGGCACATTTTCCAAGCCCTCATCAGAGGCACCGCGTAACACCCATGCCAGTAAATCTTTCCACATACTCACCGAAGCGGGCCAGCCGCAATCCGGGTCGTTGTCATATGCGCGGCACTCGTCCACGTCTTTGGAAAGCCAATCGCTTTTCGTTTGATTGGGTTTGAACTTTTTGTTGAAACTCTCGAAAGTCAGCTTGTTGATGATACTGCCCGCATCCGGTTTTTTAAACTTGCCCTCAAGCCCCAATATGAATTTAAGCAGGCCGTTCGCCCCGCCTTTACTCATGGCGGCGTTCCAAACGGCGCAAGCGTCTATATCTTCTGGCCAGCGCAATAAATAATTATAGGTAATCATCGCGCCCATGGAATGCCCAAACATAATAACCGGAAGGTCAGGATGGGTGTTGCGGATTTTGCCAATAACAAATTTAACGTCTTGCAAAACTTTGCCTGACCCGTTTTCGAGGGCAAACACACCTTGGCTAGCATTAGGTGCTTTAGTCGCGCCGTGGCCTCTGTGATCATGGACATAGACATGGTATCCGGCCTTGCTCAGGGCTTCGGCAAAGCGGGCATAACGTCCTGCGTGTTCGGCCAATCCGTGATTGATCTGGACGATGCCTTTGGCTTTTTTGCCCCTCGCCTTTTTATAATAGACGCAGAGCGACGCATCGGTCGAGCTTTGCCAGTTATAAATATCCGTATATTTACCGTTCAAACGTGTGGGTGTATCTCTCATACTTCATCATGAATGGTTTTGCGCAATAACGCTACAGAAAAATACGTCGTAAATAATGGGGAAACAAATGACTGCGAAAAACCGCACTCATGATTGGAGCATCCGGCATTATCGCCAAGCTCTGCACCGGCGGGTATATCCGCGCACATATGTTTTGCATCAAATAACGGCCAGCGCGGTGTCGGAGTTTCGAGAACGCGGATGTAATAGCTTATGAATAAGTTACATAAACTTCTTCATCATATTCAAAACCTTTTGGGTCTTTTCTGTATAGGGGGGGTAGAGCATTTTGCCGCCGCTAAATTTGCTTTGCATGAATACGCCCTTCATGTGGGAGAAAGTTTTAAAACCATGCTCGCCGTGATACGCACCCATGCCGGACGGACCTACGCCGCCGAACGGAATGTCTTCCTGAACCACATGCCAAGCGGTTTCGTTAATACTCACGCCGCCGGATATGGTGTTGTTCAGCACATGGTCGCGTTTGGTTTTGTTTTCCCCGAACCAATAGAGCGCCAATGGTCTATCACGTTCCTGAATATAGTTCATGGAATCTTCGAGGCTCTCACTGGCAATAATGGGCAAGAGTGGGCCGAAAATTTCTTCTTGCATGATTTTCATATCAGAATTGGTGTTGGTAATAACGGTCAGCGGGATGCGGCGCTCTCCGGCCAGTACTTGCGTATCGTCATTGCCAGCCGTCTGTATTTTTGCACCTTTATTCTCGGCGTCTTCAAGCAAGCCTTGCAGGCGAGTATAATGGCTGTCTGCAATAATGGAGGTATAATCCGGATTACCGGCAAAGGTCGGATAGAATTCTTCGGCCTTGGTAATGAGTGCTTTGGAGAATGCATCAATTTCGCCCTCCGGCATCAGAAGGTAATCAGGTGCCACACATGTTTGCCCCGCATTGATAAGCTTGCCATTGGCAATCCGCGCCACGGCCAGTTTTTGGTTGGCGCTTTCATCAATAATCACAGGGGATTTCCCGCCAAGCTCCAAAGTCACGGGTGTGAGATTTTTAGACGCCGCCCCGGCCACAATCCGTCCGACATTGGTCGAACCTGTAAACAGGAGATGATCAAAAGGCAGGCTTGAGAATTCTTGCGCAATGTCTACACCGCCAACCGCTACATAAATTTCTTCCTCGGTAAAAATTTCGCCGAGGACGGTTTTTAACAGATCTGAAAATATCGGCGTGTATTCACTGGGTTTAATCATCACACGATTACCCGCACCAAGCGCCCCGATAACGGGCATGATAGCAAGTTGTAGTGGGTAATTCCAGGGGCTTATAATCCCCACTACACCAAGGGGTTGGGGTATGATGCGGTTTGTCGCTGGTTTAAACTGCATGGCGGTCGGCGCTTTTCTGGTGCGCATCCATTTTTGTGTATGCTTAAGCGCATGTTTGATGCCGCCGTGGATAATCGCGATTTCCGCCATCGTCGTTTCCACAAATGAGCGATTGCCAAAGTCTTCGGAAATCGCTTGTTGGAATTTCAGTTCATTGTCTGAAATCGCTTTGCGAAGCTTAAGCAAATTCGCCTTGCGCTCTGCCCATGACGGATTTGGTTTCGCGTTAAATGCAGTGCGCTGTGTTTGCAATATTTGTTGTAATTTGTGACCGGACATAGCTATCCCCTTTTATTTATTTTTATCCTAATGGTGTTAGCTTTCCCATCTTGGCTTTTCAACACAATTCCTTGCCTTTACGAGCTGTGAGATTAATTCTTCACCACGGCCTAGCGCGTTTTTTGTTAAAAACATTGGTAAATTCCACTTAAATCATTACTAAGACAAGTATGAAAAACTACATATCCATTTCCGTTTTTGCTATGTGCTTTGTGGTAGCGCAACCATGTTTCGCCGCCCAAAATGAGGGAAGTACTGAGGGGGCTGACGAAATCATTGTCACAGCAACCCGGCAAGCTATGCCTGCCAAAGACTATGCGGGCAGTGTCTCTGGTTTGAGCGAAGAAAGATTGCAATTGGTTGCCCCCGTCCACCCGGCAGAACTTCTCAACGAAATCGCTGGCGTTAATATTCACCGGGGTAGTGGACAAGAACACTTAACCGCTATTCGGTCACCTGTGCTGACGGGTGGAGCGGGTGCTGGCTCTTTTCTTTATTTGGAAGACGGTGTGCCCTTCCGCGCCGCCGGGTTTTCCAATGTCAACGGCTTGTTCGAGGGCACCTTGGAGCTTGCAGGCGGCGTAGAAGTAACCAAAGGCCCTGGCAGTGTGCTTTATGGTTCCAACGCCGTTCACGGACTTGTCAATATTTTGTCCCAAGCCCCCACAGACAACCGCGATTTATCCTTTGATGTTTTGGCCAGCAATGACGACTTTGCCCGCGTCAAAGCCGCCAGTAATGGCAGTGCTTTTTCTGGACGTTATCGTGTGTCCGTTAATCTAACACACGACGGAGGCTTTCGGGATGCCTCAGGGTTTGACCAGCAAAAACTACAAATCCGCCATGATGTGGATGTAGGCGCTTGGGCGGTGAAAACTCTCGCTACCTTGCAAAATCTCAACCAAGAAACGGCAGGGTTTATTCGCGGATTTGAAGCTTATAAAGACGAGGAAATAGCCGCAAGCAACCCTAACCCCGAAGCCTTCAGGGACGGGCAATCTGCACGCTTGGCAATGCACATAACCAAAGCATCCGACAACGGCGCGACCCTGTCTTTCATCCCCTATGGGCGCTGGGTTGATTTATCGTTCCGGCGGCATTTTGTGCCGGGCAAAGCCCTAGAAGACAGCGGGCACAAAAGCATTGGCTTGTTGTCCAGCCTAGCAGGTGCCACAAATTTTGGCGGCTATACGCTCGGCTTTGACAGCGAATATACGGACGGATTTTTGCGAGAATTTCAGCCCGGCCCTGGCGTGTTTTCGTTTATCCAGGGCGAGCATTTCGATTATACCGTTAAAGCCGTGGTGTTGTCTCCCTACGCACAAATCAGGCTCGACCTGAACCCGCGCACAAAGATTAATATCGGCGCACGGGCCGATTACACGTCTTATGATTATAATAACAATATTGACGACGGCCAATTTGGGCGTTTCATCCGCAGCCCCGATCGCAAGGATGATTACTTTATCCTGACCCCCAAGTTCGGCATTACCCACGCACTCACGGACACAATCACCGCCTATGGCCGCATTGCTCGCGGTGGGCGCGCTCCGCAAGTAACTGATGCCTACAGCCTGCAATTGGGCCAGGTCGCTGGCGAAATAAAACCGGAAACCATGGACAGTCTGGAATTTGGTCTAAAGGGTAATTCGGGCGCGATTAACTTTGAATTAGCCGCCTTTGTTATGCGCAAAGAAAATTTCTTTTTCAGAAATGCCGACGGGTTTAATGTGGTGGACG
Organism: Robiginitomaculum sp.; assembly: GCA_026982415.1. GTDB lineage: Bacteria > Pseudomonadota > Alphaproteobacteria > Caulobacterales > Maricaulaceae > Robiginitomaculum_A. The sequence continues at coordinate 40,137 of JALSHE010000050.1, forward strand.
GTAAAACCAATCATAAGGGACTGGAGCTAAGCTTTGATGCACCGCTCAGCGATATGTTCGACCTGATGGGCGGCTTTACTCTGACCGAACACACCTATGCTTTTACCGATATTGTTGGCCGCGCCTCCAGTTCCATCACCAAAGGCAATCAGGTTGATACCGCACCCAATACACTCGGCTTTCTGCAAATCACCGCAAGGCCAAGTGACAAATTCAGCACGTCCTTGAAACTACAACATGTGGGAAGTTATTACACAGACCCCGGTAATACGGCGAAATATACCGGACATAATATTTTCACTTTGCGGGCAAATTATGCCCTCAATCGGCATATCAATGTTTATGGCCGTGTCGATAATCTGGGCAATACGGACTATGCCAACCGTGCCGATTTTGCTTTTGGCAGCGACCGCTACTTCCCGGGCCGCCCCAGAACATTGTTTTTGGGTGTCACATATAAAGAATAACCAAATGCCCAAACCCCTCTTGAAAGAGAGGCGCTCTTTTCCTGGTTACGAGCTTTGCTGAGAAGCCGCTTCAGGCTCACTGTTTTCGATCCAGTCTTCGTCGTCGCTCCAGGGGTCTTCTTTCTTGCGGTAGAACCAATTGAACATATGCTTTAAATTTTGCCACCACAGAGCAGGCCCGGCCAGCATAACCGGGGTTAGGATTAGGGTTAATATGGTTGAGAATGCTAACCCGCAAACTAGGACATAAGAAATAGGCGCCCAAATAGCTGATGTGGACGATCCCTTGGTGGAAAACTCGCCAGCAAATAAATCAGCACGAACGGCCAAAGCCATAGGCATGAGGCCGACTATGGTTGTTATGGTCGTCAGCAATACGGGGCGTAAACGTTGCGCTGCCGTTCGTACCACGGCTTCGTGGGTTTCGTGGCCTTCGCGTTTTAAATGTTGAAAGGTGTCGATAAGTACTATGTTATTATTCACCACGATCCCTGCCAAAGCCAACACCCCGGTTCCGCAGAGTAAGATGCTTACATATGGATAAAAGATCAGGCCAAGCAAGACACCCGCAACAGAAAATACAACGGCTGAAAGCGTCAATGTGACGTGCCAGAAACTGTTAAACTGCCACAATAAAATGACGCCCATCATGAAGAGGGTAGCCAAGCCTGCGACCATAAAAAACTGCCCGGCGGCTTTGTTTTCCTCGTCTTGGCCCAAAAATTTAAACGCGACATCGCCTTCAAAATTTGCTTCGTTTTCAATCCATTCGCGTACTTCTTTCACAATTTGGTTGGTGGCAATTCCGGGCGCGGAATTGCCTTTGACCTCATAAACCCGCAATTGATTGCGGCGCTGGATACTGTCTTGTCGTGGTTTGGCTGTACGCGTGACGACGGACGAGAGTGGCAACGCGCCTTCACTGGTTTGTATGCGTAGATTGTCAAGCTCGGATAAGTCGCGGGAGGTTTTTGGGAAGCGGATACGGATGTCGATTTCGTCGTCGCTATCAATGGGACGGAAAAAACCGACCAGTGATCCTTCGGTGACAAATTGCACGGCGGCCCCGATTGTACTGACATCAAGACCCAGCCGCCCGGCTTCTTCGCGGTCAATATCCAATTGCCATTCAATACCGGGCAAGGGCATAGTGTCTTCGACTTCGATCAATGATTTGTTGCTGCTCATATAAGCACTAAGCGCACGGGTGGCTTTATTCAGGTGGCCGAGATTATCCGAGGTCAACTCAACACTAACATCTTTGCCAGTGGGCGGGCCGTCGGAGAGCACTTCGACTTCCATTATCAACCCCGGCATATTGGTCAGGGCGGCGCGGACATCTTTTTCTATCTCCAAAGTACTGCGGCGATCATCAAATGGTTTTAACTCAAGGAATGTTCTCGAAACAGTATCAAGCGGAACACCTTGCGGGCCATTAAATCCGCCGCCTGATGAAGCGCCAGCGCCGGCAATCGTGAACATTGATTGTATGCCGTCAATACCGCGCAGGCGGGCTTCTACTTGTTTGGCGGTTTCATATTCATTTATAGTTGCCGTATTGCCGCGTGTGCGGGCATATACATAGATTTCCTGCCCGCCGTCTGCCGTAAAAAATTCAACCCGCCTGCCGTCTCCGGTTGCGCCGAACGCATAGAAGATGCCAAACACCAGCATAAGAATGGCAATCAATACTTTCAAAGGATGATACGCCAAACGGTTTATCATGCGAGCGTAAGTGCCTGTGAAGCCCGCTATGGACAACGGATCACCCTCAGCACCAGAGAGAGCTTTCAAGCTAGCACGCGCACCTTTAAGCTTTCTTGGTCCAAAGAGTGCGCCGAGTGTTGGCAGGAAAATCAAGGCCATAAGTAGTGAAGCCGTCAACACCAACATCAAAGTTTTCGGGAAATAGGACATAAATTGTCCGGGCAGGGTATTCCAGAACAAGAGCGGCAGGAACGCTGCCAATGTTGTCGCCGTACTGGAGATAATCGGCCAGAACATCCGCTTGCCCGCCATGACATAAGCATCGCGTCTGTCCAGACCTTCGGCCAGTTTCCGGTCAGCATATTCAATTATGACAATAGCGCTATCGACCAATATTCCGACCGATAAAATCATGCCGAACATCACCATCATATTCACTGATGCGCCCTGAATTTGTAGCATCAATAAAGTCATCAAGAAGCTGGCGGGAATGGCAAATCCCACCATCAGCGCCGAGCGCAAACCGAGCGCTGCAATACAAACTATAACCACAAGCACCACAGCATTGACTATGCTTGAGATCAGGGATTTGATCATGTCCATGATTTGGATGGTCTGGTTTTGCGATAAGTCTACATTGACAGTTTCGGGCCACTTTTTTGTAACGTTTGCGACAATAGATTGCACGGTCTTAATCGTATCAATAATATTTTCGCCGTTGCGCTTGGAAACCTCAAGGGATACGGATGGCCGACTTTGGAACAAAGCATAGCTATCCCGGTCTTTAAAGTTGCGCCGCACTTCTGCAATATCGCTGACCCGGACAATGGAGCCATCATCTGATTTACGGATAACGATGTCCGCAAGATCTGAAGCTTTTTCGATGAGACCGGGCAGTTTGACCGCGAATTTGCCGCTATCGGTTTCCAATTTACCAGCTGTGATCAGGCGGTTGTTTTGCGAAATAGCGGCGGCGAGTTCGTTGAACGTAATGCCGTAGCTTTCCATGAGTGCAGGGTCGACAACAGCTTCGAGTAGTTCCTCACGCTCGCCCTGAATAACCGCTTCCAGAATTTTGGAGTTGGCCTCTAGGGCGGCTTGCAAGTTTTTCGCAAGTTTTTGTAGCTTCCTTTCCGGCGCATCACCATATAAATTGACCACGATGATGGGCAGGGTTTGCGTGTTCAGCTCTTCAACCAAGGGTTCTTTAGCTTCTTCGGGTAATTCGCCCCGGGCTTTGTTAACGGCTTCCAGAACATCATCAGTAGCCGAATCTTGATCAAAATTTGCATTAAACTCCAAGACAATTGTACCCACAGATGTGCGGGCAATGCCGTCCATCTGTTTGATACCGTCCAAGGATTTTAGTTCGGTTTCCAGAGGCTTGACCAGCAGTCTCTCGCTGTCTTCAGGCGATACGCCAGGCAAAACCACCTGTACCGTTACCCACGGAATAGCGACATCAGGCTCTGCGTCTAGAGCGATTGTGAACATGGCTACGAAGCCGCCAACCACGGAGAAAAACAAAACGGCTAGTGTCATACGCCATTGGCGGACGGCAAAGTCGACAATACCAGTCATCAATCGGATCCGTTCTCGGGATTATCGAATTGTGTCGTAACCTGTACACCCTCGTTCACGTAATCCTGGCCTTGAATAATCAGATCGGTATATTCCGGAAGCCCCGTCACCCAGATACCAGCACTGGTTTCGTCAATCGTCTTAACGCGCGAAAACCGGACCTTGCGGTCATGATCCAGATAGCGCACACCCATACTGCCTTGGTCGTCAAGGGTCAAAACACTGGCCGGAATAAGATGGGCTTTGGCTTGTCCGGCAGAAAGTTTGATTGTTGCCGTCACGCCCGAACGTAGTTTTCTGTCTTTGTTGGGCACCGCGACTTCGATTTTAAATGTCCGAGTTGCTGGGTTGGCGCGGGTTTCGATAAAGCGAATTTTTCCGGACAGCGTTTCACCTGTTGCTAATTTAATGGAGGCAGACTTACCAACTGCGAGACGCCCAATTTGTTTTTCCGTAACCTCGCCGATCACAACAAGTGGGTCCATGTCCACCAACAGACCACAGGGCTGACCCGGCGCGAGATAATCACCGATTTCTGCCATTTGTTTTTCAAAAATACCGCTAAAGGGGGCGCGCATATTGACATTACCCAGTTCAATTTGGGCTTGCTTAACTTGAGCTTTGGCACCGTCCAAAGCGGCGAGGGCGCCTGCGGCCTGGGTGCTAGAGCGGAAGCCCTTGGCAACGAGACGTTCCGCCGCTTCGTATTCCAACTCACGCGACCGCAATGTAGCTTTCGCCTGATCAAGCACGGCTTGGCGTGCGTCAATATCTTGGGCGCAAATCAATGTGCCGCGTTTTATAAACTTCCCTTCGCGCACAGGTGTTTTTACGACTAGCCCGGCAGTCTCTGCTTTCACAGAAACTTCGCGGTCAGCTTCGGTGCGCCCGTAAAGCTCCATATAGCTTTCGTGCAGCTCGGCGCTCAGCTGCTTAATCACCACGCTGGGCATGGTTTCTTCAACCTTGGCAGTTGGTTTGGGTGGCGACTTGTCTTTCTCGGATTTTTTGCTACCAATAACAAACCACAGCACAATGAGAGCCATGAGGAGAGCCGCGACGAGGTAGGATGTTTTAAATTTCATAATAAAGTCAATCTATGCCGTTTCGTTTCAGGCGCAAGTATTTAGTATTGAAAAACGGAAACAATTATCGGCTAGCGCCCATTCATAATTGTATGGTGAAATAAAGGTTCCGTTTTGTATTTGATTGGGTAGTATCATGACATCTAAATTACCAAAGGGGGTATGTCTTGAAAAACATTCTTGAACAGTTGGAAGAACGCCGCGCACAGGCACGGCTCGGCGGCGGGCAAGCGCGTATTGATACGCAACACGCCAAAGGCAAATTGACGGCGCGAGAACGCATAAGCTTGTTGCTGGACGAGGACAGTTTCGAAGAGTTCGATATGTTTGTCGCCCACCGCTGTACGGATTTCGGTATGGCGGATAAAGGCTTTCCGGGAGACGGTGTTGTCACAGGCTGGGGCACGATTAACGGGCGCAAGACATTTGTGTTCGCACAAGACTTTACAGTGTTTGGCGGCTCCCTGTCCGAAACCAATGCCAAGAAAATCTGCAAGATACAAGAAATGGCCATTAAACACCGCGCGCCTGTCATTGGCCTCAACGATAGCGGCGGCGCACGTATCCAAGAGGGCGTGGTATCCCTCGGCGGTTATGCAGATGTGTTCCAAAACAATGTTCTTGCCAGCGGCGTAATCCCGCAAATTAGCGTCATTATGGGGCCGTGCGCGGGTGGGGCGGTGTATTCTCCGGCGCTTACTGATTTTATCTTTATGGTGCGGGACACGTCTTACATGTTTGTGACCGGCCCAGATGTGGTCAAAACCGTGACCAATGAAATAGTCACCGCCGAAGAATTGGGCGGCGCCAAAACCCACACGACCAAATCATCCGTAGCCGACGGGGCGTTCGATAACGATATGGAAGCGCTGGCCGAAATCCGCCGTCTGTTCGATTTCCTGCCCCTACACAACAAAGACAAAGCCCCAACCCGCAAAGTGTTTGACGATCCGAACCGCGTGGATATGTCGCTTGATACGCTGATACCGGACAATCCGAACCTGCCCTATGATATGCATGAACTGATTACCAAGGTCGCGGACGAGGGCGATTTCTACGAACTACAAAAAGACTACGCCAAAAACATCTTAACCGGATTTATCCGCTTGGACGGCAGTACGGTCGGTGTGGTGGCCAATCAACCTATGGTGCTAGCAGGGTGTTTGGATAGTGATAGCTCGCGCAAGGCTGCGCGGTTTGTCCGCTTCTGTGACGCGTTCTCTATCCCGATTTTAACCTTCGTAGATGTCCCCGGATTTCTGCCCGGTACGGCGCAAGAACACGGCGGAATCATCAAACACGGCGCAAAACTGCTCTACGCATACGGCGAAGCCACAGTCCCCAAAGTCACGGTCATCACCAGAAAAGCCTACGGCGGTGCCTACGACGTAATGGCCCCCAAACATCTGCGCGGCGACATGAATTACGCATGGCCAAGCGCCCAAATCGCCGTCATGGGCGCAAAGGGCGCCGTTGAGATATTGTACCGAAAAGACCTAGGCGACCCAGAGGTCATCGCCAAACACACAGAAGAATACGAAAAAAACTTCGCCAACCCGTTCAAGGCGGCTGAAAAAGGCTATATAGACGAGGTAATTATGCCGCACTCCACACGCAAACGCATATGCAGGTCGTTCGCAATGCTAAAAGACAAAGACCTACAAAATCCATGGAAAAAACATGGGAACTTGCCGTTGTGAGTATTATGCAACAACTCCCCTCACTCTCATCCGCTCATCCCCACGAAAGTGGGGAACCAGCGATTATGAGCGCAGCAAAGCTGCGCACTTTACCCAAAAAACTGGATACCCGTTTCCACGGGTATGAGCGGGGTGTTGGGGGTTTGGGCGACCCCAAAAAACATCCCAATTTAAATAATAATTCCTCCCCAAACTCCGCTCATACCTGCGCATGCAGGTATCCACCTCAGAGGTTCGTGTTTTGCACCGATAGCCCAAAGATAGACCCCTGCATCCGCAGGGGTGAGCGGGGTGTTTGGGGTTTTGGCAAAATCAAATATTTTTACTTAAGTGTAAGTATCCCCCCATTATCCGCTCATTCCCGCGCAGGCGGGAATCCATCTTGGATATCCAACTGGATACCCGCCGTCGCGGGTATGAGCGGGGTGTTGGGTGGTTTCCCCCTCTGCCGCTCATACCGACGCCCTCTTGGAAGTGCCCTTGGGGTGCGAAAGTCGGTATCCATTGTGAGTGCTACACCAAACCGAAAGGTGTATCCCGTTTTTCAACGAGATGAGTGGGGTGTTAGGGGCATAATAAACCTTTTTACTGTGAGTGATTATGTCTGATCTATTAAAGAAAAAAGAATATTATATTGAAACCCTCCAAGAGTTAAATGGCGTAGTAAAGTTAAATACTATGATATTTGGTGCACCGTTAGTTCTTATTGCAACTCAGTTTCGTTTTCTATTAAACCTTGAATCGATCTGGATAAAAGCTTCTCTTTCTATCGCTGTCGTTTGCTTTTTATACGGTAGCTATTTTAACTTCTTAGGTGGGCAAATACTGAAATGGATAATTATACGTGAAAAGTTGCACTTATATGGTTCTCCAAGTAAGGGTGAAAAATATTTAGCACGATATGAAACAGTTTACGGAAACAAGGGTTTTCCATTAACAGAACAAGGTGGAATTAATTATTTAGACAAATACGAAAATCGCCTTCAATTAGCTATGCTAATTGGTTGGGGTTTTTTAGTGTTGTCATTTTTCATCGCTATATGGACATGAACCAATGATAAAAAAAATACTAATCGCTAATCGGGGTGAGATTGCCTGTCGGGTTATTAAGACCGCCAAATTGATGGGCATTGCTACTGTTGCTGTTTATTCCGATGCCGATAAAAATGCCCTGCATGTCACCATGGCGGATGAGAGCGTTTATATTGGGGCTTCGGCGGCCTCTGAATCCTATCTTGATATGGATAAGATATTGGCAGCCATTAAAGACACTGGAGCGGATGCGGTGCATCCGGGTTATGGTTTTCTTAGTGAAAACAAGGACTTTGCGCTTAAACTTCAAGACATGGGCGTGGTGTTTATTGGGCCGAATGTGCGGGCTATTGAGGCTATGGGGGACAAGATTGCTTCCAAGAAATTGGCGCTTGAGGCCGGGGTTAGTACCGTGCCGGGGCATATGGGTTTGATTGAAGATGCCGATGAAGCCGTTAAGATTGCCAACAAAGTTGGCTATCCGGTGATGATAAAGGCGTCTGCGGGCGGCGGCGGTAAGGGGATGCGGGTTGCGTATACGGACGAAGAGGCGCGGGAGGGTTTCGCATCTTCCAAGAACGAAGCCAAATCGTCTTTTGGAGACGACCGGATATTTATCGAGAAATTTATCGAAAGCCCGCGCCATATTGAAATTCAGGTATTGGGTGACAAGCACGGCAATATTATACACCTGAACGAACGCGAATGCTCCATCCAGCGCCGCAATCAGAAAGTCATAGAAGAAGCCCCGTCACCGTTTTTGGACGATGCCACGCGGGAAAAAATGGGCGCGGAAGCTATCGCGCTGGCCGCTATTGTTGATTATGACAGCGCCGGGACGGTGGAATTTATTGTCGATAAGGACAAGAATTTCTATTTTCTTGAGATGAACACTCGCTTGCAAGTGGAGCATCCGGTTACGGAACTTATCACCGGAGTTGATTTGGTCGAGCAGATGATTCGCGTGGCAAGCGGGGAGAAACTCAAACTGAAGCAAAAAGATATTAGCATAAATGGCTGGGCTATAGAGAGCCGCATTTACGCCGAAGACCCGTACCGCAATTTCTTGCCGTCCATTGGCCGCTTAACCCGCTACCGCCCGCCCGCCGAAGGTGAGACCGAGGACGGCGCAATCGTGCGTAACGATACGGGCGTCTATGAGGGCGGCGAAATTTCCATGTTCTACGACCCGATGATAGCTAAACTGTGCACATGGGGCGCGGACAGGGGTATTGCAATCAAAGCCATGCAAGCCGCGCTGGATAATTTTGAGATCAAAGGTGTCGGGCATAATATCCCGTTCCTGAGCGCCGTCATGCAGTGCGACAGGTTCATGCGCGGTGATATTTCCACCAATTATATCGCCGAAGAATACCCGGACGGGTTTGCGGGCGTCCCCCTTAACCCCGGACATGCCCGCACTATAGCTAGCGTCTGTACCTTGATGGCGCAAAAGCTTGCCGAACGTGCGGCCAGCGGCTCTGGCATATTAAAACACCATGAACGCGCTATCCCCACAAAATTAAGTGTCCAAGTTGGCGAGCGACATTACGATATTACCACCGAGCGCACTAATGGTAGTTCCTTGGTGACGTCCACAGACGGCAGTGACAAAGCCGCCATAGAATTGGAAATCTCGTGTGGTTGGACGCCGGGGCAATCTTTGGCAACGTCACTGATTGATAACGAACCGTTCGTTTTCGCGGCCACCCCAATCCCCGAAGGTTACCGCGTACAGTACCGTGGTTCCGATATTGAGGTCAAAGTCCGCACACCCGCGCAAGCGGCTTTGGCGCTATTAATGCCGGAAAAAGTAGTAGCCGATACTTCTAACCTGCTTCTCTGTCCAATGCCCGGTGTCGTTGTCTCTGTATTGGTTGAAGAGGGCGATGAAGTCCAAGACGGACAAGCCCTTGCGGTCGTCGAAGCCATGAAAATGGAAAATACCCTACGGGCGGAGAAAAAGGCAGTCGTCAGTAAAATTAACGCGCAAGCTGGCGATAATCTGGCCGTGGACGAAATTATTATGGAATTTAAGCCGCCCTTATAAGGCGTAATCTACCTGCGTAATCACCCCTTTTTAGCGGCAACAGCATCCCAAGTGAAAATGATGACGGCCACCCATATAAAGCCAAAACAAAGCAAGATACTTGTTGTCAATTTTTCGCCGTACAAGACGCCCATGAGGAATTGCAGGCTAGGGCCGATGAATTGTAAAAAGCCTAATGTTGATAAGCGTAGACGGCGGGCAGCGAAAGCAAATGCGACCAATGGCAAGACCGTGAGCGGACCTGCCATGATTAGCAATGTGTTCATGACCGGCGCGTCTCTTAGGAAACTGGTTTGGCCTTGGCTGGATAAATATATCAAATAAGCAATTGCCGGAATAAACAGAACGGATATTTCAATAAACAAGCCCGGAACGGCACCAATTTTCACTTGCTTGCGGATGACGCCGTATATGGTAAAACTGACCGCCAAGCTTAGCGCAATCCACGGGAACTGCCCGCCGTAAAATGTCAACAGCGCGACGCCAACCGTAGCAAATGCAACGGCAAGAATTTGCAAGCGGCTCAGCGTTTCCCCCAAAAATACCACACCGACCAGAACGAAAATAAGTGGGTTGATATAATACCCCAGGCTTGCTTGAAAAATCTGACTGTCCTGTACGGCCCAGATATAAAGCCCCCAGTTAAAGGCTATGAGCAGGGCGGCTAGGGTCAATGCGCCCAGAGTTTTCAGATTGCGCGCGGCGTGCCATATTTGCGGCCATTGTTTGCGAAAATATAAAATAATGGCGGCAAATGGCAGGCTCCAGACAATCCTGTGTGCCAATATCTCTAACGGTGGTACGTCCTGGGTGATTTTAAAATAAACCGGGAAAAAACCCCACATAACATAGGCGGCAATGCCTGCGAGCAGGCCGTAATGGGCGGTGCTTATTATGGTTGATTTATTATTCACACTCCCGCTTGTCACAGATATATGGGGAGTGCCAGACAATCTTTGCCAGACAGCGGAACACTGTGTTGCAGATTGTTGCAGCTTTGGGGCTATTTACATTTTTGAAACGTGTATTAGCGGAGAGGAGTGAACAGCACCTGGTTTGCCGGGGCTGTTTGCTTTCTTTGCTCTAATGGATATGACCACTAGAGCTAATTTACCATTGCAACTTTATGGGCAACCGCAATATCCTTTAAGACGGACAACTCCATAACATCGTTCTGATGCATTTTGTTTAAAATATCTCGCATGGATAAAACGGCGACGAGTACAGAGCCATCTACTATGACCAAATGCTGGATGTTGTGATGTTTCATTTTCATGAGCGCACTGCTTAAGTTGGTGTCGCGGTTACAAGTTACCACATGGGTGGACATATAATGATGTACCTGGGCACGATCCATATCAAAATTTTCAGACACGAGCGCCGTAACGACATCATGCCCCGTTATGATTCCCACAAGCTTGCCGCCTTTGTCTACTACGGCTAACCCATTAGCGCTTTCCTTCGCCATAATTTCTATGGCGGCCATGAGCGGGTCTGTAGATTTGCATTTATTGAGGGGGATTTGCTCTTGATTAATAATTGCTTTAATTGACATGTTAGTCTCCTATGATTATTTTTTGGCAAAGTTAAATGATTGTCATTGTTCCGGTACTGCTGGCTTCGCCAAGTCGTATGATAATATCTTGAGAAAAGGCCGAGACGCTAAATATAACCGTTGTTAATAGTCCTTTTAAGTTTTGTTTGATTTTGAGTAGTCCAGAGTTTACGGCTTTGACTTCATCTGCGCTTAACCCTTGGAGCGCGTTGTTCTTCATCTCGCCAGCTACATTTCTGAGTTCTTGCAAAAGTTTGGAGGCCTCTGGTTTTAAGCTAAGGCAGTTAGCCCGCCGATCATTCGGTGCAGGTTTTCGTGAAATAAACCCACGGCTTTCCAATCGGTCAACAAGCCTGCCAACCGAAGCAGAGCCAAGCTCTAGTTCTATGGCCAAGTCCCTTTGCGTAATATTTGGTCTATGCTCGATAATGCCGAGCGCCAGCCACTTAACGCGTGTTAAATTATAGCGCTTCACACGGCTATCAATATCACACCTCAGTAAGTGGGCTACGTCATGGATGAGCGTTCCCAGTAAGTCTTCGTGTTTTGTTATCATTCCTAGCATATAATACGTATACATATCACATGCAAATAAATTTTAATTAACCTTGTATTCCAACAAAAAGCCGATTGCATGCAAACAGACGTGTTTTGTACAAATTCTTCATAAACCCCGCTTGACATTGATGCACCCGCCTTTAAAAGACGCGCAACTCTGCTTACGGCAGTGTTTTTCACGGGTTGGTGTGGTGCCGCCGTTGTTGCCTTTTGGGCAAAATCGCTCTTCGGATTGGCCGGGGAGCCGGGCCACGTCGCAAAAAGGTGCTTTCGCATGTCAAAACGTCATTCCGCTAAATATAAAATCGATCGCCGTGTTGGTGAAAATATCTGGGGGCGTCCTAAGTCGCCAGTAAACAAACGCCCATTTCCGCCGGGACAGCACGGCCAAAACCGTCGTGGTAAGCTATCTGATTATGGTACGCAGTTGCGTGCCAAGCAGAAACTTAAGGGTTATTACGGCAATATTACCGAGAAACAATTCCGCAGTACTTATAAAACCGCTGACCGTATGCGCGGGGATACATCCGAAAACCTGATCGGCCTTTTGGAATCCCGTTTGGACGCCGTTGTGTACCGCACGAAATTTGTACCAACTGTTTTCGCCGCGCGGCAGTTTGTTAATCACGGCCATGTTACGGTCAACGGCAAGCGCGTTAATATCCCGTCTTACCGCTGTAAGCCTGGTGATATGATTGAAGTGCGCGAGAAATCCCGCACTATGGCACTAGTTTTGGAAGCGCTTGAGAGTGCAGAGCGAGAAATTCCTGAATATCTCGACCTAGATCCAAAGGTAATGAAAGTAACATATGTACGCGTACCGTCCTTCGACGAAGTGCCGTATCCGGTTGTTATGGAACCAAATCTTACCGTCGAGTTCTATTCTCGCTAAACATTGAGATTAACGCAATCGTGGAAGCTCGCGCGTAACACGCGCTTGCTTGCCACCGCGTTGCCAAACAATACGGTAGTCGAAATTGGCTTTTAGTTCCGTTTTTGGTAATTTAATAACTTCGTCGTCGAAATAATAAAACCCTGGCTCCGAAACCGTAAATTCAACAAAACCAGTAGAACGGTTGCGTATAACTTTGCCTTGTTCGCCCAAAACTTCACATTTAAACACTTCTAAAACGGGCAGAGATTTACATTGCTTGATTGTGAGTGTGAGTTTGCTTCTGCGCGGTAAGGAATATGTCGCGAGGATAGTTTGTCCTTTGCGTAGATAGATACGGTTTGTGGAGAAGCCTTCTATAATAGGGGAAAATAGTGTCCGTTTTTTTACACGCGGCATATTGCGTACATTGTTTTGGGCTTTTTCTGCCAGCAGGGACTGGCTAATACCAACAACTTTCCCTGCATCAAAAAAAGCACCAACATAAAACAGGCTACAATATACGACAAAACCAGCGCTGACTAATACCAACACACTGGAATACATCCGCCGAAATGTATTGCCGCGCCGGGCATTGCGGTGCCTCAGGCTACTTTCTGATTCTTCGAGCAGAATAGCCGTCCAAGTTCTGTCCTTTTTTGTCTGTTTAATAGTTAGGGCCATCGTACAAATCTAACCTATATTTATGAAATATAGGGGGCTTATAGCACGATATGGTTTAGACGAAGTAAATATACCACCTTACGATGTAATAAGTGGCCGAAGTTAGAAAGATTATGCTGTAGAAATGCCTTTTTCGGCTAATAATGTCTTAAGTTCGCCAGTTTCGAACATTTCGCGCATAATATCACAACCACCAACAAATTCGCCTTTGACGAAGATTTGCGGCACGGTTGGCCAGTTATTATAGTCTTTTATGCCTTGGCGGACTTCCGGATCATCCAGTACATTAACGCTGGCATATTTTGCGCCGAGATAGTCAAATATTTGCACAACAGTGGAGGAAAACCCGCACTGGGGGAATGTTGGTGTGCCTTTCATGTAAAGCACAATATCATTACTGGTGACGGTGTTTTTAATGCGGTCGCTTACTGTGTCGGTCATGGTGTTTCCTTGTTTTGTTATTCTGCTTTGGTTTCGAGTGCAAGGGCGTGAAGTTCTCCACCCATTTTACCCTTAAGAGCGCCATAAACGGCTTGGTGCTGGGCGATACGGGATAGCCCAGCGAAAGACGGGCTAGTGATGACGGCTTTATAGTGGTCTCCGTCTCCGGCCAAGTCGATTAGTTCCACCTGCGCATCGGGCAGGGCGGCTTTAATCATTTGGATAATATCGTCGGCTTGCATAGCCATAGGTGTGTTCCTTAGTTTAGTCGGCCATATAGTCTGGTAGCCAGCTTTCATATTCCATATGGGTATCTTGTAAGGATAAGTCAAACCCGCCTGTTGCGATTAAACGACTTCCGCCAATTGTGCCGACTTTTTGGGCGGGGATATTTAATGTCCGCGCCGTGCTGATGACGGGGTTTAGGCTGTTTTCTTCGACTGATACCAGATACCTCCCTTGGTCTTCGCCGAATAGCCATGCATAAAGCGGCACATCGGCAGAGCCTTTCAGCTTAAAGCCAAAGCCATTAGCAAATGCCATTTCTATTGCCGCAAGAGCAAGGCCGCCGTCGGATAAATCATGCACGGAACTAACGCGGCGGTCGCGGATCAACCGGCGCACATAGGTGCCGGCTGCTTTCTCGGCTTCAAGGTCGACGGGCGGCGGTGCGTATAGGGGCGCCTCGGACTTTGCGTGACCGAGGATGAGGTGTGCATATAGAGATGCGCCAAGCCAGCCATCAGTCTTGCCCAAAAGCACAAGATGCTCACCTTCTTTTGCCCCTTTAAGCGTTGCATAGCGCTCCAAATTTTTAATCAGGCCAACACCTCCAATCGCCGGGGTCGGGGGAATGGCTTGGCCATTGGTCTCATTATATAGGGACACATTACCGGAAACCACAGGATAATCCAGCGCCCGACACGCCGCGTCTATGCCTTCTATGGAGCGCACGAATTGCCCCATAACGTCTTTGCGCTCCGGGTTGCCAAAATTCAGACAATCGGTAATAGCGATAGGTTCGGCGCCAACACTACAAAGATTGCGGTAGGTTTCCGCGACCGCTTGCTTGCCGCCTTCAAATGCATCGGCAGTAACATAGCGCGGCGTGCAATCCGTTGTGATAGCTATCGCTTTGTTGGTGCCGTGAATGCGGACAATGGCCGCGTCGCCGCCGGAATTGGAACTGTCGACTGTATCACCCATAACGGAGCGGTCATATTGTTCCCATATCCAGCGCTTGGAGGCGATGTCCGGGCTGGTGATCAGGGTCGTGACCACATCATTATAGCTTGTTCCGCGCGTAACTGGGTCCATAATCTGGTCGTTATAGAGCGTGTCCAGGTTTTTCGGTGGGTCATAAGGGCGGTTCAGGTTCGGAGCGTCATCACCGAGCGGGGCAATGGGAATATCGCAAACAGTTTTGCTTTTGTGGGTCAAAACCAGATGCCCAGTATCGGTGGTTATGCCAACTTCCGCTACGTCGAGATCCCATTTTTCGAATATTTCTATGGCAATATGTTCTTTGCCGGGCTGTAAGACCATGAGCATACGCTCTTGGCTCTCGGACAGCATCATCTCGTAGGGGGTCATACCGGTTTCGCGTTGGGGGACTTTATCCAAGTTCATTTTAACGCCAACTCCGCCTTTGTCCGCCATTTCGATGGACGAAGATGTCAAGCCTGCGGCGCCCATGTCTTGGATGGCGATGATCGCATCCGTGGCCATCAATTCCATACAGGCTTCGATTAGCAGTTTCTCTGTGAACGGGTCACCGACCTGGACGGTAGGGCGTTTTGCGTCGCTGTCATCATCAAATTCAGCCGATGCCATAGTCGCACCGTGAATGCCGTCGCGCCCGGTCTTGGAGCCTACATAAAAAATCGGATTACCGACGCCCTTGGCAGCCGAATAGAAAACCTTGTCTTGCTTGGCAAGGCCGACACACATGGCATTGACTAGAATATTATCATTATACCCACGATGGAAATTGGTCTCGCCGCCAACCGTCGGCACACCAACACAATTGCCGTAAGCGCCAATGCCGTGGACTACGCCTGCCACCAATGACTTGGTTTTAGGGTGGGACGGCTCACCAAATCTCAGCGCATTGAGATTGGCAATAGGCCGCGCACCCATAGTAAATACATCGCGCATAATACCGCCTACGCCTGTGGCTGCGCCCTGAAAAGGTTCAATATAGGACGGATGGTTATGGCTTTCCATTTTGAAAACAATCGCATCACCGTCGTCTATGTCGATAACACCCGCATTCTCGCCGGGGCCTTGAATAACCCGTTTGCCTTTGGTCAGCATTTTCTTCAAATGTCGCCGCGATGATTTATAGGAACAATGCTCCGACCACATGACCGAGAATATACCTAGCTCTGTGATGTTGGGCGCGCGACCAAGCCTGTCACAAATAATTTCGTATTCTTTTTCTGATAAGCCGTGTTCTGCGACGACTTCAGGTGTGATTTTCACTTTTTTCATCGCACCGCCTCCAATACGCTCTTAAACAGAGCAATGCCGTCCGTACCGCCGCGCCCAGAATCGCAAATTAAGGGGTCCACCGCCCGTTCAGGGTGGGGCATCATGCCCAGAACGTTGCCCGCTTCGTTGCAAATACCCGCTATATCGTTCAGGGAACCATTGGGGTTATCTATATATTTGAACACGATACGCCCGGTTTTTCTCAACTCTCTAAGCGTATCATTATCGGCGTAATAATTGCCGTCGAAATGGGCGATAGGGTAGGTCACTTCGGTTATACCTTTATAGGCTTTGGTGAACATTGTATCCCCGTTGACAATTTGTAGCTTTTGCGGGCGGCAGACAAAGCGCAAGCCTTTATTGCGCATCAAAGCCCCCGGCAAAAGCCCGGCTTCGGTCAGGATTTGAAAGCCGTTGCAAAACCCGGCCACAGGTAGGCCGTTTCCGGCTTTTTTGACAATATCGCGGACGATCGGCGAGCGGGCGGCTATTGCCCCGGAACGCAGATAATCGCCGTAGGAAAATCCGCCCGGTATAACGACAAAATCGACTTTAGGCAGGGTGGTTTCTTCGTGCCAAACCATGAGAGGTTTGCGCCCTGTGATTTTCTCAAGTGCGGTCGCGGCGTCGCGGTCGCAATTGGAAGCGGGGAAGACAATAACTGCGCTTTGCATATCTATGTCCTACTCGACAATCTCGATTTGGTAATCTTCAATCACCGTATTGGCTAAGAGTTGCTTGCACATTTTCTCGACTTCCAGTTTTGCGGTTTCAGCATTATCAGAGCTAAGATCAAGCTCGATGGTTTTACCTTGGCGGGCTTTGGTGACACCCTCAAAACCCATATGAGTTAAAGAACGGGCAATGGTGCGGCCTTGCGGGTCGAGAACGCCGGGCTTAAGACCGATATGTATAATAGCTTTCATTTATTCATCCTTATTAGAAACAACAGATAGTTTAGGCGGCGCTTTCGGGTTTTGCTTTAATATACCGAGCCGGGTCGCAACCTCCGTATAGGCATCAACCAGTCCGCCGAGATCGCGGCGGAACCTGTCTTTATCCAGTTTCTCCTGGGTCTTGCTATCCCAAAGACGGCAAGAATCCGGACTGATTTCATCGGCCAGTAATAACACATGATCTCCGTTCTCGTCCGTATAACGACCAAACTCTATTTTAAAGTCTATCAGATCAATGCCAATGCCCGCAAACATGCCGCACAAAATATCATTAATACGTAATGTCAGTGCCGTCATTTCGTCGACCTCTGCGGATGTCGCCCAACCAAATGCGAGAATATGCTCTTCGGTGCAGAGCGGGTCGTTAAGCTCGTCTTTTTTATAGCAAAACTCGATAATAGAACGGGACAGGCGCTTGCCTTCTTCAAGGCCAAACATCGGGCAAATAGAGCCTGCGGCAACATTGCGGCAAATGACTTCGAGGGGAATAATCTCCACCTCTTTGATCAATTGCTCGCGCATATTCAGGCGTTTGATAAAATGCGTCGGTATACCAACCTTGCCCAACATCAACATAATATATTCTGAAATTCTATTGTTCAGGACGCCCTTGCCGCTTAACACGGCTTTCTTTTTGGCGTTAAAAGCAGTGGCGTCGTCTTTAAAATACTGAACAAGTGTGCCCGGCTTTGGCCCTTTGTATAGAATTTTTGCCTTGCCTTCGTAGATTTTTTCTCGTCTGGACATTATATACTGCCATTTGCGTGCCGATTCGCACTATAAGGCAAGAATTTATCCTAGGCGGTCTTACTCCACAAGACAATCTACATGAAATACGCTGCTTTTTATTGGGGATATTAATTATAATTTTGTGGCCTTTTTTAGTCAGGCTAGGTAAAATGGCGCAAATGCTCAACTTGATTGGAAATAAAATGAAGTCCTTTGATGACCGTAATAAATTTGCAGAGAAGAAATTTGTATCAGATGCAGATCAAGATTTTAAAATCGAAGCCCGCCGCAATAAATTGCTTGGCCTGTGGGTTGCTGACCTTATCGGGAAAACTGGCGACGACGTCATGCCTTATGTTCTGGAAGTGATCAAATCCGACATGGAAGAAGCAGGCGACGATGATGTGTTTCGCAAGGTTAAGGCAGATATAATTGCCGCCGGCGCACAAATGTCCGACGTAGAAATCCGTGAGCGCATGGACATCTTCTTAACCGAAGCCCGTAAGCAGATTACTGAGGCTGAGTAAAACACTTCTCTCCTTCCCCCATCAAAAAATGGGGGGAGGAGAAATTAAGAACTTGTTACATCAGCGCGGTGCGTTGGGGGCGGGGCAGGTAATGTCGAATGACGGCTTATTTGCCAGCGCATAGGTTTTCAGGTTTCCGATATGGGCCGCCATAGCCCCTGCATCATACATCATATTGACGCAGCCTAGCGTGTTTTTCGTATCCGCATCTACCATGGCTGCAAAGCCTGTGACGCCGTACCATTGATTGTATTGCGTTGCGATTTGGTGGTCAAAAGCGATATGGGCACTGCGTTCAATGCGCCCGCTATCGGTAACATCAATAACCACGACTTTGATTGAAGGGTCATTTAGTTGTTTAAGGGCGCGGTTAAGGTTTGGCTCGACAATTTTACAAGGCGCGCACCAGTCGGCACGAAATATCACCACATACATTTCTGGTGGCTGTTGCGCATGAGCGGCGGAACCAATGCCCAAGATTAGGAATAAGGGCAGGAAAAAATATTTAATCAAATGTGTCATTACTCACCTATAGCTGTGCCAAAAAGTCTGCGCATCTGACTTATACAGCTTAATATGTAAAATATTCGTGATGTAAATACGGGGAATGCGGGCAAAAAAATAGGCTCGGCGAACCGAACCTATTGTTTTGTATTTACGGGAGTAATTATTTGCCAAAATTATTGACCGGGATCAACATTATGGGCTGCTGGGCAACGGAATTGCGCTGAACGGTTGGAAACCGCTTGATCGTGCGGCAGGCCAGCGGCTGCTTTAATAAAGTTGGCTGATTTAAATAGGTCTGCATTGTCAGTGAGACAACCAAGTGTGCGGCCACTTTGACGGTCAATTACAGCCGTAAAACCAGTGAGGCCAGCCCATTTATTGTACTGTTTAGTGATATTGCGGTCAAATGCAGTATGGGCAGAAACTTCCCATTTCAGTGCATTTGATGTGTCGATAGTCACAAGCTCTACCTTTGAGCTGCGCACCATATTCATAGCGTTGTCCAATTTGTTTTCCATGACGGCACAATTTGCACAATCATCGGCGCGGAATTTGACGACATATATGTCAGGGCGTTCAGATGCAGTTGCTGTGGCAGCGGTTACACATAATACTGCCGTACCCAAAATAGCGGTAAATTTTTTCATTGTTTTAGTCCTTAGTTCTCTTGAAGTTAATGCCAATTATTATTGTTATGCCGCTTTGATACACATCAATGGTTATTTTTTGGCAAATGTGTCGCTAACCCTTCATTTACCAAAGAGCGGAATGTCATTAAAAAAATGGCTAAGTACTGCAAAAAACCTAAGAAATTTTAGGAAAACCTAGGAAAAAATTCTTGAAAAAATTTCATCCACTTGTGCAAAATGATAATCAAGGTCAAACATTTCGCCAATTTCGTCCGGATTTAAATGCTTGTTTACCACAGGGTCGGCGTTAAGGAGTGCCTGGAACTCGCCTTCACCGCGCCAACTTGCCATGGCACTAGTCTGCACGGCCTTATAGGCGTCCTCACGGCTCATGCCTTTTTGGGTCAGAGCCAACATAATGCGCTGGGAATTGTGTAGGCCGCCAAGCTTGTTGAGGTTCGCCAGCATGTTTTCCGGATACACCACCAGCTTTTCCATAACACCCGCCAGACGGTATAGAGCAAAGTGCAGGTGGATAGTCGCATCGGGAGCAATACCGCGCTCTACGGAGGAATGGGAAATATCCCGTTCATGCCACAGGGCAACATTTTCTAGGGCAGGGGTAACGGCGGAACGCACGAGGCGGGCCAGTCCGGTTAGGTTTTCTGTCAAAATTGGATTGCGCTTGTGGGGCATGGCAGAGGAGCCTTTTTGTCCCTTGGAGAAAAACTCTTCAACCTCCAGAACTTCGGTGCGCTGTAAATGCCGGATCTCAACGGCCAGTCTTTCTATACTGCTGGCAATAACCCCGAGTGTGGCAAAATAGGCGGCGTGGCGGTCGCGGGGAATGACTTGGGTCGAGATAGGCTCGACCGTGAGGCCAAGCTTGTCGGCTACATATTCTTCAACACGCGGGTCTATATTGGCAAAAGTTCCGACCGCCCCGGAAATAGCACAGGTGGCGATTTCGGCGCGGGCTGTGACGAGGCGTGTGCGGCAGCGTTCAAATTCGGCGTAAGCTTGCGCCATTTTCAGGCCGAACGTGGTTGGTTCTGCGTGGATAGCGTGGGAGCGGCCAATGGTTGGGGTGTATTTATGCTCTAGGGCTTGAGCCTTGAGCGCCGCCAAAACTTTGTCCATACTCTCTAGGAGTAGATCACTGGCGCGAGCCAACTGTACCGACAATGTTGTGTCCAGAACGTCTGATGAGGTCATACCCTGATGCACAAAGCGCGAATCGTCGCCGATGAATGTGGCAAGGTGGGTCAGAAATGCGATAACGTCGTGCTTGACCTCGCGCTCAATCTCGTCGATTGCCGCAACGTCAAATTCCGCCGCATTGCCCTTGTCCCATATGTTCTCGGCGGACGCCTTGGGGATAACCCCCAA
Source organism: Robiginitomaculum sp. (assembly GCA_026982415.1). Lineage (GTDB taxonomy): Bacteria > Pseudomonadota > Alphaproteobacteria > Caulobacterales > Maricaulaceae > Robiginitomaculum_A. The sequence continues at coordinate 61,098 of JALSHE010000050.1, forward strand.
TTCAGACATTGCCGTACAAGCATGGGCTTCTATTTCAAACCAGATGCGAAACTTGGTCTCTTGCGACCAAATGGCAACCATATCAGGGCGGGCGTAACGGGGAATCATAATACTACCTTATATTTGTACGCCCGCTCCTTATCCTAAGTCTGTTCTTTTGCCAAACCTTCATTGCGTTTTTCCGCCGCTGCCCAGTCTTTGGGTAAGTTTTTGGCGGCTACCATAAAGCTTAAGGCTGACACAACAAAGGAGAGGCTCACCCAAGTCATGGAAATACGAATGGCGTGAACCTTGCCGTGGGCAGGTTCAAACACATCTACCAATATACCTACGATTGTCGGGCCGCCGCCCAGGGCGATAATATTGAGAATAAGGAAAAACAAAGCCGTGGACATTGCCCGCATATTGATAGGTGCCAAGGTTTGGGCGATGGCAAATGACGGGCCGAGATACATACCAAGGAAAACCACAAAGATGGTGATAACGGCCATATGCGCCCATACGGTCGGCACCCAGAACGACAGGACGGCTAATGGCAAGGCACAGATGACGGTAATGGCCGGGATCAGCGCATAGGCGCGTACATTGTTATTGCGCTTGGCAAAACGGTCAGCCAAATAGCCGCCTAGCCATGTGCCAAATCCGTAAGCAAACATGTTGATAAAGCCGAGGGTGAACATCATGTTTTTAAACCCGACAGGTTTTTCAGAACTGCCGTCAAAGGGCAAAAGATAATCTATTTGCCAAGTGGAAAACGCATAGCCAGCAAATGAAGCAAAGGCGATGCCTAGACACATTGCCCACCAAGACGGTATGGATAGGAGAATGCCGAGCGCTTCTCCAAATGGCGGCGAGGTTGGTTTTTCGCCCGTATCTGAAGCTTCCTGTGCGCCGCGTTCCGGTTCACGAATGACAATTCGGACGATGACCGCCAAGCCGACACCCGCAATGCCGAGCCAGATAAGGAGTTGGCGCCAGTCAAAGCCAGAACCGGGATTGCCAAGGGCTATACCTGCAATAAAATAAGCAAAGCCAAGCCCAATAGGAATGCCGAGAGCATAAATAGACAATGCACTACCCCGTTCTTCCTTTGGGTATAAGTCCGACAGAATAGAATGTGACGGTGGGCTACCGCCTGCTTCGCCAATGCCAACACCAATACGAGCGAGACCAATCTGCAAGAAGTTTCCTGCCATTCCAGTTAATGCCGTAAAGGCACTCCAGACCGCCAATGATGTGGAGACAATATTTACTCGGTTATACCTATCCGCCAGCCAAGCTATGGGTAGGGCGATAATGGTATAAAATAAGGCGAAGACTATGCCCTTCAAAAGTCCAAGCTGGGTATTGGAAAGACCTAAATCCGCCTGAATAAACGGTGACAATATCCCGATGATTTGGCGATCAATAAAATTGAAGGCGTAAACCAGCGTCAAGAGCAGAAGCACAAGCGTTCGGTAGTTTTTGTTATCAGTCATGGGATCCCCAAATTATTATTTTTATAAGAACACTCTTAGGGCTTAGTTATATACAGTCAATAGCAACACGACGTCGATAGCAAAAAGCCTGCTCCGATATAATCAGGGCAGGCCTCTAATAGTTTTATCGAAATGGTTTAAGTCTATTCAGATTTCATCTCTTCAATTTTTGCCGATTCGGCTGGCTTGGCGCGGTCCCATTTCTCGCTGTCACAAATGCCTGCGCAGCCTTTGATTTTCAGGACATCACCCTCGACGGTGACGGTGCCCTTGAACGTCATGAATTTCGGCATCTCTGGATGCTTCATTTTCTTGCCTTTCCAAGCATCACCCTCGGCCATCATGCCGTGGCACATTTCGAAATCCTTTTTGGGCTTGCCGCTTTTCTTGGTGCGGTTGATGATTGTGCAATACATGGCGCCGTCTTTAAACGATACGCGTACATCTTGGCCTTTTTTCCTGCGCACCCACATGCCCTCAGGGCCAGCGGCTTTGGCAAGTGTTGCTTCATTAGTGATTTCTTCCGCGAGATTATCAGTCTTGGTTGATTGTTCCTGGGCATTCGCCGCAGTCACGCCTAAGCTCAGTGCCAAAGCCGTCACAAAGAACATTTTTTTCATGTACATAATTTTCCTCCATTATTGTTATTATTGCAGGAAACATCTTCCCCAACAGCTTCTTATAGCCAAAAAACCGGAGTTTCGCAAGCGTATATGCAGTTTTGCTAATATACCGTGTTTCTACGCACAACATTATGTGCACTTGGGCTAAGTCTGTCGCGTTTTACAACTACATCAAACCCAATGTTTTAAAGCTCACAGTGCTATCGCGCCCAATAATCAGATGGTCATGGACAGTGACGCCTAGTGGTTTGGCGGCTGCAACTATATTATTGGTCATGTCAATGTCGCTTTGGCTCGGCGTTGGATCGCCGGACGGGTGATTATGGGCCAGGATTATGGCAGTTGATGATAATTCCAATGCCCGTTTAATCACTTCGCGCGGATAGACGGGCGCACGGTCGACTGTGCCTTGTCCCAATATTTCGTCTGCGATCAGGCGGTTTTTCTTGTCCAAGAATAAAACCCGGAATTGCTCTTCGGTTTCAAACTGCATGGCCGAGCGGCAATAATCTAAAAGCGCCGACCACGACGAAAGTACAGGCCGCCCCAATAAACTCTCTTGTCCAATTTTGAGCGCCGCTGCCTGTAATATCTTCAAATCCAGAGCCGTTTTCTCGCTGACGCCCTTTACTTCGCGCAGGTGTTTAATGGGGGAGGAGACAGTTTCAGCGAAACTCCCAAACCGCGCAATCAAAGCTTTGGCAATGGGTTTTATATCTCTGCGCGGGATGGAATTGAATAAGTACAGTTCAAGTAGTTCATAATCTGCCAGTGCCTTAGTGCCGCCCTCAGCAAACCGCGCCCGCAAACGGTCACGGTGCCCATGGTAATGTGGCTTTGGTTTGGGAGCTATATTAGACACGTCCTAGCTATAGGGTGGGCGGTCTAGCCCTGCCGGGGATTTGGTGAATATCTCTACGCCCGACGCGGTGACGCCCATGGAATGCTCGAACTGCGCCGTTAATTTTTTGTCGCGGGTGACCGCAGTCCAGCCGTCTGATAAGACTTTGGTGTGGGAGCGGCCTAGATTTATCATTGGTTCAATCGTGAAAAACATGCCTTCTTTCAGAACTTCACCTTCGCCGGGATTGCCCACATGCAAAATGTTTGGCTCGTCGTGAAACAGTCGCCCCAAACCATGCCCACAAAAATCATCCACCACAGAACAGCGCTCACCTTCGGCAAATTTCTGTATGGCCGCGCCAATATCGCCGACAGTATTGCCGGGTTTAACCTGTGCAATCCCCAGCATCAGCGCGTCGTAAGTAATGTTAATCAACCTGTCGGCCTTGCGGTTTATCTGCCCGACCGGATACATGCGCGATGTATCGCCGTGCCAACCGTCGACGATAACCGTGACATCAATATTGACAATATCACCGTTCTTAAGCGGCTTGGGGGCAGGGATGCCGTGGCAAACCACATGATTGACCGACGTACAGACAGTATGCTGATAACCCCGATAACCAAGGCAGGCAGGCACAGCCCCGTGATCTAGCACAAATTCCCGCGCTGCATCATCAATGGCTTCGGTGGTGACACCGGGTTTGACCATTGGCACCAACATATCCAAACATTCCGCCGCCAAACGCCCAGCTTTGCGCATCCCAGCAAAGGCTTCGGGGCCGTGCAGTTTAATTTTCCCGTCGCGAGCCTCGCCTGCCATGTCTGCTTGTATATAATTCATCATATTTGTCCTATACAATAGATTGTCATTTGTGCGCAATCTTAATTGCCCCTAATATCGTAATTTTATGTGAGATGGTAATTTCCTCTGGTGATAATGTGCAGGCATAACACAGGCTTTCCACACCTGCTTTGTGTGCCAGTATTGTCGCGGCTTGATATTTTGGGTCAACATCCGCAGCAATACTAAAGCGGTCGCAATCATCTCGCTGCACCACATAGAGCATTACTGCTCGCGCGCCAGAAGTGACCATATTGGTCAGTTCGGTCACATGTTTGGTCGCGCGAATGCTGGGACTGTCGGGAAACTCCGCCAGACCTTGTGTACGTGAAAATGTGATACTTTTAACCTCGACATAACAGGGTGGTTCGTCCGCACTTTCCAGCAGGAAATCAATACGCGAGTTTTCTCCGTATTTAACTTCGCGCCGCAAACTATCATAACCCGCAAGCTCGGGGATGGTTTGCTTATTCAATGCTTCTTCAACAATCTTGTTTGGCCAAGCCGTATGCACACCAACTAGAGCCTTTTGCAAACCTTCACCTACCTCCACAATCCGCCAATCATATTTAAGTTTACGCTTGGGGTTATCCGCCCGCTCTATCCAGCCCCGGTTGCCCGCATCTTTCAAGCCCGCCATAGACCCGGTATTGGCACAGTGCGCCGTGACAATGCTACTGTCCGTCAGCTCTATATCGGCAAAGAACCGTTTATAACGGCTAATCAGGCGGCCTTGGATAAGGGGGGATGTAAATTTCATAGGGCTTTATGAAGTTTTTCTTGCCCAAGCGCAATTTTTAACTGGTATTCAACAAATTTATCGCCATATTGCCGCCTACCGAGCAAACCTCAATATTATGCTTTTGCGGGCGTGGTGGAATCGGTAGACACGCAAGACTTAAAATCTTGTTTCCGTAAGGAAGTGCCGGTTCAAGTCCGGCCGCCCGTACCACTTTTCTCCAAATTATTAGGAGCCAGCAAATGTTGATTGTTCTATGGCTTCAATATATGTTTCGTTCTTAAAATTTGCTGTAAACGAATGCCCGGCGCATTGAATGAGCTTCAATTTAACCAACGGTGTTTTTTTGCGTCCTGTAGCAAGTTCTTTGATTGCGTTCATCCAGTTTTGTCCTCTTTCTAATCGGTTGAGGCCTTGATGCTCATCAATGCTCGGCGCGATATTCAAAGCCTTGTTGCGGCGTGTGTCGCTTGCTCCTACGATTATATCAATCGGGAATGATAATAAGCCTTGGGGGTGTAATTGCAGATCCGAAAACTCTTGATTCGTACCGAGGCCTTCGGGATAGGCAATGTCGTCATTGGGAAATGTGTACCACCCTGGTGCCATTAAAATCATTTTTTTAATTTTCTCTGGATAGAGCATAGCATATCTGTGGGCAAATTGCCCGCCGCCAGAATAGCCGCTTAAAGTGAATTGCTCTGTCGAGACGCCGAGCCGGGTTGCCACATCATTTAAAACAGTATTGAGAGCATCGCTTGGTCTATTTCCCTGGTCATTTGCTCTTAGAATTTGAAAATGCTTAAACTCTTCTTTTGAAAAAAGAGGAGCAATAATAATAGTATTACCCAGTTCAAATTTTTGCGAATAACGCAAACAATGCTCTGCCGCATTGCGGGTTATTCCGTGAATGGTTACCAAAATTTCTGGCGTTTCGGTGATGTTTTCCGGGACAAAAATATAGTAGGGATAGGCAAATTCATCCTCTGTGTTTAGGGCTATAACTTTTTGTCGTTTTAAGTTTTTTGTCATTTTTTTATATCCTGTTTGATTTCTTCGGGACGAAGGAGTGAATTGTTGGCTTTGATCCGGATGTATCGGAGACTGAAATGCGTCCCCGTTCTAATTTCCAGACTTTTGTGCATAAGGTCATGAATTCTGGGTCATGGGTGGCGGCAATCACAGTACCTTTAAAGCCGCCCAATACTTTGAAAAATGCCGACTTCATTGACTTGTCCAAATGGACATCGACTTCATCAAGCAATAAAATTTTTGGCTTCATCAATAAAGCACGCGCAATAACAATGGCTGATTTTTCACCTTTGGATAGATTTGCCCCCGCCTCTTTTACGGGGCGGTCTTTCCAAAAAGCAGATTTTGGGTCATCAATATCCATGCCAAGCGCGTTTAATAATGGCTTGGCTTGGTTCAAATCTGTTACTGTTCCAGGGTAGCACAAATTTTTGCCAACATTACCCTTGAAAAGCGGGTCGTCAGAGCTGGCGAGGGTGATAGTGCGCCGTAAACTTCCGATACCGAAGTTTTTAATAGATGTACCCCCTAAAAGAATCCGTCCAGAATTTGCTTCATCCAAGCGCATTATCAAGTGTAATAGGGTGGACTTGCCAGCGCCATTTGACCCAAATAAAGCTATTTTCTCGCCGCGCTTAGCAACCACATCAATCCGGCGTAAAGCAGGCAAGAACTTCACGGCTTTAAACCGTATGTCCAGCCCTGAAATGCGTGACCGTTTGCCTTTAACCGGGGATAAGATTAATGGTTCTAGTTTGAGTAAATTATCAATTTTTTCCCGCGCGATCTGCGCACCGTGCCAATATTCATAAACACGTCCTAGATCATAAAGCGCTGGTGTAATAAAGCTAATCAGCGCTAAAGTTGCGAATAATTCACCTGGTGAAAGAACCCCACTGTGCAAATCGGCGGCTCCGATCATAGCCGTCAACACTAAAGCCAAACTACCGACCATGCGCGTCAAACCGCGTAACAGGCCTATTGTACTTGCCCGTGCGCCCATAGCGGTTTTGAGGCGCTTTGATTTGCGGTTGAAATCCCGGCGCTCCACTTGGCGGCGTGCAAGGATTTGAATGCTGGGCATGGTGATTATTTTTTCGGTGATACCTGAGGCAAGTATAGAGCGACGTTTGCGGGCATCCCGCACAGAAGCGTTGACGAATTTCCCCAGTAAGAAAGCGCAAAAGGCACCAAGTAAAAACAAACCAATGAGCCATATTGCGATATGTCTATTGATGAAAAACAAGGCGGTAAGCCCGCTCACGAACACGATGGATGACACCAAAAGCCGAGATAACCCAATGCTGACCCATTGCCGCAACGCCGTTAAGTCATTCATAAAACGTAAGAGCAGCGGGCCTTTGCGCTTCCGGGCTAATGTACGAAATGACAAACGGCTAAGGTGGTCAAATAAGGACAATCTAATAGCATGTACATAATTTTGCCCTACACGTTCAGCTTCAACACGTTCAAGCCATTTTAACCCTCCTATGGACGCTGCAATAGCGAACGGAATTAATATTTTAATATCAAAACCATTCGCCGAGATCAGTTGGCTGCCGAGAATTGTTTTAATTTGCAGAGCAAGCCCAATCGCCAAGGCGGCTTGCAGTGCGCCTATAAAAGCAAGCTTCTTTAAAGACTTAAGCAATGCCCAAGAAATCAATTTCGTCCGAATATACATTAATACCTCTTGGTTTTGCCAATCTTTTATGGTGTTTGTAGCAAAGTATGTGCAAGCTTGGCTGTTCTTGCATATGATTGTGCGTCCAGTATCGGTATTTGCGTCGCTGCAGCGGCCTCACGTGTACAAAGTGGTGACGATGTCAACATACCGCTAATCGCAATGAGGGGCAGTTTTTGCGCTAGCAATATGTCAACACCGGCACTTGCTGACAGACCATCCCGCGTTGCATAAACAAGGCAGTCAATTTGCGCTTTGAACCAATCTGACCCAATAATATGGTTGGTTTCTTCTTGCAATAATCCGTCGGCAATTTCGATAACAATGACATCTGGTTTTTTGGACCGAGCTGCATTGATTAAAGTCGTCATAATTTCTTTGAGTTCATCATAAGGTGTCTTAAAGGTGGAGGGGTATCCCGCGTCCGTAAAATCGTAGGCAACCACTGCGCCCGCGTCTTGGTACTGCCACATATCTCCACCAGCACCCGTACCCGTGATTTTCAAGGCAGCCACGCTTAAATTTTCTTTACTGAGGCTATGAATAATATTTGCAGCGACTGTGGTTTTCCCAGCATTCATACCCGAGCCAACAATTGCAATTATGTGAGGATTGCTTGCGGTTTTTGGCGCCATTATCTGTGGCAGAGCGCCGCGCTTGAGATTGATGACCTCGCGATTTTTGTCGCATAAAATACCGATTGGTTGAATTTTGGTGGGGTTTTTCACACGCGCATTTTTTGATGAATATGTTGCCGCAATACCGCCCGCAGCAACCATAAAGCACTCACTTAGATCATCAGGTACATAGCCTTCAAATTGATCCGCTGCATAGCGTGCGCCATAGCTAAGGATAATTTCATCCCCCGCATGAAGAAAGGCGCGGCGTCCATCGGTTTGTTCAATGCGTTTGTGCTGCCCTAAGGATACAATTTTCGCTAAAACAAGATCACCTGCCTTAGGAACGACGGCGCCCCGTTGTAGGTATTTTGCAATATTTAAGTTCATATTACGTGTAACATAAGCGCGCTTTGCCTTTTTGACGCGGCTCGCTTTCAAGGCGGAAAATTTGGGTTTCATGTGTTTCTTACCAGCTATGTCAGTGAGCTGCCTATTGGCATTATTAGGTGTAATGAAAAAATCTCTGTCTGCATGTGTATGGGTGAGTTCATTAAAAACGTTTTCCGCGCTCATGGCGTCAATCTCAGATGCTTCATTTACTAGTAAGATGGTCATAATGGTATTCCTTTGTAAAAATCAATTCTACTTAGTAGACGTTTCCAAACGGATTTTTATTCCCAAAAAACTGATTTATTTTTATTTTTATAAATAAGGGAATAAAAACCGATTTGGGAACGTCTCTATTATAATGGTTCAAAACATTACCCATTTTTTTAGTTAACTTAATAGGATAGCCCAATGAAAAATTTTCTTCAAAAATCTTGCTACACACTTTCTGCTACTGCGCTTTTATTGGGTGCATATGGTCAAAGTGCTACGGCAAAAGACAATCTGACATTTATACCTCAAGGACGTCTTCAGGTAGATTATAATTTCGTAAAAGCCAGCAATTCCAACGCAAGTTTTAATGGTGTAGAATTGCGCAGAGCTTATATAGGCGCGCGCGGAAAACTCGCCAAAAATATTAGTTATAATGTTGATGTCGGTGTGGATGAAACTGGGAAGGTCACACCTATTGTGGCTTTTGTAGACTGGAAACCACTCAGTTCAGGTTTTCGTATCCGCGCTGGACAGTTCAAAACGCCAATGTCACTGGATGAGAGCACCTCATCACGGTATACATCTACTTATGAACGCGCTGCATTTACAGACAGCTTTAATATACAAAGGCGCGTTGGTGTCGGCGTTATCCAGCGCGGAGAGAAATATACCGTTTCCGCAGCCGTTTTTGGCGGCGCTATTGACCGCCAACCTTTTGCCAGTGGTCGCGTTGTTGCTGGTCGCGCCACCTTTACCCCATTTTTGAAGAAGAAGGAAGTTGTGCACTTTGGCGCTGCTTTTCGTCATAGAACCGATAATAAAGATAGAGGGCCAAACCGCTATACCCAAAGGCCATATTCTCATATTACCGACCCTATTTTAAGCACGGGAAGAATAGCGGAATCAGATACAACATTTGTCGGTGAAGCGGCTTGGATAAAGGATAAAATGTGGGTTGCGGGCGAATATGCCGTCAATAAAGCTAAATGCTCAACCTGTATTTCCGACCCTAGTTTTAACGGCTATTATGCAGAGGCGGGTATCTTTTTTAGAGGCAGAAAAGTTTATAAGAACGGCAAATTTAATCAGCCAAAGGTATATGACCCTGTTACCGAAGGTGGCAAAGGCGCACTTGCGTTAGTCGCCCGCTATGACGGTCTTGATCTTAAGGACACGGCTGTTGATGGTGGTGATTTAAAGACATGGATTATAGGCGCTGATTGGTATGCGACGCGCAGTGTTCGCTTTGGTGTCAACTATTTCAATTCTGACGCTAACCTCGGTACCAGTTCATCACGTCTAGCGCCTGAATTTGTAGCCTTGCAAGTGGCTAATATTACCAAAGAGAAAGTCAGTGGGTTTGTGTTTCGCGCTCAGTACGATTTCTAAGCGATAATTACGCTAACCCTTAAGGTTACACCTCGTTTCGCCACTCTGCGGAGCGAGGTGTTTTATTACCAAAAATCTATTGTTATTGCCCAGAAGATTACTTAGACCTTTCTGGGTTCAACAAGAATGAATAATGACAAAAGGTCAAAGAATGAAGTATTTTTTCTACGCAGTCATTTTGCTTTTCGGTGTTTTGCTTACATCGTGCGCTTCGCGGCCAAAATTACCGTCAAACATCAATGCGCAAATCAAACCACAATATGCTCTCGTTATACACGGCGGCGCGGGCACTATTCGTAAAAGAAACATTACTCCAGAGGTCGAGGCCGCCTATAGAGCCAAATTAGCGGAAGCCTTAAAAGCGGGTCAATCAGTATTGGATTCTGGAGGCTCGGCAGTCGACGCCGTAGAAGTTAGCATAAAAATTATGGAAGATTCGCCGTTGTTTAATGCCGGGAAAGGCGCCGTTTTTACACATGATTACACAAATGAACTGGACGCCTCCATTATGGATGGGCGGAAGTTAAATGCAGGCGCAATAACGGGGGTTGCCCATATAAAAAACCCAATTAGCTTGGCTCGGGAAGTTATGAACAAGTCAGAACATGTCTTGCTTGCGGGTAAAGGCGCGGAAGAATTTGCAAAAACACGCGGTATTCCTTTAATTGATGGCGCTTATTTTAAAACTGAAAGGCGATTAATGCAGTTGGAGCGCGCAATAGAGCGCAATGGTGGTGCTATTTTAGACCATGATGGTGATAAAAGAGCATCGTCTGGCGAACCAATTGATCCCGACTATAAATTTGGCACTGTCGGCGCGGTTGCTCTGGACAAAAAAGGTAACCTCGCTGCGGGTACTTCGACCGGCGGCCTTACAAATAAACGTTTTAACCGCATTGGGGATAGCCCGATTATTGGTGCGGGTACCTATGCGGATAATAATAGCTGTGCGGTGTCCGCAACGGGACATGGTGAGTACTTTATTCGCGCAACTGTCGCGCGCAGTATTTGTGCAATGGTTGAATATAAAGGCGTGAGCCTTGAAGAGGCAGCCCATGAAACGATTAATAAAAAACTGGAAAAAATGGGCGGCAATGGCGGCATCATCGCCATTGATAAGGACGGCAATATTTCAATGACCTTCAACACAAGAGGCATGTATAGGGGCTATATCATAGACAAAACCGCCCCCTCTGTTTTTATATATAAGTAATGGTTTTGATAGTGACCGAGCGGCTTGAGCATGGA
>JALSHE010000051.1 GCA_026982415.1 Robiginitomaculum sp.
TATTAATAATTTGGAGAATATCTGCCCGCTGCGCAAAGCGGAATACTTCTCACATGAGCACAAGTGGCGACCGCAGGAGGTATTGGAAATGAAAAACTTGATGAAATATTTCTTCGGCGCGTACCACAAATATGCTACCGATAAATCTGGGGCTTTTACATTATTTTGGTCGCTTATGGTGTCTACTATTTTGTTATCTGTTGGTGCCGCCTTTGATCTAAATTCTGCCGTCACAGCGAAAATCAAAGCGCAATCTTTTGCAGATACAATTGCCCTGACTGCGGCAATTAACGTCAGAGCAAATGGTGGATTGCCAAGCACCGACATAGAAGGTTTTATTCATAATAAATCATACAATCTGAGCGTAATCGGGTTCGACTTAACCCCTTATGTTAAGACGAACGAAAATTTGAATGCTGAAAATTGGGTGGTCGTCAAATATGACACAGTGGCAGGGCAATTGACCGCCAGCATTAGCGGCAATGCAAAAACCGTGTTTATGGGGATGTTCGGCATAAACTCAATGCAATTTAAATCCAGCTCTACTGTCGATTATGCCGTAGACGACATCAACAATTCCCTAAGCTTGGCTCTGGTGCTCGACACATCCGGATCTATGTATTATTACGACGAGACCGGAACCAAGCGCGAAGATGCTATGGAGGCTGCCGCGCTAAAATTGATGCAAGACCTCAAAACTTTGGTCGCGGGTCAAGAGGATAATGGCCGTATATTACGCACGGGTATGATCCCCTATTATTCCTATATATGGTGGGACAAGGTCGTCAGCATGAAATGGGGTCAGGTGTCTGACTACCAAATAAATTCCCTATGGGAGGGCGGCGGCACCAATGCCAGCGATTCTATGGAATTGGCTGACACCTGGATGCAATCCGAAAGTGGTTTTCATGAGAATGAAACGGGACGGACGGACGCAAAAAAATATGTAATCTTGATGACAGACGGGGTGAACAATTACAGCTCCTATGATACAGATACGCTCGCCGCCTGTACCAGTATGAAAGATGCAGGCGTTGCAATTTATACAATAGGCTATGCGCTGAATTTACAAACCTATGGCTCGGATGATCCAGAGAAAAGCTACACGCCGTCGCAATCCGAGATTACGCGCGCCACGAACATGTTATCAGAATGCGCCAGCAGTCCAGCGCATTTCAAAACAACTGATAACAATACCAATATAGATGATATTTTTGATGGCATAGGCGCAGAAATCGCCGCGCAATTTCTGCGTATATCTCATTAATCAAAAAAGGCGCATCCTGATGGACACGCCTTAATCTAGTTTATGTATTTAAGCTTAGCCTGTAATATCGGCTTCAGAGAAAAAGCAGCCGATTTCGCGGGCTGCTGATGCTTCGCTGTCTGAACCGTGGGCGCTGTTCTCACCTAGGCTTAGAGCGAATTCGGCGCGAATAGTACCGGCGTCCGCATCTGCCGGGTTGGTCGCGCCCATCACGTCGCGGTAATGCTTGATAGCGTTTTTGCCCTCAAGCACCTGAACGACTACTGGCTCGGACGTCATGAACTCGACCAATTCGCCGTAGAACGGGCGTTCAGCGTGTTCGATATAGAAATTTTGCGCTTGAGCGACAGTCATGCGGATGCGACGTTGCGCGACAATACGCAGGCCGGATTCTTCGATAACGGCGTTGATTTTACCCGTTAGATTGCGTTTGGTCGCGTCCGGCTTGATGATTGAAAATGTTCTTTGGATAGGCATGTTAAATTCCTCTAATTAGGGGGTGTGTTTTGAGTTGAACGCTCTATAACGGGCAAAAATTCATCTGTGAAGAGATATGTTACACATAAATGACCTTACATTCCGCATCGAAGGGCGCATGCTGTTCGACCAAGCGACACTTGCTATTACCCAAGGTGCCAAAGTTGGTCTGGTTGGGCGTAATGGTACGGGTAAATCAACCCTGTTTAATCTGATCAAAGGCCAACTCAGCCCGGACGGTGGCTCGGTGCGCCTGCGCAAAGGTGCCCGGCTCGGCTGTGTTGACCAGGAAGTCCCGTCTGGCCCCGAAAGCCTGATGGAAACCGTATTGGCCGCAGATACGGAACGGGCGTCCCTACTCCTCGAAGCCGAAACCGCAGAAGACCCGACACGGATTGCCGATATATATACGCGCTTGTCCGATATAGATGCCTATACCGCCGAAGCCCGCGCCGGGTCTATTCTGTCGGGCCTCGGGTTTTCCGGCGAAGAACAACAAAAGCCGTGCAGCGAATTTTCCGGCGGGTGGCGTATGCGGGTTGCCCTCGCCGCTATGTTGTTCGCGGTGCCGGACTTACTTTTGCTGGATGAGCCGACCAATTATCTGGATATTGAAGGCAATGTCTGGCTCGAAGCTCATATTAAAACTTATCCGGGCACTGCATTCATCGTCTCTCATGACCGGGATTTTCTCAATTCCGCCGTGACCCATATCGCCCATCTTCGGGGCGGTAAATTATTTAATTATCCGGGCAATTACGATGCATTTGAACGCAAATTGGCCGAGCAACAACGCTTGTCCATGTCTATGCGCAGCAAGCAAGATGCTGAACGCAGGCACCTCGAAAGTTTCGTAGAACGCTTCCGCGCTAAAGCCTCTAAGGCAAAACAAGCGCAATCACGCGTAAAACGCCTAGAAAAAATGAAACCAGTCGCCACCATTATCAACGATCCCATCCCGCCTATCGACCTACCCAGCCCGGAAAAAGCCCTTAGTCCGCCGATTGTGCGCTTCGATGATGCGGCGCTTGGCTATGAGGACGGCGTCAGTATCCTACGCGGTATCAATCTCAATATCGACCAAGACGACCGTATCGGTATTTTGGGCAAGAACGGTGAAGGGAAATCCACATTCGCCAAAGGCATTCTCGGCATGTTGGAACCCCAGAGCGGGCATATACGCCGCCACAAAAAGCTAAAAATCGGCTATTTCGCCCAGCACGAAGTTGATGCGCTCAACATGGAACACTCGGCGCTCGACCATGTGGTCGAGCTTATGCCTACCGCTACCGAAGCACAAAGACGTGCAAGGCTCGCACGGTTCGGCTTGGGGCGCGAGCAATCGGAAACCATAGCGGGCGATCTTTCGGGCGGCGAAAAAGCAAGGCTGTTATTCTCCATCATCAGTTTCAACGCACCACACCTTCTGGTACTTGACGAGCCGACCAACCATCTAGACATGGATAGCCGTAACGAGCTGACCAAAGCCCTCAATACATATGAGGGTGCCGTACTTCTGATTTCTCATGATCGAAACCTGTTGGAAACCGTAGTCGACAGGCTCTGGGTGGTGGCAGATGGCGGCATTACCGCATTCGAAGGCAATATGGACGAGTACCGACGCATACAGCTAGAAAAGCACCGGACATCTGGTTCGGGCAAAAAGGGCAAGAAAAAACCCAAAAGCAAAGACCGTCGTGCCGGAGCAGATGCCCGTAAAGCTGTGGCACCTTTGAAGAAAGAAATCGCGGAATTAGAAAAAACTATAACGAAGACACGCCTAAAGGTTGAAGCTACCGACAAAGAACTCTCTATTTCGGATTTGTTTACCAACAACCCCGATAAGGCTATCAAATTAAACCAAAAACGTGTACACCTACTCTCAGAATTGGAAAACTTGGAAAGCTGCTGGCTAGAAGCCTCGGAAAGATACGAAGCAGCTATAAAAGAAATATAAGACGATTGGGAAACCGTCTTGGGCTAGGTGGGATATGAAGTACATATATATGGGAGTCGGTGCTGTGAGTAAAACCAGCGCACTTCACCTGATCAATGTTTTTGAATGGTTTATCGACAGCTACGTGCCAAGGTACGGACTGCCGGACGACCTCCTCTTCCCCGAATCCGAAATGGAATTCTTCAAAGCCGCCCCCCCGGAAGATGAAAACATGCGCGCTATTTGGATTGAGCGCCGTTTCCGTGAATTCAAAAACTGGTTCAATATGGAAAAAATGCCCATCGTATTTAAAATCGAACCGGCTGAACTAATCACTCGGCGCAAAGGCAGAACCCAACAAAACCGCCTAACAGAAATTCATAGCGCCCGGTACGACGAAAAATATTACGTGGACGATTACGGCTTACCAATTTTCTATTACAATGATATTTTGGCTGGCAATCCAGGCTATATAAATTACCGCATTATAAAAAAATTCTCGGATATGCTGCATAAAACTGAGCCAAAACCCATATTTGTACAAGAAACACCCAACATAGATTTATACATTATGGGCGGTGCGTTGATGGGACTTGGGCATTTATTTTGCTCAATAAACCGTGGCAAGAAAAAATTGTTTAGTTACGAATCCCAGGAAAACAAGGCCGCCTTTATCTTAGCAATGTATTTCTCCTTGCGCGGCGTTAGCCGTTCACAAGCCATGAAGTCTTGCGGGCACTTGCTCTCTGACGCTACAAAGCGCGATCTGCGCATTGCATTCAGACAGCTCATGTTCTTCAAGAAAGAAATGCAGGTTCTGCACGATATGCTCGCCAGAAGAGGTGGCCTACCAGCAGCAAAGGCCGCCTAAAGAAAGCCCGCCTATATCTCGCCTAACGACAACTAAGCTCTCGCACATAACCTTGCCCGTCCAACTCAATTGTCAAGCGGTCGCGTATGACCGGACCAAGCTCGTCAACACGCGCTACGGCGCGGATTGCAGGCGTGTACAATGTTTGACCCGATAAATATTCTCGCACCTCAACCAAGGGCGGATCTGGGTTCATGTCCGCTAAGAAATCATCTTGGTTAATTTCCAACTCGGCAGGTTTCATCACACGGGTACGCCCTGGCAATGTAGCGAAGACAATACCCCCCTCATGTTGCCCCACCAAGCCAATATATAGTCGTGAACGACACAAATCCTCATCAGGAATACGCCTTGTCGGCGTTGGTCTTTGGTTGATCGGCACTTGATATTGGCCAAGATTAGGCCGAGGTTGAGACTGCGGCACACCAGCGCCGGGCGTGTAGCATCCTGCTAATAGCGCTCCAACAACAATGTAAAATACCAAGCGCACAACCAACTCCCAAACGAATCATTTATTCCTTGTTATCACAAATTCGGCTGCACCCAACGCCCATGGTCATTTTGCTGCCAATAGGCCGTAGGGTTACCCGCATCTTGCGCCTGCTTCCAACGTTTGCGCGCTACAATTTTATCTTCTTCGTTGCGGCCATCAAGAATAGTGATACACCTTGTAGTACCCGACACGTCTTGCATCTCAGCTCCCGCCACAAGGATAACCGCATCTGCGGTTTCTACATTTTCGCATGTGCAACTCAGCAGAATTGGGTGCGCATCAGCCATTGGCTCATCATCACGCCCGTGGGGAAGAAATGCATCCTGCTTATATGTCCACAAAAATTTATCCAGCCGCGCCATTTCGCCGTCCGCAGCGCCGTTTGCCGAGCCAATTTTCACCAAAGCTCGCCAGCCTTTAGCGAGAGTCTTCTCCAAAATGTCCGGCAAGACCGCCTCAAGGCTACTTTGTTGCAAATGATAAAACCAATGCTCAACCTTTTCCGCTGTCTCGGACATACCGCTAACCTTCGTAATTATCGGCCACCCAACGGTTCATTAACCGCGCGCCAAACCCGGTCGCCCAAGCAGGTTCGCGCGGGTCGGGTCGGCTTGGTTTCCAGGCCATACCGGCAATATCAATATGCGCCCAAGGCACATCACCAACAAAGCGTTGCAAAAATTGCGCGGCGGTAATTGATCCGGCTCCGGCGCTGGGTACAGTGATATTTTTCATATCCGCATTAGGACTGTTGACCAATTTGTCATACGCCTTGTTCAGAGGCAAACGCCACACGGCTTCGGTGGAGTTGTCGGCTGCTGCTTGCAATTGCTCGGCTATGTCGTCGGAGTTTGAAAACACGCCCGCATGTTCATGGCCTAAACATACAATGATCGCGCCTGTTAATGTGGCCAAGTCGATCATGGCTTTGGGCTTGAATTTTTCTTTGGCATACCACAGAGCATCCGCCAGAACCAAACGGCCCTCGGCGTCGGTGTTTTGCACTTCAATAGTTTGGCCGGACATAGAGGTGACAATATCACCCGGATTTTGTGCTTTGCCGTCCGGCATGTTTTCCACCAGGCCGACAATACCGATAACATTGGCTTTGGCTTTACGGGCGGCGATCGTGTGCATAGCACCAACAACGGCGGCTGATCCGCCCATATCACCTTTCATATCCCACATGCCTGCGCCGGGCTTTAGGGAAATGCCGCCCGTATCAAAGGTCACACCCTTACCGACCAAACACACCGGCTTGGCACCTTTTTTACCGCCGTTCCACTTCATGATAACAAGCTGTGATGCGCGCGGCGACCCTTGTCCAACACCGAGCAATGCACCCATGCCCAATTTTTTCATTTGCGCTTCGCCGAGAATTTGCACCTTCATACCCGCTGTTTCTGTTTGAGTTTCCATCTTCTTGATACGCGCTGCATAGGAGGTCGGGTATAATTTGTTGGCAGGCTCCATAACCAGATCACGGGCTATATTAGTGCCTGCGCTGACCGGGCCGTAGAACATATTCCACGCCTTGCGAGCTTTAGCTGGATTATCGATGGCGATTTTGATGTTTTTAAGGGACGGTTTTTTATCTGCAGCGAGTTTCGTGCGGTATTTATCAAACCGGTAAGATGCGAGCACCGCACCAAGTGCCGCTTGCGCCGCATCGGTAGGTGTCAAATCAAAGCCGTCCAGATGGATGACCAAAGTCGTCTCGCCGCTCATCAACAAAGCCTTGGTAACGCGGGCACCAAATATTTCCGCGTCAAAACCGGACAACTTACCACATCCAGTCACATATAAACGGTTAGTTTTTGTACCCTCTGGGCCAAACACTTGCACATTTTTGCCGGAACGGCCATCAACTTGGCCTGCTTTGGCGGCCATGGAGACTCGCTTTTTGGCCAATTTGTCATAGGCCTTATAGGCTGGCGAGATTTTTTCCCCTTTGAATACAGGTAGTACGGCCACTGATTTGACCTGGCCATCTTTGATTTCGGGGCTAATAAAACTGACTTTCACGTGGTACTCCATGATTATGATATAATTATTATTGTTATTTGGTTTCTTACAAAAACTTAAAGGTTTAAGTCCGTTACGAGTGTGGTAAGTTATAAGAGCTTGCGCTACAAACGCAACACATTCGGCACTGAATTTAATGATAAGGTTATATGAAACTGATACAGAGATATTTCCTGCGACAAGCCCGCACACCCTTGCTACTGTCTTTGTCAGCTTTGTCGGTGCTCGCTCTGCTGACCCAAAGTCTATCTACACTCGACCTGATCACCCAAAACCGCCAATCCGCATTGACATTTATGTATATTACCGTGTTGGCATTGCCCCAACTGTTTAGCATTATTATGCCATTAGCCGTGTTTATGGCTATGCTGTACGCGCTAAACCGCCTGAATATGGACAGTGAATTGGTGGTGACAAAAGCATCCGGGTTTAGCCCGTGGCAAATCGCCAGTCCGGCTTTGCGCATCGCAAGCTATGCCTTGGTGGTGCATCTACTGATAAATCTTTTTGTCCAGCCCTATACTTTCCGTCTCATGCGCGCAGCCTTGCTGGATGTGCGTACTGATGTGGCTTCGCGAATGGTTCGTGCCGGAGAATTTACCACACCCGCGCCAGGCTTGACCCTCTATGCCAGTGAAATCCTGCCAACCGGTTTAATGCGGGATGTTTTGATTTATGACGCGCGCAGCTCCGAAGCGCCGCTGACATATTCGGCGCGTGAAGGACAGGTAAATTCCTCCCTAGACGGTAAAACCCATTTCACTCTGTATAATGGCAGTGTGTCTTTTCTAAAAGACACAGGCAGTATGGACATTACGGATTTCGAAAAAACCACCTATGATCTCACGGAAATTTTGGCCGTTGACCCTGTGCTGCGCCTGAAAACCTCGGATAGATATTTACACGAATTATTTGTGCCTGACCCAGCAGATTACGCCGTCATACGCTTTAAGAAAGAATACTTGGCAGAGGGGCACAGCCGCTTGGCGACCCCTTTATACAATTATGCTTTGGTCTTGTTAGCGCTGGCATTTTTAATACGCGGTGAGCACCAAAAAATGGGCTATGCTCGGCGGTTGGCTATCGCAGGCGCTCTCGGCTTTACCCTGAGGCTGGGCGGCTTTACCATAGCGTCAGCCGCCGAAAAAGATACGGCCATGAATGCCGCGCAATATGCTTTGCCAATCTTGATTTCAGCCGTTGCAATTTGGTATTTACTATACACCAAGCGCGCAAAAACTATTTTTCCGCCAAGCTTCAGGCACATTTTCCAGCGGGGTAAATCTAAACCAGATCTTCCTGCAAACATGGAGACGTCCGCCTGATGTCCACCTTAAACAGATATATTGCCGGGCGGGTATTGATGTCAATCTTAGTGGCATTTTTGGTCATCACGGGCATCATAATGCTGGTTGACTTTGTGGAAACATCCCGCGACCTCGGCTCTGACACAGATGCAGGCATGATCGCCGTACTCTATATCACCTTTCTCAACATGCCTATGTTGGTTGAGCAAACAATACCCTTCGTAGTATTGTTTGGGGTTATGGGCGCTTTCTTTGGTCTTAATAAGCGCTCCGAACTCATTGTTCTTCGTGCGTCCGGGTTATCTGCTTGGCGTTTCCTAAAACCCGCCATCATCGTGACGGCGCTTTTGGGCGCAATTTGGGCTATGGCATTTAACCCCCTCGCCTCTATTTCCCAAGCAAAGTATAAGGACGTCGTACACAAAATCACATCCGGCGACCAACCAACGCAAACCATTGAGAAATCCATCTGGCTGCGGGAAGGCAATGATGACGGCTATGTGGTCATTCACGCTTTGTCGGCGAATATCGAAGAACATGTTTTGTTCAATGTCACTTTCTACTCATTTGACAAGAACCCGGATGGAAACGCCGTGTTTTCCACACGTTTCGATGCGGCTCGCGCAGAACTATCCCAAAATGGCTATTGGGAGCTATCAACAGTAACAGAAAATGAAGACGGTAAAGCGCCGCGAAATTTTGAAACTATATCGCGCAATACTTCCATAAATTGGGAAACTTTGCGAACCCGCTCGCAAACCGGTAAAAGCCCGCCATTCTGGCAAATCAACGCCGAAATTAAAAAAGCAAAAAGCGCTGGTTTTGATACAACGCGCTTGGTTATGCATTTAAACAAATTACTGGCTTTGCCGCTAACCCTCGTCGCTATGGCAGTCATTGCTGCGGGCGCTTCACTCAATATGTCACGTGAGGGTGGAACTCTGCGTTTGCTTATTGCTGGTGGCGCCCTTGGGTTCGGGGTTTATTTTGTTGATAACCTCATGGGAGCATTCGGTGAAACCGGTACACTTCCACCTGTTGTCGCCGCTTGGTCTGTACCATTACTTGTGTTATCATGTGGGCTGATTTTTCTGTCTTGGATTGAAGACGGTTAACCACAAGATGTATTGCACGGCTTAGAAAAATGCCCTAATGAAAGCGAAAATTCCTCAAGTAGAAGATACTAGGGAAATATTTAAGGACTAAAGTATATGAAAATCTCTGCTTCAAAACTTTTATCATCAATTGCACTCGGGATAGTGGCGGCACTGTCCTATTCGGCTCCGGCTTTTGCACAAACCGCCCACGGCATCGCAGCCGTTGTCAATGACGATGTTATAACCACCTATGACCTGCGCCAACGTAGCTTGTTCATGATGGCAACCCAGGGTATCGAACCAACGGACGAGTCCAAACGGCAAATCCTTGCGCAGGCCATGCGTAACTTGGTCGACGAAAAGTTACAAATCCAAGAATCCAGAAAATATGACCAAACAATTTCCGCCGAGGCCGTCGCAAACGGTGTGCAAAATATAATCAGTAGAAATGGCATCAGCGTTGAAGAATTTTCCGGGCGCCTTGCCGCCGCTGGTATATCTATCAGCACGCTACAAGATCAAATTCGCGCAGAGATTGCCTGGCAACGGATTATCGGCGGACTTTACGGATCGCGTATTCGCATTAGCGATGCGCAGATCGACGAAACCCTGACACGTGTCTCTGCCAATGCGGATAAACCAAGCTACCGCGTTGCCGAAATTTATATCGAAGCCACACCGGATATTGGCGGTATGAACGGGGCTGTGCAAGGTGCAGAAGCCATGATCGAGCAATTAGGTCAAGGCGCACCTTTCCAAATTTTAGCCCGGCAATTTTCTTCAGCCCCGTCTGCGGCCAAGGGTGGAGATATAGGCTGGATACGCGAAGGGGAACTGCGCGAAGAAATTAATGCCGTCCTGTTACAAATGGAAAAGGGTCAAATATCAAAACCTATTCCGGTGCCAGGCGGTGTCTATGTTGTTGCCTTAGCTGACAAAAAAATATCCACGTCTGAAACATTTTATACCCTCAACCAAATCAATTATCAAATTGAAGACCAGTCAGATTTACCTGCCGCGAAAGCAGCTTTGGAAAAGGCCGCAGCCGCTGCAAAATCTTGTGACACATTGGCCAAAGATCTGAAAGAATTTGAAGGCATTGGCACCAGCGAAATGGGTGAAATCCGCGCCGGAGATTTGACCGAAGATATTTTAGAGGTTCTGGCCGCAACCAATGTCGGCGAGGTTTCAACCCCCATGGCAACAGGCAATTCTTTAATCTCAGTCATGGTGTGTGACCGCACCGTTCGTGGTTCTGGCATTCCGTCGCGCGACGAAGTTGAAAACAGGCTCCTGAGCCAACAAGAAGCGCAAGCTTCTCGGCGGCACCTGCGTAATTTGCGCCGCAAAGCAACAATTGTCTCGCGCTAGACCCTTAGCCTTAACTATTGGCGACCCGGCTGGTATCGGGCCAGAAATTACCCACAAAGCCTGGCAAACTTTGCGAGCTACTGACGCGTGTTTTTTTGTCATTGCCGACCCGATGTTTTATCCCAATACTGCGCTTATTGACAGGCCGGAACAGGCGGCAGGCAAGTTCAAGAATGCCCTGCCCCTCCTGCCCATAGACTGTCCGCGCATTATCCCCGGCCAGCCGGACACAAGTGCCGCAAGCACAATCATCAAGTCCATAGACATAGCGGTGAAATTCGCACAGACGGGGCAAGCGGGCGGCGTTGTTACTAACCCTATCGCCAAGGAAGTGCTGTACCGTGCAGGCTTTGAGCATCCCGGACATACGGAATATTTGGCGGCGCTCACGGATGCGGCCCTGCCCGTCATGATGCTGAGCGTTCAAAACTCCAAAGCCACATTACGGGTAGCTTTGGTGACAATTCATATGTCCTTACAAGACGTGCCGAACGCCGTAACCGGCGATTTAATCATCCGCACAGCCAAGATATTACACACGGCCTTAAAGCGCGATTTTGGCATTAAAAACCCGCGTATTGCTATGACCGGGCTGAACCCCCATGCGGGCGAAGACGGGGCTTTGGGGCGCGCCGAAATTGAAACCTTAAACCCGGCAGCAGAGAAACTCCGCGCTGCAGGCATTGATATTTCAGATGCCAGACCAGCCGATACATTGTTCCACGCCGAAGCGCGGGAGGGGTATGACGCCGTGCTGGCCATGTACCATGACCAAGGGCTTATCCCGGTAAAAACCCTAGATTTCCACGGCGGGGTCAACACTACACTCGGTCTGCCGATCATCCGCACATCACCCGACCACGGCACGGCATTTGATATTGCGGGGAGCGGGGATAAGGCAAGACCAGATAGCTTAATTGCTGCCATCAAAGCGGCGCGCATTATGGCGGATTGTCGGGAAAATTATAGGGCGCAGCATGACGGATGATCTCAACGACCTGCCGCCCCTGCGGGATATCTTGCAAAAGCACGGCCTATTCGCCAAGAAAAGTCTGGGTCAACACTTTTTGCTCGACCTCAACCTAACCGATAAAATCGCGCGCCTCGCTGCGCCCCATCCGGCGGTTCTCGAAGTCGGCCCCGGCCCCGGCGGCTTAACCCGTTCTTTGTTGTTGGCTGGCGCGGAACAAATTTTCGCCGTGGAGAAAGACGAGCGGTTCCTAGCCCCCCTACAGGACATTATTGATGCTTCAAATGGACGGCTTATGGTCAATAATACGGATGCCCTACGGGTAGATGTGGCGGAGCTAACGGATATTCGCCCGCTGCGAATTTGCGCCAATTTGCCTTATAATGTCGGCACAAAATTATTGATAAATTGGCTCACCGCTAAACCTGTATTTTGGGATCGCATGGTGTTAATGCTACAAAAAGAAGTGGCTCAGCGCGTGGTCGCCGAACCAGGGAATAAAGCTTACGGTCGGCTCGCCGTACTGGCTGGTTCTATCGCCCACGGCCATATTTCTTTCGACATTCCCGCCAGTGCTTTCACCCCGCCGCCCAAAGTCGACAGCGCCGTTATTGTGCTGGATATTCTCCCTGAAGACCAGCGGTTCAAAGACCTTAAAACTCTCGCCCAAGTCACCGCTGCCGCCTTCGGCCAACGCCGCAAAATGCTGCGCAAGTCGTTAAAGCAACTCGCAAACACTCGCGATATAAGCTTGGGTGAGTGGCTAGAAAAAGCAGAGATAAACCCGACCGACAGACCGGAGACTGTAGATATTAAAGGGTTTCATAGGCTGGCGGGAATTTTGGCACAACAGCATTAGTGACCTACCGCCCCTCGGTTAGCGCCTTAACAAAGGGGCCGAGCCACATTTGACGGCGGCGTTTCATGCGCTCTGCGGCGACGATTGTGCGGAGTTCTTCCATGGCAATATCCAGATCATCATTGACGATAATATAGTCGTATTCGGCCCAATGGCTCATTTCGGATTCTGATTTTGCCATACGCTTGGCAATGGTGGCGGCGCTATCTTGGGCGCGGGTGTGCAGGCGGGTTTCCAGCTCGCGCTTGCTCGGCGGCAGGATAAATATCTTGACCAAATCATCACCTGCGGCTTGGGTTAATTGTTGCGCACCCTGCCAGTCAATATCAAACAAAACATCCTTGCCGGCTGCCAATGCGGCTTCGACGGGCGCACGCGGTGTACCGTAATAATTATCAAAAACCTTGGCGTGTTCCAAAAACTCGCCGTCGTCTATCATGTCTGAGAACTTTGTTTTGCCGATAAAATAATAATCAATGCCCTCCTCTTCCCCGGAACGCGGACGGCGGGTTGTCGCTGAAACCGACATAGTCATATTGGTATTATCCGCCAGCAATTTACGGGTCATTGTGCTTTTCCCCGCCCCGGACGGCGACGATAACACCACCATTAAACCACGGCGATTTTGCTTAAGCTGATTGAGATTATTTGACCCTTTATTCGACATTGGCGGCTTGCTCCCTGAATTGTTCGGTTAGGCTTTTCATATCCAGTCCTATTTGCGTCAGCTCTATATCTGTAGATTTAGAGCAAAGCGTGTTAATCTCTCGGATAAATTCCTGGCACAGAAAATCAAGTTTCCGCCCCAAAGGCGACCCCGCTTTCAACAATGTTTTTGCTTGCGCGATATGTGTGTCTAACCTGTCCAACTCTTCGCGAATATCGGCTTTGATGGCCAGCAATGTAGCTTCTTGCAGGAGCTTATCTTGGGGTAAATTCTCGCCGAGCAGCTCCGTCAGTTTTTGCTCAAATTTTTGCTTTAGCGCACCCGCCACTGCGCCTTCGCAGATACGGGCTTTGGCTATTAGTTTTTCAAATGCAACAACATTCGATGCTAATATCTCGGCTAAAGCGGTGCCTTCAACTTTACGGGCGTTTAACAAAGCGGCGAGCATATCGTCCAGACTTTTCAATATAGTCGCATTGCGCGCTTTATATTTTGGGTCTGCGGCACTTTGCGGACGCTCATTAACCACCCCTCGCACCAGATATAACCCGTCCATACGCAGCGGCGAAATGTGCGGGTTTTGTTTTTGCACGCTTGCGGCATTATCAATCAATGTCTGCAACCAAGCTTCGTTTATAGTGTAAGCATCATCACCGCCGCTGGCGCTCATATCCAAACTAATTTGCATATTCCCGCGCGCCAAAACTGTCTTGACTTTGCGGCGAATAAGCGGGTCAAGGCTTTCAAAGCCAGCAGGCAAGCGCAAACGCATGTCCAGATTTTTGCCGTTAACGGCGCGGACTTCCCACACCCATGCACTGTCTTCAAACTGCCCCTCCGCGCGGCCATATCCGGTCATGCTCATTAAGCCTTCCGACGGGATGCTCATTGGGCTGTAGCTTTCTTTTCTCGCGCCTCTTTTTGTGCCGCCCGCTTGCGCTGTCTCTCAATCTTGCGCCATTTTTTCACATTATTGTTATGCTCACGTAGGGTTTTGGCAAATACATGCCCGCCCGTGCCGTCGGCAACAAAGAAAATATCATCGGTTTCCAGCGGGTTCAAAACCGCCGCCAGCGCTGCCCGCCCCGGATTACAAATTGGTGTCTTGGGTAAGCGGGGAATTTGGTAAGTATTCCAATCGGTTTTGCGGTCGATTTCCGAACGGCGCAATCCGCGCCCAAGTTTCTCCCCGCCTGTAATGCCGTAAATAATCGTCGGGTCGGATTCTAGTCGCATACCCTTATTGAGCCGATTGATAAATACCCCTGCCACATGCCGACGCTCGCTCCCGACCCCGGTTTCCTTCTCGACGATAGACGCCAAAATTATGGCCTCATATTTCGTCTTGATCGGCAGGTCGAGCGCGCGGTCTTTCCAAAGTTCGTCAACAAGCGCTTCTTGCTCAGTCCGCATTTTTTTAACCAAGGCCGTCTTGGTCATAGACTTGGGCAGCATATAAGTTTCCGGAAGTAATGTGCCCTCTGGCGGGGTTTTGGGATTGTCACCGGGGATATTACCGCTCGCAGATATTTTGCGGATAATTTGTGCGCTGGTTAGCCCCTCAGCAAATGTAATCGGGTATAGAATGGCCTGTCCGTCCGTGAGAATTTCGTAGACATCACGCATACTAGCTTCCGACGGGATTGCATATTCGCCAGTTTTGAGGTTTGCTTGTCCACCGTCAAATTGCACAAACATTTTAAACGTGCCCGAACTACTGATAATACCCTCGTCCTTAAGCTTGCTGGCAATGCTCGACAGCCCCGAGCCTTTTTTAATCTCGAACACTTGCTCGGCTTGCAACGGCCCATCATTGATATAGCTGTATTTCATAATGGCATAGCCGATGAAAATAAACGCCGTAGAGAATGAAATGAAGGTAATCATTAGCATTGTCGCAAGGCCGAAAGCGTGACGCTTGGTCAGACCGTTTTCTTGGCCGCCTTCTGGTTGTTCAATGTCGCCGGAGTTCGGTTTTATAGGATTCTTTTGGGTCATTCCCCAACCCTAGTCATTGTTCGGCAATTCTGCAAAGATTAAAGATGCATTGGTACCGCCAAAACCAAAGGAATTGGACAGAGCCGTTTTGACCTGCTTATCTTGCGCCTGCCAAGGCACCAAATCTATTTTGGTATCGAAACTCGGGTTGTCCAAATTGAGGGTCGGCGGCAATTTATTATCCCGCACAGCAAGGATAGAAAAAACCGCTTCAATAGCCCCCGCCGCACCGAGCAAGTGCCCGGTTGACGATTTGGTCGCAGACATATGCAGGCCGTCCGAAGCACCTGCGAACAAACGCTCAACGGCTTTTACTTCAATCTCGTCGCCCATAGGGGTCGACGTGCCGTGGGCATTGACATAATCAATATCGGCGGGTGTCATGCCCGCGCCGTTCAAAGCCATTTGCATAGCTCGGTAGCCGCCGTCGCCGTCCGGCGCAGGGGATGTGATATGGTATGCATCGCCCGACAGGCCGTAACCTTTAAACTCGGCGTATATTTTCGCCCCGCGCGCGACCGCATGTTCGTATTCTTCGAGGACAAGTGCGCCGGCCCCCTCGCCCATTAAAAATCCGTCCCGGTCTTTGTCGTAAGGACGCGATGCGGCTTGTGGGTCGTCGTTAAAGCCTGTGGTCATAGCCCGCGCCGCCACAAAGCCTGCGATACCGAGCCGGCATATTGCCGATTCCGCACCGCCTGCCACCATAACATCTGCATCACCGCGCTCTATCATCCGCGCCGCATCACCAATGGCATGAGCGCCCGTGGCACAAGCGGTCACAACACTATGGTTGGGTCCTTTAAAGCCGTGGCGAATAGAGATATGCCCCGATGCCAAATTGATCAACATAGAGGGTATTATAAAGGGGCTGAGCCGTCTAGGGCCTCGTTCTTTGAGGGTTATAGAGGCGTCATATGTTGTCTGCAAACCGCCAATACCCGAGCCAAATACCACGCCTGTGCGGGCTTGCATATCTGTGTCTTCAGGATCAATAGACCAACCAGAATCCTTGATAGCTTCATCAGATGCGGCAATACCAAAGAGAATAAATTCGTCTATGCGGCGCTGGTCGCGCTTGGAAAGTGTATCATCGGGGTTAAATGTCCCCGCTCTGTCCGGGCCGCCGCCGCCGCGCCCGCAAGTACGCGGAACCATGGCGGCTATTTGACAGCCCAGATCATCAGTTTCGAAATGTTCAATCCGACCTGCGCCAGATTTACCGGCGAGTATATTGTTCCATACAGTGTCGACCCCTGCACCCAAAGGCGTCACGAGACCTAATCCTGTAACAACTACCCGCCGATTTTTATCCATTTTTCAGGTGCGACCTAAGCCGTAGCTTCTGTGATGAATTTCACGGCATCACCAACCGTCTGGATGGTTTCTGCGGCATCATCAGGAATTTCAATATCAAACTCCTCTTCGAAAGCCATAACAAGCTCTACATTGTCGAGGCTATCAGCGCCCAGATCTTCGATAAAGTTTGCCGTTGGGGTTACTTTGTCTTCCTCGACGTCGAGGTGTTCAACAACCATTTTGCTTACGCGGCTAAGTACGTCTGACATATGATAATCCTTTATGTTGCCAATTCGCTTATATGCAATGTTAGAACTCCCCATAGATAATTCAAGGGGCTATCCTAACAAACGGCGCCCGATTAGCACACGATTCTCACAATAGCCAGTCTAAAGGTGCAGTTTTTTACTGCTAAATCCCCTCGCTAAATCATAGCCATGCCGCCGTTTACGTGCAGGGTTTGGCCTGTGATGTAGTTGGCTTCGTCGGACGCTAAATAGAGCGCGGCATTTGCAATGTCCTCGCCTGTGCCTAATTTGCCCGCCGGGATTTTTGTTAATATGGCTTCGGTTTGTTTTTCGCTCAGGACTTCCGTCATGGGTGATTCAATAAAACCCGGCGCAATACAATTGGCCGTAATGCCGCGCACGGCGACCTCTGCGGCCAGGGATTTTGTAAAGCCAATCATGCCAGCTTTGGACGCCGCGTAATTCGCTTGGCCGGGGTTTCCTGTGACGCCGACCACCGAAGTAATCCCGATAATCCGTCCCCAACGGGCTTTCATCATACCGCGCATACAGGCTTTAGTCAGGCGGAAATAGGCCTCGAGATTGACTTTTTGCACCAAATTCCAATCATCCGGCTTCATGCGCATAAGAAGCCCATCTCGTGTTAGGCCAGCGTTAGATACTAATATATCCACCGCCCCGTCCATAAGCTCTGCGGCTTGTTTTGGCAGCGCATCAACCGCATCACTGTCCGAAAGATTACACGGCGCAACAAAGGCACCTGCACCCAGTTCTGCGGCCAGTTCTTCGAGCTTCTCCGCCCGCGTACCAGACAATGTCACCAACGCGCCTTGTTTATGCAAAAGCCGCGCAATATCGCCGCCGAGACCACCCGTAGCACCTGTAACCAATGCCCTATGTCCTGTAAGATCAAACATGTTTTATTCCTTATTTTCTATTTCTCCTTCCCCCATTTTTTATAGGGGAAGAAAACCTAACCATTCAAACTTTCCGCAAATTTCTCCAGCGCCTCTGGCGTATTCAGCGCCTTTCCGTTTACGCCTTTAACAATCCGGCGGAGCATACCCGTCAGGACTTTACCTGTGCCGGGTTCTGCGAATATCTCGATCTCGTTTTCTGCCATCCAAGTGATGCTTTCGCGCCAACGTACCCGCCCCGTAACTTGGGTGACAAGGTCGGCTTTCAGTTGCGCGGGACAACTAACAGCTTGCGCCGTGACATTATTAACCACGGACACAAGCGGGGTTTTTAAATCAATATCGGCCAGCGCGTCTGCCATTGCCTCGCCTGCTGGCGCCATCAGTTCACAGTGGAACGGCGCGGATACAGGCAGGAGTACGGCCTTGCGCACACCAAGCTCATTGGCCGCCGCAATCGCTGCGTCAACCGCCGCTTTGGCACCGGAAATAACCACTTGTCCCACCGCATTATCATTGGCGATTTGACAAACACCAGATTGCGCACCGGTCGCTACGGCCTTGTCAGCCACATCTAAATCAGCTCCGAGTAGCGCCGCCATAGCGCCCTCACCCACTGGCACAGCCTTTTGCATAGCCTCCCCGCGCAAGCGCAAAAGCTTTGCCGTCTCGGCCAGAGATAAACTCCCCGCCGCGCACAGAGCCGAATATTCGCCCAGTGAATGTCCGGCCACATAGCTAGCCGCGCTAACATCTACGTCAAAATCTAGTTTCAACACGGCCATAACCGCAAGCGAACAGGCCATCAGAGCTGGCTGGGTGTTAGTGGTTAAAGTCAACTCGTCCATAGGCCCTTCCCACATCAGCCGCGACAGGTTTTGCGACAATGCATCGTCGACCTCTTCGAATACACTGCGAGCAGAGGCGAAGGCATCGGCCAAGTCTTTGCCCATACCGACAGATTGCGAAGCTTGTCCGGGGAATATGAAAGCCATTTTAGTGTTTTGGTTAGTTATTTGGTTCATATAATTGATTCCTTTTAACGCCTTATATCATCTGATTATCGCCTGTATTTACTACAAATCAAGTGTTGCGTTTCAAAAAGCAGTGTGTATGTTCCGCCGCGTGAACGTTGCGGTCTATGCCAGCCCGTCAGACATGGGGTTTGACCAAGGTTTAGAACCATCGCTACCATCTCCCCTTCGAGATGTCCCGCGCCGCAACCCAATGAAGGACATATATATGTCATACTACGAACATGTGATTATTTCACGCCCTGACATTTCAGAGACACAAGTCACCGAAATGGTCAACCACCTCACTGAAAAATTTGAAGGCCTTGGCGCCAAAGTTGTTGGCACCGAATATTGGGGTCTACGCAAGCTAGCTTACCGAATCAACAAGCACCGCAAAGCCCACTATTCATTCCTAAGGCTCGATGCGCCCCACGAAGCAATGGCCGAAGTTGAACGCCTGCACCGTATTGACGACGACATTTTGCGTTATATGAGCATCCGCGTCGACGAACATTCCGAAGATGTTTCGCCGATTATGAAAAAACGCGATGAGCGCGAACGTCGCCCTCGTCGTTAAATTAGAGATAGGAATATATCATGGCTAAAAAAATGGATATTAAAATTGAAAACCTGCCAGTGCGCAGTCAATTTTCCCGCCGCCGCAAAGTCTGCCCATTCGCAGGCGAGAACGGCAAAACGATAGACTATAAAGACCCAAAAATGTTGGCACGCTATATGTCTGAAAAAGGCAAAATCGTACCGTCACGCATTTCAAGCGTCACTCATAAAAAACAACGCGAATTGTCCAAGGCGATTAAACGCGCCCGCTTTTTGGCACTACTGCCATACGCAGCGAACTAGGAGCCGATCATGGAATTAGTACTTTTAGAACGGGTGGAAAACCTAGGCAATATGGGCGACATCGTCAAAGTGAAGAGCGGTTATGGTCGTAACTTCCTTTTGCCACAAGCCAAAGCCTTGCGCGCCACCAAAGCAAACCTTGTGCGCTTCGAAGCCGAGCGTGAGTTCCTCGAAAAACGCAATGCGGAAACTGCAGCCAACGCCCAGAGCGAAGGCGCAGACATTGACGGCAAATCTTATGTTGCTATTCGGCAGGCTGGTGAAACGGGTATCCTATACGGTTCAGTTTCATCTCGCGATGTTGCCGAGCTTGTTGGTGAGCCGGTCAAACGGGCTATGGTGGTTCTCGAACAACCAATTAAAGCTCTCGGTTTGCACGACGTTCGCGTCAAACTTCATCCAGAGGTTAGCATTAATGTAATCATCAATGTTGCCCGTACCGAAGACGAAGCCGAGCGCCAAGCCGCAGGCGAAGACGTCATCGCAACGCAACAAGACGAGGACAAAGCTGGCGCCGAAGACGATGCAGCCGAACGCGCCGAAGTCGCCAAAGAAATGTTCGAGGGCGAACACGGCGACGCAGCCCAGGACGATCTTTCAGGAGCAGCGCCAGAGGCCGAAGCCGAAGACTAAACTTTCGGAAAATGTAAATAAAAAGAAACCCGCCCAGCGAAAGCTGCGACGGGTTTTTTCATGCACTTTTCCCCGACCCATATTCCCGCCTAACCTGCCCCTAGCGGCCATTCATAGACTGACTAAACTAATTTAGTCAGTCTATTAAACGATATGCGCATATGGTTACTGGTGGTTTCTTTGGGGATATTTACATATTTATAGAATGGCGCGCAGGGGTATATAT
>JALSHE010000052.1 GCA_026982415.1 Robiginitomaculum sp.
ATTGTGAAAGTTGTTATTTTAAACAATAAATATTTGGTATCTTTTTAGGAGAAGTAATATGAGGAATTACAAAAAATTTATTTTAGGTTTTGTTGCCGCTTTGTCCATTGGGTCATCTGCCAATGCGGCTTTGTTAATTAACTGGGTAACTGGTGATTATGCCGAAGTGCCGTTTGAGAAGTGCTATAGACTGGCCGATTTTTTTGATGGTCTCTCATGCTACGGAGGCCTTAATGGTTCAGGCGCGACAGACAACTCCGGTTTTTCAATTCTTAGTGAATCACAAAGAAAAGCCGTTATTGACGGAAAAGTAGAACGAAAAATAGCTCCAAAGGTAATAGAAAACAAGAAATCAAGAAAAGAATTTGAGGGAGATGTGCTAAAGTTCCTAAACTCTGGTGATGCTAACTTTGTGAAAAGTAAAAAACGCAAATGTATTAAAGCCGGGGGCACTTATATGACAAATAGTCATGGTAGCATGTGTCTCATGGCTTTAATAAGTAAAGATATAGTAGAAACTGATGCAAATTTAGCAGAAACTGATGCAAATCATAACACTACCCGCAATAGCAAAGGCATGTAGTCTTTAAAGTTGGGCTTAGATTATCGGCGCAGGCAGTACTGGGAATAAGCTAAAAATTAGCTAGGCCTGATTTTCTCCGGCTATAAAATTGCAAACTGGGAACATTTATGCTAAAATCGAAACTATTGAAAATCTTTGTATTGTCCAGCGCTATGCTGATGGCAGGCCAAGCCGCACAGGCGCAATATGCTTGCCATGTCCCCGCCACACCTGAAAGTTGGGATGTTAAAGGTAGCCCACATGGCCAATGGACCATGTTTCATAATACAAATAATTGGTCGTATAAAGCCGTTCCAGGTCGTGATTATTACCAGAAAAATAGCAACCATAATAAAAGAGTTGAAATAGACTGTTCTTCAAGTCCATTTGATTCTGTATTAGGAATAGGCTCACAGTTAGTAAGTGACTTAAGCGGAAACTATGATAAATGTGCAGTGAAAATACCCGCCGCTCCTGCTAGGGATTACGCACCTACATGTCCTAACAACGGTGCATATAATTATAGTCGTGGGGCGTGTTATAAAAATGGGCAATTAGCCTATGGCTCACTTGGTTCGCCAAAACCCGTCATTCCATTCGGGATACCAACTACTCCATCTGGTCAAGAGTATTGCCCCGATGGTGGCTCATTTACGTTTACGCCAGCAAGTCCAATCGCTATAATGTATGCGCAACCCGTGAACATTCCTACTGCCAGCCACTTAACGTGCCCAGCAGGAGAGTTTAAAGGGCGGGAAATATTCGGTGAAATCAATAATGCTTTGGAACAACCGAGAGTAAGTGATTACACCGCAAATTATGGGTTTAAAATTCCTGAAAACAGCTCGCGAGCTTATTTGTCACTTGGCATAAGGCCAAATAATAATCCCTACCTATCTAATCACGCTGCAATCAGAATTTCCAATAGAGTTGCGGATCAGAACCCGTCAGCTACAATGCCTAATAGTTCACCGGTTCATGTATATTATGAGAAATCCTTAGGGCTCGGCGCGGCACAACTGAAATATCTAAATGTGGCACCTTCCGCGATAATTATGAGGAGATGGGAACCTGAATCTATCCCTAACTATGTTCATATAGGGTTTCCAATTTATAATATAATCCCTGGCCCCTACTTCGCTGATAAAGCTTATATCAATCTACGTACAATCAATAAAACAGGCGGTGTCGCAAATTTACATTCGGATGTTGATTACGTTAAACTCGAGTGGTGTGCGCCGATGCAGGAGATTACGGCTGAAGTAAATATGGACATAGGTTTACCATCTAGTCCTGTTGGGTCCGGAAATAATGGCGCACCCTATTTTGCTCCACGTCCTGCGATGATCGTTAATCACGGGCAAAACGTGAATGTAGATGTTACACCTGTTGACCCCGATGGAGACACAATGACAGTCACGGCAACTGGCTTGCCACCGGGGATGAGTTTGATGCCATCTTGGCACATAACAGGCGCATACTCTGGCTCAAATTGCGGTGGAAACTACACTATCATGATAACCGCCACCGACAGCAATGGCGTGTCAGCATCGACCTCTGTTAATATGAGCATTCCATCTCAAGGCCCCGGATGTGGCGGGCCTCCAGGCGGACCGGGCAGCAGTGTTGGCTCGACGGGTGGCCGTGTTATTGGTGGATCTACGCCTATAAGCAGACCAAGTGCCCCGATTGTTGCTCCAAAACCAATCCGTATTAACCAAAAAAGCCCAAACCAAGCACAAAGCGCCACGAAAAAACCAGTTGGCAAAACACCTCTCCCACACAATAAGGAAATGATTTTACACGGTATGGACGATGACTGTGACGGCACGCAAGATGACATGTCTACTTGCAAAGCCCCAAAAAACAGAACCAAAACTGAGAAAAAAATGGTGCGCAAACTCATGCCTATGAAGAAAAAATAGCATCGTTACTAAGACAACTGTCCGGAGACCATTAAAACATTCATATCCCTCACCCGCCAACAAAACGATTTTGTGCATTCCTTGGTGCGTGAGCGACAGGCGGGCGGTTTTGTTTGTATTGCATTTTGCTTTTAATTGCGTTGACTCCGTTACAACCCGCTCATACCGACAAAAGTCGGTATCCAGTTTTTTCAATAATGTGTGGGCTTAGCCCACTCTTTATGCGCTGGTTCCCGTGTCGGGGCACGGGATGCCCTAAAGGATAAAGGTGGAGTTTGGGAAATAAAATGAACCCAATTAAAAGCAAAATGCTCGAGTTCTGATATGAGGCGGCGCATCAAAAAAACAAAAAACTAGCCTCGCAACACCCCCTAAATCGCGTTTTCGATAAAGCCTGCTAGCTGGTCTGTTATATTGTGTACCTGTGCGCTGTCGTCGCCTTCTACCATGACGCGGATTAGGGGTTCTGTGCCTGAGGCGCGCACCAATATGCGGCCACCATCACCTAGGTCGTTTTGTGCGTCTTTTATGGCGGATTGAACGGACGAAAACTCAAGCGGGTTTTGGCCGTTATGGCGCACGTTCCTAAGAATTTGCGGCACGGGGTCGAAGAGGTCCAGGACTTCACTTGCGGGTTTATCTTTGCGAATGATTTCGGCCAGAACCTGTAAGGCCGCGATGAGGCCGTCGCCCGTTGTGGCAAAATCGGTCATCAGCAAATGCCCCGACTGCTCACCGCCGACATTATAGCCATCATTGCGCATACGCGCCGCCACATGACGGTCACCAACATCGGTGC
>JALSHE010000053.1 GCA_026982415.1 Robiginitomaculum sp.
ACCTCGTGGCGCTCGTCTCGCAGGCATTCGTATATGTTCTGGAGGGTGATGCGTTTCATGTGGGGGCATAGATTGCAGGGGCGGACGAAGTCTACGGTCGGGTTCGCCATGGCTACGTTATCACTCATTGAGCATTCGGTTAGCAGGACGACGTTTTTCGGTTTATTGTCGGATACATAGTCTGACATAGCTTTGGTGGAGCCTGTGAAATCGCTTTCGCGCACGACGTCCGGTGGGCATTCGGGATGGGCGAGGACGACCACGCCGGGCCAGCGTTCGCGCATGGCTTGCACGTCTTCGGCGTCAAAGCGGGCGTGGACTTCGCAGCGCCCGTGCCAAGCGATGACCTCGACCCCCGTCATATTGGCGACGTTTTTGGCGAGAAATTCGTCTGGTGCCATAATGACTTTGGGTACGCCCAAACTCTCGACCACTTGCACGGCGTTTGAACTGGTGCAGCAAATATCGGTTTCGGCCTTTACGTCCGCCGTGGTGTTCACATAAGTGACCACTGGAATGCCGGGATATTTTTGCTTAATCAGACGCATATCGTCGCCCGTGATAGAAGAGGCAAGCGAGCAACCTGCGTCCAGTGACGGAATCAGGACTTTTTTGTCGGGACACAGGATTTTGCTGGTCTCGGCCATGAAATGCACACCCGCTTGCACAATAATATCTGCGTCCGTCTTGGTGGCTTCGATGGCCAGGCCAAGACTATCACCCTTGAAATCCCCGACTAGTGCATAAATATCTGGTGTCATATAATTGTGGGCGAGGACGACGGCGTTCTTCTCGACCTTAAGCTTGTTAATAGCATGGACAAGCGGCGCATAGGCCGGCCATTCAAATTCGGGGATGAAATCGCTAACTTCGTCGTACATATGATCGACGGCGGCTTTGACCTCATCATCATAGACAAGGTTGCCTGCGTTCATTTTTTGCGGCACAGCGCAAACGCCGTTCTCGACCTCTAGGGTTTGGCCAATCCAATTACCGTCTTCCCAATTATTGAGTAAATCTGTCATACCTGCCTTTTATTTTGTAGGGTGGATTAGCGCCACTTGCACCACAAGGGTACTTCCAAGAGGTCGCGCATAATCCACCGTGCGGTGTTTGCCAATGGTGGATTACGGCCAAGCACCCAACGGGCATACCAAAGCCTAATCCACCCTACGGTTTGTATATAAGGGTGAACGCCGCATTTCCCAAGCCAAACTATGACAATTCTGCAAATCTTTTCAAATAGAGGGCTTTGGCATCGACCACGAACAAGGGCGCGATTTTTATGCGGATGTCGTCGGGGAGGGCTTGGTGAAAATTCATTGGCTTCATCCACGCTAAAGCCGACTATTTGTAAGGTTTCGAAATAAGCGCAATAAACATCGCAGGTTTTGATGGCTTTCTTGAGGAGTTTACACGGACAGAGCCATAGTTCTCCCTGTTCAACTGTCAGGTTCATGGGATGCCAAAGCAGGTGGCTGCAAGTTACAAAACGACCTTACGAAATTTGTTTTAAGCAGCCCAAATGCCTTTCAGAGCGGATGGCAGTTCGCGGAAACTCCGTAACACCGCATCCGCGCCAAATGTGTGTACAGATATGGGCGAGTAGCCATAAGCCATTAGGATTACCGGAACTTTGGCCGCCCGCGCGGCGTACACGTCTGGAGCGCCGTCCCCAACCATGACAATTCTATTGGCGCCCCGGTGACCTACGGCAGCAAATATATGCTCTGCGGCAGGTTTTGTGGCCACAGAATCCCCTGAACCAACGATTTTATCAAAATATTGAGCTAATCCGATCTGGCTTAACAAGGGGCGCGCCATATCGCCGGGTTTATTGGTGCAAACCGACAGGCGTGCGCCTGCGCGTTTCAGCTCTGCCAAGATTTCAGCAACGCCGGGATAAGCAAGTGAAACTTGCGACAGCCCTTGCGCGTATAAATCCAGAAATTTTCGTTGGATATTGACGGCATTTGGATCACTGAGTGGCACATGCGCGTCAGCATAAGCCTGTCTGATCATTGCCATCGACCCAAACCCTATCAATGTGCGCGCATCATCCACGGCAACAGGTGCCAGTCCGTCCGGGGCAATAACTTCGTTCAGTACCCGCACCAAATCCGGCGCCGTATCCACCAAAGTTCCGTCTAAATCAAAAGTTATTGATGTATTTTTCAAAATCGAATCGTGCATATGTGTTTGTCATAGTCTAAAGAACGAGAAAATGTAGGTTTGCTTTCATGAGAAAGCATAATAAAGGGCAAAAAATGACGAATAATAGACAACGGGCAGCGGTAATTTTAGCAGCGGGTAAAAGCACGCGGATGAAATCTTCGAAATCCAAGGTTTTGCACGAGGTCGGCGGCTTGCCCATGTTGGCTTGGGTGGCCAAGCTGGCGCGGGATGCGGGCGCAGACCGGATTGTTGCTGTGGTCGGCGAAATAAACGCAGATGTTCGGGCTAGTGCTGAGGCGCTTGGTTTGGAAATCGCTGTGCAAGAGCCGCAATTGGGAACCGGACACGCGGTGCAGTGCGCTCAAAATTGTTTAGGCGATTTTGACGGCGATATTGTCGTGCTATATGCGGACACGCCTTTGATACAAAGTGCGACACTTAAACGGGTTTATGACGGTCTAGACGCGGGCTGCGGCGTCTCTGTCATGGGTTTTGAAACCGATGCACCTGCCGCCTATGGCCGCTTGATAGAGGTTGGGGGTAATCTAGAGAAAATCGTCGAGGCCAAAGATGCCAGCCCGGACGAGCTTGCCGTGACCTTGTGCAATAGCGGCGTCATGGCAGCGCGGGCAGGGACAATGTTCAAGGCTTTGGATGCGGTGGATAATAAAAATGCCAGCAAGGAATATTACCTTACCGACATTGTCGAGATTATCAAAAATTCAGGCGAAACTGCTAAGGCCGTGCGCGCAGACGAGGGCGAAGTTTTGGGTGTAAATTCCCGCGCTGATCTGGCTAAGGCGGAGGGTTTTTTTCAAAACCAGCAACGTCAACATTTCATGGAAATGGGTGTGACCCTCAAGGATCCGGATAGTATCTGGTTTAGCTGGGACACGGAGATTGAACGCGACGCGATCATCGGGCCGCATGTAGTTTTCGGCCCCGGCGCTTATGTTGGTGAGGGCGCGGTTATCCATCCGTTTTGCCATATTGAAGGCGCGACTATTGGTAAAGACGCCCAAATAGGCCCGTTCGCCCGCTTGCGTCCCGGTGCGCATTTATGTGAGAACTCCAAGGCTGGCAATTTTGTCGAGATTAAAAAATCCGTCATTGGTAAAGGCAGTAAAATCAATCACCTAAGCTATATAGGTGATGCGGAAGTCGGACAAGGCGTCAATGTCGGCGCGGGTACGATCACCTGTAATTACGACGGTTATGCTAAGCACAAAACCACTATTGGCGACGGTGCCTTTATCGGAACCAATTCGTCATTGGTCGCGCCGATTACTATTGGCGCAGGCGCATATCTGGGCAGCGGCGGTGTCATCACTGAAGACGTGCCGGACGATGCGCTCGCACTAGGCCGCGCCAAACAAGCCAACAAAGAAGGCTGGGCCAAGCGCTACCGCGCCGCCCAAGAGAAGAGAAAAGCAAAGAGGGGAAACTCATGAACATAGCAAAAAAGAACGCAGCCATTGCGGCGCTGGGTATGGTTGAGGACGGTATGGTTTTGGGGCTTGGCTCTGGTTCGACCGCCGAGATTTTTATTGAGCTTTTGGGTGCGCAAGTCCGTCAAGGTATGAACGTAACGGGCGTGCCGACATCTGCGGCGACGGCGGCCTGTGCCAAAGAACACGGCGTGCCGCTCGTTGACCCGGACAAGGTTGACCGTATTCATTTGACTATAGACGGGGCGGACGAAATTGACGAAAATTTCCAGATGATAAAAGGCGGCGGGGCGTGCCTTTTGCGCGAAAAAATTATTGCCGATGTTTCCGAGCATATGGCGGTGATTGTTGATGCTTCTAAAATGGTCAAGACCCTCGGTAAATTTGTGCTCCCTGTAGAGGTCGACCCGTTCGCTATGGGGCTAACCGTGGAGCGGATATACACGGCCATGGGGCAGGCGGGCATCAAGAATGTTGAGACCACACTGCGCCCAATCAAACGCGGTAAAAAACCATTGGTCACGGACGGCGGCAATTATATCGTCGATTGCGCCTGTAAGAAAATTACTGACCCTATATTGTTGTCGGGACTACTTAATTCTATCCCCGGGGTTATGGAACACGGACTGTTTATCAATCTCGCCGATACAATCATTATAGGTGAGAAGGATATGGCTAAGGTTATGGAGATAGTTCGTGAGTAAATATGATTATGATTTATTTGTTATTGGCGCGGGTTCCGGCGGGGTGCGGGCGGCGCGGTTGGCGGCGAACCTCGGCAAGAAAGTTGCGGTAGCCGAAGAACATCGCCCCGGCGGCACCTGCGTAATACGCGGCTGTGTCCCGAAAAAATATCTAGTCTACGGGGCGGAATTTGGCAAGGCGATTAAAGAAAGCGCCGGCTATGGCTGGACGGTTAAAGGTGCATCATTTGACTGGGTCGCCTTGCGCGATGAAATCCAGATCGAAGTATCGCGTCTGTCCAATATTTACGAAAATATATTGGAAAAAAACGGCGCAGACTTGTTCAAGGAACGGGCGGAATTTGTTGACGCCCATACGTTACGCCTGACAACAAGCGGGCGGAAAATCACGGCGAAAACGATTTTAATCGCCACGGGCGGACGGCCTTGGTCGCCGGATATTCCAGGCGGAAATCATGTGATTACCTCTGATGAAGCTTTTCTTTTAGACGCATTACCGGAACGTATTATGGTGATTGGCGGCGGCTATATTGCCTGCGAATTTGCCGGGATATTTGCCGGACTTGGTGCCAAGACGACCCAAGTTTACCGAGGTGATAAGCTGTTGCGCGGTTTTGATGATGATGTACGTGAGGCTGTGGGCATGGGTCAACGCCTGAACGGAATAGATGTCAAATTTGGGCAAAGTCCTATATCTATCAAAAAGATAGGCGGCGGACTTAAAGTCACATTCGAAGACGGTATTCAAATTGCAACTGATTTAGTGATGATGGCAACAGGGCGTGTTCCGAATACGCACGGCCTTGGGCTGGAAAAAGCTGGCGTCAAAATGGACGACAAAGGTGCGGTGGTTGTCAACGCGTTTTCCAAAACTAACAAAGCCAATATCTACGCTGTCGGCGATGTCACAGACCGGGTTAACCTTACGCCCGTTGCCATTCGCGAAGGCATGGCTTTTGTTGAAACAGTGTTCAAAAATAATAAGCAAGCCTATGACCGCACGGACATAGCCAGCGCCGTATTTACCCAACCACCCGTTGGCTCGGTCGGGGTATCGGAGGAAGAAGCCCGCGCCAACCATAAGGACGTCAAAGTCTATACCACAGATTTCCGCCCCATGAAAAACCTGCTCTCGGGCAGTGAGCATAGATGCTTTATGAAGCTGATTACGGCAGGAAACAATGAGCGCGTTGTCGGTCTACACATAGTCGGAGACTACGCCGGAGAAATCATCCAAGCGGCGGCGATAGCGGTTAAGGCCGGACTAACCAAAGCAGATTTCGATGCGACATGTGCCGTGCATCCGACCCTGGCGGAAGAGTTGGTGACGCTTTGATGAAATCATTCTTTATTTTCCTTGGGTTTTTCTTTCTGGCTATACTTGGTGCATTCATTTTCTTAATGGTCATAGGGTTATTTGGGGAGCTTGCTCTCAATAATGACGGTATTCCCGGTAATCTAGGTGAAGCATCTGGTTACTATTTTGTACTAAGCGTTCCTTTGGGTTATGTCATGTTTTTCCTGTTGAGAAATCGACTAAATTACGGGATAGTTTCTCTGATTTTCGGAGGAATATGCCTAGCAGTTTTTTATCTAATGGGGCCACTGTTTGATGGAAACAAACACTACATAATCCTCTTGATCACGCTGATAAATTTTCAAATATTCTTCTATATCGCCTTAGTCATTCCTAATGGAATAACACAAAGAGAAAAGTATAAGGTAATAATGGAGAACGAAGCGGACTTTTTTGATTAAATTTATTGTTTTACGGCTTGGTGTTTAAATCCCGCCAACAACCCCAATCGCCAATACTATCTGCCCGCTGGCATAAAGTGCCCAATTTATTTGCTTATCCAGTGGGAATTTGAATTTGAAACGCTCTACGGCCAGCACCACGTCGGAGGCTATGAACAGGAGTGCGCCGATGGGGACGAGCAAAGATAAGGTGGTGGTTAGGGCGGCTATGCCCATGAGGGTGATGACGGCTGAATAGGCCGCGACCGGAATTTTCATATCTTTTGGCAGAGCTGGTAGGAGCCAAATGTAAAACGCGATTGTAGCGGCTAAGAGGGCGGCGCATATAAACCATTCAATTCCGGTATAGCTAGAGAGCGGAACGGCGTGCCCGAACAGGTAAACCGCGAATGCTATATGGGCTGCAAAGAACGCGACCAGTCCGGGCAGGAAATATTTTTCGCCCCGAAGGTCGAGGAAGATATCACCGAGTGCAGACAGAGCGAACCCAGCGGCCATGACAATGAGGGGTGGCTGGGCGGTGATGCAATAAGCAGCGAGCAAGATCGCCATAGCAGCTTTGATGAATGGACGTGCAGCAAAAAATGGCCGCCAGCGCAGGACAAAGAATATGGCGGCGAATATGATGGCGAGAATGAGGAGGGGGGCTGGCATCTATTTTTTACTTTCTTTTCTCCTTCCTCCATTTTTTATGGGGGAAGTACCCTCTTCTTAGAGGGGGGATGGGGGCAGACGCTCTTGCGTCTCAACAATGGTAAGAACAAACTAAAGCTTAGAAGCGCACAAGTGTGCGCGCCCCCTTCGACCGCCAAGAGGCGCCCACTTCCCCCATAAATGGGGGAAGAAAAAATTACTTCCGCTCCCAATCGCTATAATGCTCAGTTATGGCGCGGAACAGTGTTATGTTTTGCGCCATATAGCCTTCGCCCGTCTCGTCGGTTTCCATAAATTGGCGGTGGGCGGCGTTTTTGGCAATGACGATGCCCGCCTTTGGGTTGACATAGATATATTGACCGTAAACCCCGACGGCATAGTATTCACCGTCTGCATTTGGTGGTATCCACCATTGATAGCCATAGCCAAAATCACTGCCGTCTTCAGTTTCATTATGATTGCCAGCCATGGGTGGTGCTGTGTTTTGGGTGGATTCGCGTACCCAATCCGCCGGGATGATTTGCGTGCTTTGCCCGTTGTCTATGCGTTTGCCACCATTGCGAAACAATTCGCCGAACAGGGCGTAATCGCGAGTGCGCATATTCAGACCACCGAGCGCAAATGCATTGCCCTTACTATCGGTGGAGTAGGCGGCATCGGCACTGGCTCCGATTTTTGACCAGAGGTTTTCGGTGAAATAACCCTGTAGGGTTTCGCCCGTCGCTGCCCGCAACACCATAGAGATAACATGGGTGTCGATGGAGCAATATTGCCAAGCTTTTCCGGCTGGTCGCGCTATTTTCTTTTGCTTGGCGGCAAATTTGTCTAGCGAGCCTCCAACTGCTAATACCGTACCCATTTTGTTGATGTCGGATTTGGGGTCGAGATAGTCTTCGTTAAACTCGATGCCGCTGGCCATATGCAGGACATTGCGCAAAGTCGCGCCGTCATAAGCTGAGCCTTTGAGGTTCGGCACATATTTTGTTACTTGGTCGTCGAGGCTCTCTATATCGCCGTTTTCGAGCGCAAGACCCGTCAGAGCCGAAACAAAGGATTTGGATACAGACCAGGAAATCCGCAAATCGTCTTTGCTTGTGCCTTGGTAATAATCTTCGAATACTATGGTGCCGTCCTTGACCACGACCAAAGCCGTGGTGCTAAGCTCTTCGAGCATAGCCTTGGTGTTTTTCTCTGTGCCTCTGTCCATATAGGTTTGCGGCAGGGGGGAGAACGCTATAGGCCATTCATGCACGGTACCGCTTTTGGGGAGGGGGTCTGCATAGAGAAGCCCGTCCATATGGGAGAAATTATGCACAATTTTATCAGCGTCAAACAAGGCTTTCACCCGGATCAGCCGCTGTAAATTACCCCAGTTTAAGGCAAGGATAATGCCGAGGATGGCAAATATACCTAATCCGATTTTTATTATTTTCATGAGAGTTTCCCGTCTATTTTTAAGGCTACTTCTAGGGCGTTGAGACCGTCTTGTCCAGATACGGCTACTGGTGTGCCGTCCAGTATGGACGACGTAAAGGCACTGGTGCCTGCGCCTAGGCTATCTTGGGCGAGGGGGTGGCCTGCGAAATCTTTGTTGAAACCGTAGCCCGTAGTGTCTTCGAATGTTTTGTTGACAAAATCTATGCGGACATATCCGTCGGGATAATCAATCCGCATGACCCGGTCGGGGCCGTCTTCACAGCGGCTGGCTTCTAGGTGGGCTGTGGCGCCGTTCGAAAATACAAGCTTGGCGCGGGCTGCATCCGGGGTATCGGAATACACACATAGAGATTCGCCGTCTACGCTGGTGGGCGGCTCGCCCATCAGCCACATAGCCATGTCCAAGTCGTGGGTCATGAGGTCGAGGGTAACGGATACATCCGTGCCGCGCTGGGACACGGGCCCGAAGCGCGTGGCCGTGATTTTGGTCGGCTGTTTGGGGACGCTGTCTAGGCCAATGGCGCGGGCGACAAAGCGCTCTTGGTGTCCGACTTGTA
This sequence comes from Robiginitomaculum sp., assembly GCA_026982415.1. Lineage (GTDB taxonomy): Bacteria > Pseudomonadota > Alphaproteobacteria > Caulobacterales > Maricaulaceae > Robiginitomaculum_A. Next base: position 8,734 of record JALSHE010000053.1, read on the forward strand.
GTACTAGATTGTTTTCCTTGGCTAGCCGTACCATGGTTTGTGCTGATTTCAGGCTATCCGCTATGGGCTTTTCGACGAATACATGTCGCCCAGCTTTTAAGGCAGCAATAGCAATCGGGCCGTGGTGGACGGCAACACAGGCAATAATGACGGCGTCCACTTCGGACAACAACGTGTTGCAATTATCAAAGGCGCGGGTTTTATGACGTTTGGCGACTTCGCGCACACGTTTATGGTCCGGGTCAAATATGCCGACAAAGTCGTGGCGCGGATGTGCGGCGCATTTACCTGCGTGGTAATTGCCAAATACTCCAGCGCCAATTACACCAATCTTCAGCGAATCCGAGTTCATGCAGTTCTCCAGTTTTATTCACTTTCCCCTATCCAAAGCCCGGATACAAGTGCTAGATAGCCATATACAACAATTTGCATATGGAGCGCGACATGACATTAACTTCAACAAATATCTGCCTGACAGAATACCCCAAAGGGCTACCGACTGAAGAGACTTTCCAAACCACGACAACCGATGTCGTGCCTGCGGGCGACGGCGAGATTACAGTTAAGAACCATTGGATGAGTGTTGACCCATATATGCGCGGGCGGATGACGGGTATCAAAACCTATATTGAGCCGTTTCAAATTGGGGAGCCATTAGAGGGCGGCGCAGTTGGTGAGGTCACCCATTCCGGGCATAAGGACTTTAAGGTTGGCGATTGGGTGATGACCATGCTGGGCTGGCGCTCATTGTTCACGGCCAAGGTTGAAGACATGCAAAAAGTCATGTTGCAAAAAATAGACCCGAACATGTTACCACCGCAAGCCTTCCTCGGCGTTGCAGGCATGCCGGGTTTGACCGCCTATGCCGGGCTTTATAAAGTCGCAGAACTCCAACCCGGAGAGACGGTTTTGGTCTCGGGCGCTGCGGGTGCCGTAGGCTCTACCGTATGCCAATTGGCCAAGGCGGACGGGGCCACTGTCATCGGGATTGCAGGCACAGATGCCAAGTGTAAATGGCTTTTAGACCATGGATGTGATTCGGCCATAAACTACAAAACCAGTGACAATATGACAAAAGCCATCAGAAATGCTGCGCCGGGTGGAATCGACGTTTATTTCGAAAATGTCGGTGGCATTATGCTGGAAGCCGCTCTCAATAACATGAAGATTTTTGGCCGTATGGCAGTGTGCGGCATGATTTCCGCTTATAATGACGAGACCCCGGTTCCAGGACCGTCAAATTTAGTGCAAATAGTAGGTAAGTCTTTGAAAGTACAGGGTTTTATTGTCTCGAATTACAGCAAATACGCACTGGAATATTTTGCGAAATTAGGCCCGCTTATGGCGTCTGGTCAACTGGTGCAACAAGAGACTGTATTAGAGGGGTTGGACAAGGCGCCAGAGGCGTTTTTGCGGCTGTTTTCAGGTGACAAGCAGGGAAAAATGCTGGTCAAAATAACGTAAAAAACCACGTTTAATGGGGGTTTTAACCTTGCATTAACCATTTTGGCAGTGAATGCTCTCACTTAAGAATTTCGCGCATTCCGGGCGGAATAAAACTATAAGGGAGAACCCCATGAACAAGAAAGAACTTGTCGGCGCAGTTGCCGCTCAATGTGGATGCACGCAGGCACAAGCAGCCGAATTTTTCGAAGCTTTTGCTGGTACAATTGTTGGCCATCTAAAATCAAAAGGCGACGGTGGTGAAGTTAACATGCCTGGCTTTGGTAAATTTGTTGCTAAGCACAGACCAGCGCGCGAAATGCGTAACCCGGCCACAGGCAAACAAATGATGAGCAAAGCAAAAACTGGTATCCAGTTCAAAGCAGCAGCCGCGCTTAAAGACATCTAAAATATATCTCCCATTTGCGGGAAAGCATATTTAAAATATAGAACCGCTCCGATCACTCGGGGCGGTTTTTTGCGACCTAAACCGCAACAGCCGTATTATCCGCGCGGTTGGCGCGGAGTTCTTCAGCGATGAGAAACGCCAGCTCTAATGCTTGATCCGCATTTAAGCGCGGGTCGCAATGGGTGTGGTATCTGGAGGATAGGTCTTCTTCGCGTAATTCCCGCGCACCACCAATACATTCGGTGACGTTTTGCCCGGTCATTTCGAAATGCACCCCGCCCGGCCAGCAATCTTCAGAATGTAAGACTTGCATAAAATTTTTCACTTCGGCTAAAATCCGGTTAAATGGACGGGTTTTATAGCCCGCCGCGGTTTTCAGCGTATTGCCGTGCATGGGATCGCAAGACCAAACTACATGCTTGCCAGCGCGTTTAACGGCACGGGCAAGGGTCGGGAGTTCCTTGGCGACTTGTTCATGGCCATAGCGGGCGATCAGGGTGATGCGCCCAGCTTCGTTTTTCGGGTTCAGAACGTCGATTAATTTTAGAAGTTCGTCAGGTTGTAATTCAGGTCCGATTTTCACGGCGAGGGGGTTCTCTACGCCTTTTAGAAACTCCACATGAGCGCCGTCCAATTGGCGGGTGCGGTTGCCAATCCACAGTAAATGCGCGGACGTGTCGTACCATCGACCGGACGTGCTGTCGATGCGGGTCATGGCTTGCTCATAGCCCAGTAATAAACCTTCGTGGGAGGTGTAATACTCGGTTGCGGCCATTTGCGGTGTGCTTTCGGGGGTCACCCCACAAGCCTGCATGAAGTCCATAGCATCGCTAATTTTATCGCACAAATCAGAATAGCGCTGACTTTGGGGGCTGTCTTTGACATAGCCCAAAGTCCATTTGTGGATATTATTGAGATTGGCATAGCCGCCCGTGGAAAATGCGCGCAGCAGGTTCAGGGTTGATGCCGCCTGGCCGTAAGCTTTCAGGAGGCGTTCCGGGTCGGGCATACGGCTTTCCGGCGTAAATTCCATGCCGTTAATATTATCGCCCCGGTAGCTGGGCAGGGTGATGCCGTCTATGGTCTCGACAGGCGAGGAGCGTGGTTTAGCAAATTGTCCGGCAATACGTCCAACTTTAATAACCGGCTTGCCGCCGCCGTAAGTGAGAACCACGGCCATTTGCATCATAACGCGGAACATATCACGCAGATTATCAGGATGAAATTCGCGGAAGCTCTCGGCGCAATCGCCGCCTTGCATCAAAAATGCTTTGCCCATGGCTACATCGCCAAGGCGTTGTTTCAGACGGCGGACTTCGCCAGCAAATACCAAAGGTGGATAGCCGCTCAATGTGGCTTCAACCTCGTCCAAAAGGGCGGGGTTCGGATAATCATCCGGGATATGTTTTGCGGGTTTCGTGCGCCAGCTCGATGGGGACCAATTACTCATAATGCTCTCTTTAACTTCAAGCCGGGATTAAAACGCTGACTTTGGCGCAATTGCAAGCAAAATCTGAACTCCGCCCTATAATTCCAGTGTTTTTCTATAATTTTAGGCTGCCCCGCCTTTCTATGTTTGTTTTACTTCATAATAATGCACATCCTGCTGGTTTTCACCTTATAAGGGGCTAATGCAAATTTTATGACTGGGTATTTATATGGCTGAGGGTAAAAAACTTTTAGGGTTTTGGGATTTGCTCAGCATTTCCTTGGGACAAATTATCGGGACGGGTGTCGTTGTGCTTACAGGCGTGAGTATCAGCATGACGGGTTACGGCACACCTTGGGCTTTCGCATTTGCCCTTGCCATCGTTGCCATTCCGACTATTTGCATCGCCGCACTTGGGTCGGCTATCCCCAGCACAGGCGGGAACTATACCTATGTGCGCGAATTACTTGGTGCTAGGGTTTCAATATTATATTTGGCTTTGTTAGTCATAGGGCAGGTTATCTTGGCTAGTTTTGCTATTGGATTTGCAGAATATGCCGCAGCTCTATGGCCAGAGATTAATTTGAAAATAGTCGCAGCAGGTATCATGGCGCTTTGTTACGTTGCGAATTTGGTAGGGATACAGACGGCGGCAAAGTTTCAGACCTTGATGGTTGTTGTACTCATTGTCTCTTTGATTTACTACACGGTTTCAGGGTTAGGGCATGTGGATGATTTTACAGTGTTCGCCAAGCCCGACAATATATTGCCAAATGGGGTTGGCGGTTTTTTTGCTGCTGCCTTCTTACTCCGCCTTAGCTTGGTGGGGTCTGAATATGTCTCAGAATTTGGCGACGAAATGCAAAATCCAGGAAAGATGATTCCCCTCGTGATGGGGGTGTCCCTTTTGGTTGTTACTCTTCTTTATATCGGGATTGCTGTCGTGGCCACGGGTGTATTGCCCCTTGAGCAAATAGCCGGGAAAAATTTAGCGGCCACCGCTAAAATAGTCTTTACCCCCAAAGTCTACGTTGCATTCATTGCAGGCGGCATCATGGTTGCGCTTGTTACGTCGCTCAATGCGATTTTATCCTGGTGCACACGTGGTTTGTATATGGCAACAAAAGATGGCTGGTTCCCCGAAAAATTTGCAGTGAAAAACCGCTATGGTATTCCCTATATATTCCTCACATTGTTTTTTCTTGTGGGGATTGTACCCATATTAAGCGGCTTTAGTCTTGGATATGTAGCCATATTGGGTAATGCTGTAGGCGCTATATTTGGCCTGTTTCCAGTCTTTGCTTTATATTTCCTGGCGCAGAAAAAACCGGAGGCTTATATAAATGCCCCGTTTAAACTGCCGCGCTGGGCTATGAAAGCCTTTCCCGTTATTTCTGTCGCCATATATGGCTATGGCATTTATTCATCGTGGAACTTCATCGGAAATACGGGGTGGCTGATGTTGGCAGGCTATATTGTTGCCGTGATGCTTTATATCCGGTTGCGCACGCCATACGTCAAAACCAAAACCGGATTGGGTTATACGACCTAAAGGGCGGTTATTCTTGGGTGCTTTTATACCTGTCCAGCCTGCCGAAATATGTGAGTGTGTTTTCTATGGTCGTTTTAGGGATGCCTGCCGGATCAATTCCTGCCGTGCGGAGTTCCCAGTAAACGCGCGCGCTTTTTTCAAACACTTCGAGTAAATCAAATGCGTGTGCGAGGGTTTCACCTGTAGCGAGGCAACCATGAAATTGCCAGAGGACGAGCTGATGTTTTTTGGCTTGCGCGGCAGATTTTATCCCAAGTTCCAATGAACCCGGTAATTCATGTTCCACAAATCCAATGCCTTCAGGCAAGATAAGCCGGGCTTCACTTTGTAAAGATAATATTTTGTCAGAAACCACTTTGCCATTATCAAGACCTTGTACGTGGCAAAGTGCAATCAGGCTCGCAGGGTGAGTATGCAAAATAGCTTTATCTTCGGGGCGGTGTTCTGCGAGCGTGTTATGGATTGCGCAGTGCGCAGGTAGTTCCATACTGGGCTTGCGATTTCCCGCAATCCAGCCATAAGAAGTGCCGTCATCACTGATTTTAAACAATCCGACATGTGGCTGCGGATCTACACCTATTTCGCGTGCACGCGTCCCCGACCCAGTCAAGAGTATAGCTTTACCAGCGAGGTGCGGCATAGGAAAAGGTAAAGGGATATGGTCATCTTCGTGCAGGGAGCCTGGCATTTCCAGCCTTAGCGACAGGTTGCCGCCTGCCGCCTCCGACCATCCACGCCGTGCCAGCCAGGAGGCGGTAGATTTAAAATCTTCGAGATGATGCGCGTAGGAAAATCTGGTCATATTAGCTCTATAGGATTGTTGCAGGTGTGCAGTCGTTGTTTTTGGTGTTTTTCAACGCATTAATCATTGTGTGTAGCATATCTTCTTTTATCTTATCAGTGCCGTCGTGGATAAGTTCAATGGTCGGGGTCATGCCTGCCCCCCAATTTATTGAAAAGCCAAGGCCAGCATAACTCATACCAAGTTCAAGCGCGAGGGGGAGTTCGGGGCAAAGTGTCATGCCAACTACATCCGCACCCATTTTCCGGTAAAACTTAATTTCTGCCGGGCTTTCGAAGCGCGGCCCATTTGTACTGGCGTAAGTGCCGCCATTTCTCACTTTCATACCGCGATTTTTGGCTTCGACTTGCAAAGCCTTGCCAAGAATGGGGCAAAACGGAATGCTCATGTCTACATGACCCACACCGGTCTTAATTGTGTCGAAGAAACTATGTTCACGACCAGATGAGAAATCGATAAAATCATCGAAAATTATTGGTACGGCAAGGTCAAAATTCTCATTAATAGAGCCAACAGCAAATGTAGCACATATGCGCTTCACACCGAGCATGTCCAGAGCTTTGATATTGGCCCGGTAATTAACTTTGTGCGGGGGCACACTGTGATTAGGTGCGTGCCGATGCAAGAAAACCAAATCATCCGTGCGCTGAACAGTGACTGTACCGTAGGGAGTTTTGACGGTTTCACTCTGCAAATTCATGCCGTCTATTGCATAAATACCCGTGCCGCCAATGAGTGCAGTAACTTCATTCATTCTTCAAATCCATTTTTTAAAGTGTAAGGGCTTAGGACGCCGTGCCTTGTAATTATACCCGATACAAAATTAGGCGGGGTAATGTCAAAGGCTGGATAGAGTGCGTCTATATCGTCTACCGTGGTAGCAACACCCCGGCATTCCCGGATTTCACTTTCGTCGCGGAATTCTATTTCGACGCTATCGCGGTTAGGTTTATTACGGTCGCAACCCCAGGCAAATACGAAATAAGGGATGTTATGTGTATGGGCGGCAATAGCGTTTTGAAAAGTTCCAATTTTGTTGACCACATGGCCGTCCATTGTAATCAGATCTGCTGCGGTCATATATTTTTGTATTTTGCCTTGCGCCATAAGGGCGGCGGGCATGTTGTCTGTGACGAGTTTTACATTGATCCCTATTTCGTGCAGGCTAGGCGCCGTAAGGCGCGCGCCTTGTAGATAAGGCCGGGTCTCCGGTACATAGATGGTCAATTTTTTCCCGGCATCTTGTGCCATGGCCAAAGCGAGGATAAAAGAAGTTTCGGCAAAACACATGGTCAGCACGCCATCACCATCTTCAAGTAATTTGGCACCATATTGTCCTCGGCGCCCATAAAATTTGTACATTTCATCCATAATGGATTTTATGCGCGTAAGAATAGCTTCGGTCGGGTTCTGGCCGCTTTCCAAGGCTTTGCTCGCGACGCGCAAAACATCTTCGAGGCGGCTCCGGATCAGTGTATTGGTCGGGCGGGTTTTAATAAGGCGGGTTTTAGCCCGCTCTAAATCTTCAAGCATGTTAGGCTTGTCTTTGGATAAATCCGATTGCATGGCGAGGGCGTATACGGCGGCAACCCAAGGGCCAACACCTTGGGTGACCATGGTTTCTATGGCAACCGCCACTTCTTCGACACTATGGCAGGTCACGACATTTTTTGCGAATGGATAGTCTTTGCGGTTACCGATCAGGACTTTACTGCCTTCATAGCGCGCAATATTGTCGCGCTTAAGAATATGGGGCAACATGGCTTCTATATCTCCGAGCGTATAAAACCGTTCGCCGTCTGTTTGCACCATCGGCAACTTTGCGTCTCGCCATGCGCCTATTCCGCCCTCTAAAATGGAGACGGTGTAACCAAGCTCTCTAGCCAGCTTGGCGGCAAGCAAAGCACGCCACCCTTTGGCGCAAATGAAAACGAAATGTTCGTATTTTTTAAATACAGACTTAAAATAAGGACTACTTTCATGCATCCAAAACTCGGTCATGCCGCGCGGCATAGGGTAAGCGCCTTTAATACAGCCGTCTCGTTCCCGTTCACGCGGGTCACGAATATCCACAAGCAGGGTAGGTTTGTCTAAGGCTAGGGAGCGGGTTTCTTCCGGACTAAGGCGTGGTATATTTTCCGTGCCTCGGCTCAGCATGTTTTTATAAGGATTATCCATGGCGACACCATAACTATCGCCGCGCTCATTTCCACTATAAATTTGGTTTGCGCTGCCTGGCGCTGGACATGCCATAGCATATTCAAGCCAGGCCAGTGAAACTGGAGCACATGGACGCAAACCCCGCTTTTGAGTGTAATAATGGGAGACATCTGCCATTTTCCTGCTGACAGCCCACAAAATGCTTGAATTAGCGCGCTAGTCCTACGCATTTTGCGAACTATCAGCAGAAAAATGGCAGGTGCCAGTGCCCTGCCATAAATGTCCACAGATCCTAAACGTATTGGTATTGCGCCTGAGACAAATAAGCTAATAATAGGTAAGAATTTGGATTTGCCGGGAGCAGGGATGTTAAACTATACACGCAAACTATTATTCGGGGGCGGCCTGTTCGTTCTTGGGGCTTGTACACCTGCCGAACAATTCAAGTCCGAATATACGCTCATCACAAATGGGCAAGTCCTGACCATGAACGCGCGCTTTGATATTATTGAGGATGGGTGCGTTGTTGTTCGCGGGGCGAAAATTGAAAGCGTGTTCAAGACTTGTGATGGGGCGGTTTATCCAAATGCGCAAATAATCGATGCTGAGGGTGGTATTGTAATGCCGGGCATGATTAATCTGCATAATCATTTGTCCATGGTTGCGTTTCGCGGCCTAGCCGAAAGCGGGGTGGTGGATGTCCATGACCGTTTGTATAATTATTTTTTTCCGTTGGAAAAAGCACTTCTAAGTCGTGAATTGATCCGCGTTTCTGCCCGCCATGCCGCTATAGAAATGGCGCTGGCCGGTGTCACGACAACGACGGATATGTATTACCACGAGGACGAGGTCGCCAAATCGGTTAAGGAAGTTGGCTTGCGAGGCGTTCTCGGTGAGACCGTGATTGGGTTTCCGGTAGTGGATGCGCCAGAAATTTACGGCGGGCTTGAATATGCCCGCGAGTTTATCGAAGCTTGGAAAGATGATGAGCTGATTACGCCCGCTGTTGCGCCCCATGCGCCGTATTCCGTTTCTCCTGAAATGTTGTTGAAATCCAAAGCATTAGCAGATGAGTATAATGTACCAATCGTCCTGCATATGGCAGAAATGGTCAATGAGAGAGAAACGGTCGCAACCAATTTTCCCAATACTACGCAGAATAAATCTGTGGTAAAATATCTGGACGATATTGGGTTTCTTGGCCAGAATGTTTTGGCTGCACATGTGATTTATATTGACGATGCCGATATGGAAATCCTCAAAGCACGCGGGGTGGGGGTCTCCCATAACCCCAAGGCCAACACCAAAGACAGCTCCGGCATGTCGCCCGCTTGGGCGACCCGAGCGGCTGGCGTGGATATGGGGCTAGGGACTGACGGCCCTATGAGTTCTAACCAACTCGATATTCTAAATGTGATGAATTATGCGGCGCGAGTGGCACGGATAGAGAGCGGTGAGGTCAGCAGATTTGAACCACAGGAATTGGTGCAAATGGCGACCATAGGCGGGGCGCAAGCTCTCGATATGGCGGATAAAATTGGCTCATTAGTGCCGGGAAAACTAGCCGACATCATAATCATAGAAACGACTTCTCCTAATATGCAGCCCAATTATAACCCCTATGCCACATTGGTATTCGCGGCTTACCCGTCCAATGTCGTACTGACCATGGTGAACGGCGATATAGTCGCAAGGGACGGTAAAATACAGAATGTTGATATGACCAAACATCAATCCGAGTGGGACGAAATCACGGATAAGGTTGCGGCATTTGCTAAGACATTGAAACCAACAAATTAGGCTTGCGCGGCAAAACCCCATTTGATATGCCTGCCCCAACGTCGAGCGCGGTCGGATGGACAACCGCGACGTTTTCAATCTGCTTGTTGAGGAGACTAAGCTATGAAAACGATTATTGAACCTTTCCGTATTAAATCCGTCGAACCTATTCGTTCGACCACACTGGAAGAACGCCAACACCTTCTCAAGGATGTTGGATATAACCTATTCCACTTAAAATCCGACGACGTGTTGATTGATTTGCTGACGGATTCCGGAACATCCGCCATGAGCGCCGAGCAGTGGGCGGCGATGATGCGCGGAGATGAGAGCTATGCCGGCTCGCCGTCCTTTGACAGATTTGAATCCGCCGTAAAGGACTTGATGAATTTCAAACACATCATACCGACCCATCAAGGCCGTGCCGCCGAAGCTATTTTGTTCTCTATTCTGGGCGGGGACGGCAAGATGATTCCCAATAACACCCATTTCGATACCACGCGCGGCAATATTGAAATTACAGGGGCGAAGGCGGTGGATTTACTCTGCGCAGAGGGTCTAACCCCGTCCGATTTATCGCCGTTCAAAGGCAATATTGATCTGGATAAGCTACAGGCGTTCATGGAAGAAAATGCGGCGAATGTGCCGTGTGTCATGATTACTGTCACTAATAATGCAGGCGGCGGGCAACCTGTATCTTTAGCTAATATCAAATCCTGCGCCAAAATAGCCCGCGATTTCGGCAAGCCGTTCATCATTGACGGGTGCCGCTTTGCCGAGAATGCCTGGTTCATCAAAATGCGCGAAGACGGGCAGCAAGGCCGCTCTATCCCGGATATTGTCCGGGATATGTTCGCAGACGCAGACGGCATGACCATGTCGGCCAAGAAAGACGCTATTGTCAATATTGGCGGCTGGTTGGCGCTCGATGATGATGCGCTAGCGGACAAAGCACGCATGCGTCTGATTATGACAGAGGGTTTCCCGACTTACGGCGGCTTGGCCGGACGTGACCTTGAAGCCATTGCCCAGGGCCTGCAGGAAGTGGTCAATGAAGACTATCTGCGCTACCGGGTGCGCACCAATGCATATATCGTCGAACGCCTGGATGAAATGGGTATTCCCGTGGTCAAACCCGCAGGCGGCCATGCCGTTTTCATCGACGCCCGTGCATGGCTCCCCCATATCCCGCCCCTAGAATATCCCGGTCAAGCAGTCGCCTGCGCCCTCTACGAAGTCGGCGGCATACGTGCCTGCGAAATAGGCACGGTTATGTTTGGCCGCCAACCAGACGGCACAGAAACACCCGCGCAATTAGACTTGGTGCGCCTAGCCATGCCAAGACGTGTCTACACCCAAGCCCACGCAGATTACATAGTCGAAGTCTGTGAAGATATCGCCAAAACCAGCGGTGATTTGAGAGGGTACCGGATTGTAGATGAACCACCAGCGCTACGGCACTTTACGGCGAAGTTTGCGCCGTTGTAAGCTTACTTTCCCCCGTAGCGTTGCCGTAAAAACAGCCCGCTGAGTAGCGTCACCACCAGCCCAACTGCGACTATCGGTAAATAGACTTTAATTTGTTCCCCGACCAATTCACCTAACAAATGGAAGGACAGGAAAAACATGCTGACATACAAGAAACCCGAGAACGCAATTGAGAGCCAATATTTGTAATAGGGGACGCCGAAAAACCCTGTGGCTATATAGGTGGGGAT
>JALSHE010000054.1 GCA_026982415.1 Robiginitomaculum sp.
CATCGCCATTGATAAGGGCGGCAATATTTCAATGACCTTCAACACAAGAGGCATGTATAGGGGCTATATCATAGACAAAACCGCCCCCTCTGTTTTTATATATAAGTAATGGTTTTGATAGTGACCGAGCGGCTTGAGCATGGAAATCAAAATTAAATGTATTGGCTATATAGGGGATAGGAGTATGGGGGGTGCCAGTGACGTGTCCTAATTGTCCACAGGCTCTAAGTTATTTAAGCAAAATACCCTTTTTAACCTCATTTCTTATTCTGCACTCAATCACCGCCGAATAAATCATTCAAGGCTTTTTCCAGCGGGTCTTGTTTTTTCTTCTCATCGCCTTTTTTATCGTCTTCAGCTTGCTCTGGCGCTGGTTCTGGTTCTTTATCGCCGAGGAGGTCGCCCAATAGGCCTGTTAATGGGTCTTTGGCTTTTTCAGGTTGAGCAGGTTGTTGCTGTACTGGTTTTGCGGTTTGCGGCGTTGATTGTTCTATGGGTTGTTGCCCAGGGGGTTGTTGTCCTGGCTGTGGGTCGCCTAGAAGGCCGCCAATGATGCCGCCCAGATCACCACCGACTTTATCTGTGATTTGACTTTGCAGTTCGGCTTTGGCGCGGGCAGTCATGATTTTGGTCATGAGGTCAGTATCCAGACCCGCCTTAACGCCGCCAAAATCACCGCTGAGCTTGATAGGGATGCCAAACCCGGCCAAACCTTTGCCTTGCTTTAAGCGGGGGCGCAGGCTGAAATCCACCCTTTGCTGGCCAAGGTCTAGTGTGCCTGCACCTGCCGCATAAACCGTATCTGCATCTATGTTGAAATCACCAATGGTGACCACACCGTTTTTGACACTGAACAATCCGACCAGTTTCTTGAACGGCGTTGTGTAGGTCGAGCCGATGCCTGCGGGCAGGGCGCGGTTTTGAAGTGCGGTATTCAGACCACCAACAAATTGGTTCAAATCAACACCGGCTATGACACCTTCGGCCAGCTCAAAATTACCGCCACCAGATAAAGAGCGCATGATTTCTGCCTGTGAACGGCCCGCACCCTTGAGGCGCATAGCCGTGCCTGTATTGCCCGTTAATTTGGTGAAATTGGCGACAGAACCCAGCAAGCTTTGGCCGTTCACATCATTGAGCGTGAAGTCCATAGCAACTTGCGGCACGGATCCCGCCGCGTTAAGCTCCATGTCCAATGCGCCCTTGCCGCCGTAAAGGCTGACATTGGGGATATTGGTTTTGAGACGTCCATTTTTCACCGTGGTTTCAATGCTACTTTGCCCCATCTCCATGGTCGTCAAGATTATATTGGGCGTGTTTAAGGTGAAATTTGCGTCAAACAAATTAAGGAATGTCAGGTTAAGCGGCTCTTCGCTCCATGGCTGAACGCCTTTAGGGCGGTTGGCATACATGGCGGCTTGGTAGGGACGGATGTCGAGACCTTGCATGTCGAGCTTGCCTGAAATGAAAGGTTTGCCGACAAGCTTGGCGCTGAAATTGCCACTGCCTTGCAAGTGGTCAAATTTGATATTGGCATTATTGAAGCTGGCTTGGCTCAGCGTGCCCTTGGCTTGACCAGATACGGACATCGGCCCGTAAACGCGGCCTGCCTCTGTGTCGGGCGCCAGCTTGGTGCCGCCGAGCGCCGCTAATTGTCGTAAGGACGGAATATCGAGATTGACTAATCCGTCATAACGCAGAGCCTTGCCAGTCGTGGCATTGCCGTCAAAATTGAGATTGATCATGCCGTCCGTAAGGGCGGCTTTGACACCGGACAAGGTGAGGGCGTCTGCGCTTCCGCTGACCGAGCCGCTGGCTTTAAGAACCCCCAAGGCATCTGCATAGGGCAGGGTGAACCCGCTCGTTGCGGCCAAGGTTTTTAGAGACGGTGACGCGATGTTGAAATTACCGTTCAGAGCCGTGGTTTTCCCTGTGCTAATATCGCCTAGATAGCTAGCCGTAAGTTGCGCACCTTCGGTTTTGAAATTTAACCCGGTGATATTTGCCGCCTCTGGGGCGCCGCTAACCTGTCCGCTGACACTAAAATCACCAAGTGCATTAGCCGCATCTAGTCCTTGTAAGCCAAGCTTTGTAACAATGACAGGCACAGAAGCACCAGACGCATCAAAGCGGCCATCAAAGGATAAACCCCGTCCGAGTTTGATTTTACCAGCGTAACCAGCGATCAAATCTCCGCCTTTGGTTTTAAAGTCCAGATTATCAAGCACCAGCGCATCGACCATACCGCTAACTTTGCCGGAAACCGCCAAATCACCCAATATATTTACACCCGACGTGTTCTCCATGCCGAGCTTGGGCAGTAGGGCGGCGATAGACGGGCTGTTGGCGCTGAATTTACCTGCGAGGCTCAGGGCGTTATCAAATGTCGCAGCACCCGAGTAATTAGCGGTGATGCCGTCGCCTTTAATATTGATTGAGACATTTTTACCTGTGGTGATTTTACCGTCCGTGATGAGGTTTGTGGTAATATCAACCGTGCTAAAGGCCGCGAGTTGGGGGATTGCCATGCCCAGAGCGTCTTGTAATTTTTTTATGTCTATGATGTTGATTTTTAGAGCGCCAGACGCGGACGGAACACCGCCTGCCCTAAAATCTCCGTTAAACTCGGTCGTGATAATATTGCTCTTTAGGGAGAGTTGAGTGCCTTTGCCGATCATATTGGTGCCGTCAAACACCAAATTGCCTTTTAGTTTAGCCGCCTCGGTGAGAGCGCCATAAGGGTTATTTTGTCCCAAAAAAGCGTCCAGTTTTGAGGTTGAGGGGATATCCGCATCAAAATCAAGATCGAATGTGATAAGTTCGGACGGTGTAAACTGACCATCCGCCGATAAGGTGAGCAGGTCTGATTTAAGTTGCACAAAGACGGGTGCCGCTTCGCCGCTTAAAAAGGATTTTGGCGTGTCGAGTTTAAACTCCATATCCATAGGCATATTGTTGACAACCATATCGCCTTTGGCATGTATTGGCCTGTCCAGCCCCGGCATGGAAAGCGTCATATTGACGGCTTTGACATCGTAATTCGCACCCGCTTGGGCATCGCTATAGTTGACATGGCCGTTTTCCAATGAAAATGTTCCAAGCGAAATTTGCAAATCCGTGTACCGTCCATCGCGCTTAAATGAGCCTTGAGATTGTTGTGCGGGTTTTGGCTTTTCGTCGCCAAATGCCCAATTCACCCGCCCGTCTTTGGTTTTTTCCAAGGATATTTTTGGGTTAACCAAGGTAAATGCGGTGATCTCAACTTGTTTTTTGAACAAGGGCATGAGTTTAACCTTGGCTTCCAAGCTATCCATGGTCGCGAAGGCTTGATTGCTAAAGCCGTCCCCATTGGCGATTGTCACAAGGTCTGCTTTGGCCATGAGTGTGGGGAAAACGGATAGCTTGACCGGGCCAGCTATCTCCACATCACGGCCAAGAGTTGCGCTGACCTGCTGGGTGATTTTGTCCTTGTACACAGATGCAGGCACAAGGCTTGGCACGATAATTAGTGCCGCCACCAAAAGTACGACCAATATTCCGAGGCCAATCAATAACTTACGCATTTTTTCTCCTAAGCGTGCAGTATAGCACAAGTCGTCAAGGTTTCAATTTGACAATTTGTCCATGAACAGCACCTGAAGGGCAAATTCCCGTCCTTCGCGTTACCATCCTCTCCCGCAGAGACAGGGCAATCGCATATGGTTTTCCCCTTAATACCTTACCCCTCACCTTGTTCCTCTCCCCATGGGAGAGGAACAAGGTGAGGGGCGAGAAGGTAGTTGTTCACTACGGCCTAAAAACCGGTAGATATTTAGCGCTGAATTTTGTCCTGTATTTTTTGTCATTAACCATTATAGTGGGGGTACGGAGCGCCTAATTTAGTAAATTGAACAACTATAGCGAGGACTACTTATGTGTAACCATGACCATCACGAACCGACAGAAATTGTTGATAAAGAGACTCGCGAGATACTGAACCGACGAAAAATGATACAGGCCTTGGCGGCAGGCGGCACGGTTGCTGTAGCGGGCGGGCTTTCCGGCTGTGCGACTAATCCGGATACCGGTGCGAGCCAGTTCTTGATGATAGGCGAGGGGCAGTTGAGCCAGATGGCTGCGCAAAGTTGGGCACAAGCAAAGTCCAAGCAGAAAATGACAACCGACCCTCGCTATCTTGGGCGCATTAAAAATATTGGTGGCCGCATTGCCAAAGGGGCAAGACGGGACAAGCAGGCTTGGGATTATGCCGTATTTGATTCAGATCAAAAAAACGCATTTGTTTTACCGGGAAACCGCGTTGGGTTTTATAAAGGCATGATGGATTTTGCCGATAATGATGACCAAATTGCCGCTATTATGGGGCATGAAGTTGGTCACGTTGCGGGCAGACATGCGGCAGAGCGGGTCAGCACCAATATGGCCGGGCAAATGGCTGTTATGGGCGGCACAATTTTGGCTGGATCGCAAATGCAGAAAAACTGTAAAAAGGCACAAACCCGCCAAGAACAATCTATTTGCTACCGCAAAGCCAACCGTCAAACACAATTGCTGAACCAAGCGCTGGGTGTCGGTTTCATGGTCGGGATTGCATTGCCGTTTTCCCGCAAACATGAAAGTCAGTCGGATTTACTGGGGGCGCGGTATATGCAACGTTCTGGGTATAACCCGTATCAGGCCGTGAAATTATGGGAAAAAATGGCCGAAGAAAATCCGCGCCGTCAGCCGGAGTTTTTATCAACACATCCGGACCCAAGCCGACGTGCGCGTGATTTACATAATTACATCAAATGCCAAGAGCGGGCTGGTTCCCAAGGTTGGGGGGACGAATCCCTCAAGGCCGCTTTGAAAGCGTGCAGCGTATAAATCTGCATTTGACTTAATTCTGGGCTTGATGCGGTGGAACGCTTGGTCTAAAGCAAGCGTCCATAAAAGGATGCCGCCTTAGCTCAGTTGGTTAGAGCGCTGGTTTGTGGAACCAGAGGTCCTCAGTTCAAACCTGAGAGGCGGTACCATTTTTCTTTATAAAAGTAGCTATTTGTCTTCTTTGCGTTTTTTTTCGACCAGTTTGACGCTAAAAATCGAAATTTCATACAGCAGGTAAATCGCCGCCCCCAGCGCAATTTGTGTGATTGGGTCTGGCGGTGTTGCGAAAGCTGCAAAGAAGAAAATCCCGACCAAAGCATAGCGGCGGCCTTTGCGTAAATTGGCCGCACTGACCACACCTATGCGGCCAAGCAATGTCAGGACGACGGGCAATTGAAACGACAAGCCAAATGCCAAAAACATGGTTGTGGCCAAGCTGAGATATTCGCTCACTTTCGGGAGTAGGGATACGGAAGCCCCGGTTGAGAAATCTTGTTGCTGGCGCAGGCCAAATTCAAGAACAAATGGGAAGATATAAAAAAACACCATGGAAGCGCCTGCGGTAAAGAGCAAAGGCGATAGCACTAGATAAGGCAAAAATGCACCGCGTTCGTTCTTGTACAGCCCTGGTGCTACAAAGCGGTACACTTGGTAAGCTATGATGGGAAAGGCCAAGACTATGCCGCCGAACATAGCGAGCTTTAGATTGACGAAGAATTTTTCCAAAACCTGTGTGTAAATCATATTGCCCTCAATCAGCGGTTTGTCTGCTGCCAGCAGGTCAATATTCACTTTGGCAACCGCTTTATGGTAAGGTCGAACCAGCATGTCGAAAATATGACGGACAAAAAACAGGCAGGCGGCAAAGCCAATAATCACAGCGATAATCGCATTGATTAAGCGCTGGCGCAATTCTTTGAGATGTTCCAGCAAAGGGGCGCGGCTATCCTCTAAATTGTCATCTTCTTCTGTTTTGGTTTCAATTTTTGGCTCAGTCGTCATCACTTGCCTTTTCACTATTGGCCTTTTCACCACTGGCTTTCTTGTCACTGGCCTTTTTATCATAGGCAATAATGTCTTCGTCTAGGGAAGTTTCTAGGGAGGTTCCTTCTTTCAGGTCATTATCCAAAGCCCGCATGTCTTCCTCAAAAGCTTCGTCGGACAGGTTGGACATTTGCCCCAAGGACTTAAGTTCATCTATTTCCTTGCGCAAACTGGCCAATTCTTCGTCTTCGCCGATTTGGTTAAAAGCGTCTTTGAACTCTTGGCCCATCATTTTGATTTTCGCCATAAAACGCCCGGCAGTGCGCATCATTTTTGGCAAATCTTTGGGGCCAACCACGACCAACGCCAAAATGGCGATTACCAGCATTTCTGCGAAACCAAGCTGCGGAATCATGGCGGGTTACCTGTACGGAGTGAAGCTTGTGGACAATTTGGAATGTGCTTATTTCTTCTTGTCTTTAGCTGCTTTGTCTTTGGGAGGCGTGACATCAATAGCATCATCAGCCTTGGCGTCATCATTTGCGTTCGGGTCGTCCTTCAAGCCTTTTTTGAAGCTGTTAATGCCCTTGGCTACATCGCCCATAATGGACGATATTTTACCGCGCCCACCAAACAGAACAAGCACAAGCACGCCTACGATTATCAATTGTACCGGACTGGCAAACATAATGATCTCCTAATTACAAAATGCTACATACGCCGAACCAGCCAGTTGTACAAGGGGTGGTTCAAGCATTTGCTGTGCATATTGGTGATATGATTTACACGAGATGTGCGCGGATCAGCGGCACAATATCTGTGTCCGCCATATTCGGAGCCGCGAAGTCAGCCGCGTCAATCGTGATGTCAGCAAGGGCGGCGTATAATTGTGCGCGGGCTTTGAGCAGGTTCGGGTAACAGGCGAGCAAGGATTGCTTGCCAGATTTGCCCGGTAATTTACGAAAATGGTCGCCCCAAATGGTTGGCTTGGGGTATTTGAAATATCTTTCAATCAATTTATCCATATCTGCCTCACTGGCTTTAATATAGATTATTATGAATTTGTTCTTGAGTGTTGTCAGGTCTGCGTCAGGGATGTGTATGACGCTTCCCGTTGTGTCCAAAACCAGATTTTTACCGTGGGTATTTGCCCTAAGTGATAAACGGGATTCCAGTGCTAGATATTTGACCGCTTTGTCTGCATAACCGTCCGCGTAAGGATGCCCCATCCACGCCGCCATTGCATCCATATCAACCATGCCTATTTCGGCTTGTATGGCGGCGTCAACATCATAGCAGGCAAAATCGTTCGCCTTTGCGATGCGCTTGGCCGTATAGCTTTTGCCAATATTAGACATACCAATCAACGCTATGCGCAATTCACCTTGCGCACGTCTTTCGTCAAATGCGGCGCCTGATATGCGCATTAGGTGTTTTTCCGAATATAATCATCCAAATCTGATAAAGACGGTTCCATCACATGTTTATGGGACGGTGCGTCGATACAGTCCTGCAAAGAACGGGGCAACGGGATGTCTTCGCGGATAATTTGCTCAACTTCATCTTTAAACTTGGCAGGGTGTGCTGTTGATACGGTGATTTTTGTGTAGGCCTTATCGGTCTTTGCAGCGAAATCTTGCATAGCCATATGGCCGACTGCCGTGTGGGGGCACATGAGGTATTTTTCGTGGGCATAGGTGCGGCGTAAATGCCGCTCGGTTTGTGCGTCGGAATAAGAATAACCGCTACAGACTTGGGTTATGCGCTCATAATCGCCGTCAAACAGGCTCAATATGCGCGGGAAATTATTTGGCCTGCCAATATCCATAGCATTGGACAGTGTTGGCACGGACGAGCGCGGCGTATATTCACCCGTATTCAAATAATCCACAAATGGATCATTGACATTATTGCCGACAACGAATTTATCAATTGGCGCGCCCATTTTGCGCGCAATCAATCCGCCCGTTAAATTTCCAAGATTGCCAGATGGAATACTGTACACAATCGGCCTATTGGGGAAGGCGGCTTTGATCTGCAAGCTGGTCCAGAAATAATAAAAGCTCTGGGGAATAACCCGGCCAACATTAATGGAATTGGCCGACATGAGATTATGCTCGGCGGACATTTTGCTATCGGCAAAGGCCTGTTTGACCAAGGCCTGGCAATCATCAAATGTTCCGTCTACGGCGATGGCTTTGACGTTGGATTTATTGCCCCCGATTTCGCCAAAAGAGGTCAGTTGGTGTTCTTGCACAGAACTAACGCCGCCATTTGGGTACAGAATAAATACGCGTACACTTGGCAGGTTTAAAAACGCATGCCCGATAGCCCCGCCCGTATCCCCGGAGGTCGCCACCAAAATCGTGCGACTGTCTCCGGAGCGCGATAATAAATGGGAAACGGTGCGTCCCATAAACCGCGCTGCAAAATCCTTAAACGCGAGGGTGGAGCCGTGAAACAACTCCAATATATAAGCATCAGCCGGCTCGGGCGTCGCGGCATCCAGCAATTCGCCGCCCATAGTCGTAAGCGGCAATGGGAAATCATAAGCATCTGCACACAGACCTTGCAAGTCTTCGTCGGAAAATTTGTCGTCCACAAAGAACCGAGACAAATGCGCCGCACACGCCCAGAACGACATAGCGCCAAGCCGCGCAAGCTCATTATCCCCAAACCGAGGGAGGCTATCGGGCATATAAAGCCCGCCGTCCGGCGCAAGGCTAGATAAAAGCGCTTCACTAAAGCTGGCCTTCAACTCCGGGTTTTTTAAAGAATGGTAATTCATAAAATCTTATGTACACAGATTAGCTTGGCTAGACAATCTGTATTAAACATCCAGATCTTCAACAAAACGTGCATTGTCTTGAATGTATTGATAGCGAAGCTCGGCGCTTTTCCCCATGAGAGTTTGGACGAGGGCTTCGGTCGTGGGTAGATTGTCCGGATCAATTGTTATGCGGGCGAGGGTGCGGGTTTTTGGATCCATTGTCGTGACTTTTAGCTGAGCGGGCATCATCTCGCCGAGACCTTTAAATCGTCCGATTTCAATTTTCCCGCGCCCTTTAAACTCGTTTTCGATTAAATAATCTTTGTGAGTTTCGTCGTTGGCATACATGGATTTACCGCCTTGGCTAATCCGGAACAAAGGTGGCATGGCCATATAGAGACGACCTTCGTCGATAAGGCTCGGCATATAGCGGTAGAAAAATGTGATGAGTAGTGCCGCAATATGGGCACCATCAACATCGGCGTCGGTCATGATAATGACCCGTTCATAGCGTAAATCATCCGGATTGAACTTCTTGCCAATGCCGACGCCCAGCGCAGTAGAAAGGTCATTTATCTCTTTATTCGCTTGAATTTTTGCAAGGCTTGCACTCTCGACATTGAGGATTTTACCTTTGAGCGGCAAAATAGCCTGGGTCTTGCGGTCGCGGCCCTGCTTGGCAGAACCGCCCGCACTTTCGCCCTCAACGATAAAAATTTCGGTGTTCTCCGCCGATTTGTTGGAGCAATCAGCCAGCTTGCCGGGCAGGCGCAATTTGCGGGTCGCGGCTTTGCGCTTTACGTCCCGGGCTTTGCGGCGGCGCATCCGGTCATTGGCTTGCTCAATCACATATTCTAGCAGTTTGGCCGCGTCCTTGGGAGAGCCTGCGAGCCAATGGTCGAACGGATCCCGTACTGCGTTTTCAACAATACGTGCGGCTTCTATATTGGATAATCTATCTTTGGTCTGGCCTTGGAATTCAGGGTTGGACAGGAATACGGATATAAGTGCGCCTACGGAATTCATCACATCATCAGGCGTTATGGACGAAGCCTTTTTGGACATGCCCGAAATATCGGCGTAAGCCCGCAGGCCTTTGGTCAATGCCGCGCGCAAGCCCGCCTCGTGTGTGCCGCCGCCTAAGGTTGGCACGGTGTTACAGTAGGAGCGTATAAAGCTGTCAGCATCGCCGAAGCCTTGCGGAGACCAGCTGACCGCCCATTCGACCCGGCCATGCCCTTTTTCGGCTTTGCTCTTGCCGCGAAAGATTTCCGGGGTGACGGTGACTTTATTGCCGAGAGTTTCTTTGAGGAAGTCCGCCAAACCACCCGGGAACAAGAACACCGCTTCTTCGGGAATGGTCTCTAAATTAGCGACCAATTCCGGCGCGCATTTCCAGCGGATTTCTACGCCGGGTTGGAGATAGGCTTTGGCGCGGGCCATGCGAAATAGTCGGGCAGGAGAGAACTGTATTCTTGACCCAAATATTTCTTCGTCGGGGTGGAAAGAAATTTTGGTGCCGCGCCTATTGGTGATAGCGCCCAAATGTTCAAGCTTGCCCACGGGTTTGCCGCGCTTGAAACTTTGGCGGTATAGTTTCTTGTCTCGCGCCACTTCGACAATCATATGATCCGAAAGCGCATTGACCACCGAGACGCCAACCCCGTGCAGACCGCCAGAGGTTTCATAAGCACCGTTGTCAAATTTACCGCCGGAATGTAGCTCAGTCATAATAACTTCGAGGGCGGATTTATTTTTGTATTCAGGATGTGGATCGACGGGAATGCCGCGCCCGTTATCCGTGACGGAGAGATAGCCGCCATTATCCAGTTCAACCTCGATGCGGGTGGCATGGCCAGCCACGGCTTCGTCCATGGAATTGTCGATAACTTCGGCAAAAAGGTGGTGCAAGGCGCGGGCGTCCGTACCGCCAATATACATGCCGGGCCGCAAGCGCACAGGCTCTAGCCCCTTGAGTACCGTAATGTCTTTTGCGGAGTAATCGTTCACTTATTTGTCCTTTGTGGAGCCTTCTAACATTTCGTTTGATTCGGTTTTGCCATAGGCATACCCTGTCTGAACCGCACTCAAAATGCCAGATTATTCTTGCGGAAAAACCGTTAACAGAACAAAAACATCGGCTCGTTTAGCCTAGAAAATCAGGCGAAGAACTATCCGTGCTGTGTGGCGGATAAACCCGCTTCTGATGTCGGTATCATAATCAAATGAGAACGAAGCAAAATCACTGCCAGATGCGAATGTCAGGCCAAGGAGAATGCCGCTTTCGGGAATGCCCTCCGAGAGCAGCGAGTAATCAGAACCGCCATAAGTATAGCGTCCCGTGGTAATGATGCCGCCGTTAACAAAATCATTGCGAAAGCCAGCCCGGATAGACGGGGAGAACCAGGCGCGGTCACGTTCGAACTTTGCACCAAATTCGACCATCCCGGTTGCTGTACCTATGTCTACTTGGCGCGCGTCAATGGACTGGGTTATATCTGCTGAGCCTTGTTCAACGAAGGCACTTTCGTTCATATTCAGATAGGAGAAAGAGGCAGAGGGACGTACAAAGTATTTACCGAAGTTGATATTGTAGCCCGCTGTTGCGGAAGCGTTGACATGATAGCCGGACCAGTCCGCTGTTGCTGATTGGTTGAAGGCGCCGATGACAACATTGCGGTTAGCTTCAAAATCATTATAGCCGCCGCCTGCATATAGGTCGATACCAAGATTGCCAAATTCCATGCCGCCGTAAAGGCCAGCCTGTAAGGTTAATACGTTCAATGGCTCATCTTGACCCAATACATCTTCGACCTCTGTCGTGGCAAAACCGATATTAATACCAGCATTGTGAAACGGCCCGAAAGCGGTATCAAAGCCGCCCGTTATGCCAAACCCTTGTCCCCTGTATTGCTCGGACTGACCCGTAATATCTTTATCGGCAAAATAGGCAAATTGCTCAATCCATAACCCGCCGGTTTTCTCTTGGGAACGGCGTGCGCTATTGAGATGCGAGCCAACCGCACCCGCCGCACCGTCAATATTGGCCATGACGAACTGTACGGCGGCAGCGGAGAATTCCGGCAGTAGTTGGTTATAGGCTGCGTTGAAACTAGCCTGGTCGGTTAAGCCTACGAAAGCGCCGCCCAAAGCGTCTGAATTTTGCAAAGCTTCAAACGCCGATGTAAAGGCCGCGCTTTGTGCCGTGTCCAGTCCAAGCTCGGCGGTGCTGCGTAAATCCAGTGTCAAGATAAGGGTGTTTGCATCCAACGGATCACGTGTCAGCACCGTATTATAGAGATATGGAGAATTTTCGCCGCGAATATTGGCGAATGTAGTGCTGGCATTTAGAGTGCCAGCCTGGACAATGGTGAAGGATGTAGACGGGTTGGTTAAGACGCTGCCCAAGCGTGGGTCTATGGTCGCGCCATCTTCAAAGGTTACATCACCTGAGGCAATCATAATAGAGGCTTCACCGGATTGTGGATCAATGAACGGCGAATATGTAGACGTGCTGTCAAATGTGGCCGTGGTAATGTTGAAATCATCTGGCGTGTTGATTGTAAGCGAACTGCCGCCCGTGACCAAAATCTCTAGCTGGCCGTCGCTATCGGCAATGGAACCCGTGACCGCTGCGCCGCCAGACACCAACAGTCTATCCGCGCCGTCCCCAAAGGTGATATTACTGTTGATTGTACCGCCGGACACATCAATAGTATCATTGCCGCTACCCAATAGGATGTCGCCAACAATAGTCGGCACGGTCGAAATTTCGGTATCTGGATCGGTAAATACGGTTTGGTTTAGGGTGAAGCCGGTGGTGTTGGCCGAAACATCGATGGCGATTAGGTTGAAGGTTTCCGTAAATTCACCTGTGAAGTCAGAATTTACCCCCAAAGCCTCAATAACACCACTATTGTTTAATTCAATAAATGTACCAGACGCGTCGCGGATGGCCACGGCTGTTCCGTCGCGTGTTGTGACGATTGCTGTGATGCGGCCAATATTGGAAATTGTTTCCAGTGAACCGCCGGCTAAAATTTCGATGGCGGTAGCGAAAATCGTATTTGGCGCTTGCACATTGTCAGGGTCTGCAAAGACCGAATCGACTGCTTCGAAACCACTTGCCAGGATTGATCCAGAATTATTTATCCGTTCCGCAATACCGCCACCGCCAATGACAATCACCCGTGCATGCGCGTCGTTTGTAAATGGATTGCCCTCAGGGTCTATGCCGCTACGATATACGGTCGCACGCATTGTTTCCGTATTGTTGAGGCCGCCCAATAATTGTGCGTCACGCAACGAAAATACGGTTGCATCCGCATCGTCAAGAAATCCGTTGCTCACTAGACTACCTTGGTTGACGAAGGCATATTGCAGTTCTGCATCAAAATCCGCGTCATTTGGGTCTGTAATTTGCGCAACCAGGCCAATAGCAATCGGTGTGCCATTGCCGTCGATTAATATCGCAGGCGCACTGCCGACCATGTTGATGCTACCCGTTGAAATTAAGACATTAGTGTCGGCATTACGGTTTTCGGCGAAAAGTACCCCGCCCGCAATATTGCCGCTGATTTGAACTGCAGAAGCAGCTTGCCTTAAATTGCCAGTATCAGCCAGTAAATCCCGGCCAGCAAGAGTTGGACGGATTGTCAAAACATTACCCCCAGCTTCAACAAAGCCAGAAACGGTAACTGTATTTGTAAATGTCGCAGTTCCTGAAACATCGCCAGATATGTTGACAGCTTGGCTGTTCTCGCCGACAGCACTAATAGGGCCGCCAATAGCCAGGTTTCCAATCACATTGCCCGCAATATCTACGCCCGTACTATTTTCCCCAAAAACGCTTAAATTACCGTTTTGGAAAATATCACCGGTAATGGAAGATAGGTTTGCCAAGCGAATGCCAGTGGAGTTTTGCCCGCTAACACTTATGCTTCCTGCATTCGTTACATTACCAACAAATGGGCTGGCACCTGATATGAGAATGCCTGTTCGTCCGGTGCCTGTTGTGATTGCACTTGTTGGGGTAATGCCGTCTGTCGGGGCAGCACCCGTGAGGGAAATGGTGCCGTTATTGGTGAAGTTGCCCGTGACGCCTGTGATGAGAACGCCTGTCGTGTCGTCTGCATCTACTGTGATGATGTTGCCGTCATTTACCAAGTCATTATCGGAATCCAGTGTGACGGCTGTTCCTGTGGTTAGGGTTATTCTTCCTGTAGCGGTAATTGTGACATCAGACGCAACACCGCCGTCGCCTGCGGTGGATGTTTGCACACTTGTGGTGCGTTCGTCTGTAATATCGACTTGGGCAAATGCAGATGTGGCCAAGAAAGGTGCGGAAAGCGCTATGGCCAAAGTCGGGATTGCAGTGCTGGTAAATAAGTGACGAATTTTCATACAGTTTCCAATACCTATTCCAAATAATTGGCTCAAAATTTCACACATGCGCACACCCCCACACAGGCGTCCCCATTGATTCAGATGCTTTGTAGACAATCAATAGCGGCACGTCGATAGTTTATTGATTACAAACTGCAAAGAATTTGCCAATAATTCGGCCTGTTGTACCGTTATTTATTCAAGGTAGGGAAGCCGCTCGGGGCGCGGCGGTGTTTTGTCGCTTGTTCATAGGCATAGGCGAGACCGTAAAGTGCGCCCTCAGAGTTCGGACGCCCTAGCATTTGTAGCCCGGCAGGCAAGTCTCCAGCCGCAAAACCCATGGGTACGGTGATTGCAGGCAGGCCCGTTGGCGGTGCGAGAGTTTGGGAATTATCACCTTTATAATCTTCCTCGGCCCGGTCGAGACGAGCGGCAGGATAGCGCCAGCTTGGATATATCAGCGCATCAATGTTTTCGCGCTCCATGGCATCCAGAATGTCTTTCTTGATATTTTGCCTCATGACATCTTTGGCGAGATCGCCGCAAATCGTGCCGTCGCCCTTAGTGGCAACATCAACTGCGCCGCCTTTGAAATAACCCCATGCACCTTTGGTGTAGTCGCTATATACGCCCGCTTTGAAAGCTTCATAAGGGTCACTAATTTTGGCGTTCATACCCGGCTGGGTCAGGTATTCATGCACGTCTTTGCGGAAGGATTTACAGCCCCATGATGCATCAATATGTGCTGCTATATCTTTGATGTTTATAGTTTTTATGATGGTCGCGCCAGCGGATTCTAAATCGTTAACGGCGACTTCAAACAAATCGGCTATATCCTTATCCATATCGGTGGACAGTTCTTGAACGACGGCGAGACGCTTGCCCTTGAGACCATTTTTATCCAGCTGGTCAGCATAGTGCTCACCGCCCATAGCCGCATACATAATCACATTATCTTTTACAGTGCGCGTTATGGGGCCGACCACATCTGCGGAGAGGACAAGCGGTACAATCCCGTCCAAGTCCAATAGCCCGTGGGTCGACCGCATACCAACCAGTGATAAATGCGAGGAGGGGCCGCGCACTGAATTGCCTGTGTCAGTACCTAAGCCTACCAATGCGAAACTTGCCGCTATACCGGATGCGGTTCCGCCGGAAGACCCCGCTGGTACATGGTCGAGATTATAGGCGTTTTTGGTAATACCCGCACTGGTGCTTTTTGTCATGCGCGGCGAAAATGCCCATTCTGCCATATTTGTTTTGGCAAGGACGATTGCGCCTTGGCTTTTTAATGTTGCAACAATATTGGCATCATTCGGCGGCATGTTATCTAGGAGCATTTTGGAACCCGCAGTCGTCGGGAAGCCCTTAACGTCCATATTGTCTTTGACCAGTATGGGGACACAGTGCAGAGGTAAGATATCAGATTCAATACTTGATGGACCCCAAAGTTTATCTAGCTTTATGGCAAGTTTTTGAGCTTCATCGTAGTTTTTATATGTAATTGTATTTAACCCAGTTGATTGGTCATAGCTTTCAATCCGCTCAATATAGGCATTTACCACATCTATGCAGTTCATTTTACGATACATAACGTCGCTCTGAATAGATTTTATCGTCCCTTCAACCACGGCTTTACGCGCATATTCCATGCCACCAGGGATTTGTGCAGGCTTTGATCCGCAAGCCCCCAACAAAGCAAAACCTGCTACACTCGCCAATAAATACCGCATAAAATTCTCCGTCTATCTCTTTCCCCTGCCTCTTGCAGGGGAAGAAAAAAACACTCTACCCACGCCTGTTTTTTAAACAAGCCTGATATTTCTTGCAATTTATAAAAATACTGGAATAATTACCTCATGATAAAAACAAACACCGCTTATACAATCATTGCTGCGTCTGCGTTGGCTTTGCTTGGCCTGTCTTTTTTCCAGTCTAGCCAGAAACAAGACGATAAAGAAACCGTAGCCGCTTTCCCGTCAACCTATACGCCGCGCGAAAATGGTGCCGTCTATATTACCAATGCCCATATCCTGGACGGTATTGGCGGTGAATTTGTGAAGGGCAATTTGCTCATAGTTGACGGCAAAATCGCCAATGTCGGTAATTTCAAAACCGAAATCACGGCTGGCACGACGGTCATCGACGCGAAAGGCGCATGGGTGACACCGGGCGTGATTGATATACATTCCCATCTCGGCGTCTATGCCACACCAGGGGTGCGGGCGCATTCTGACGGTAATGATGCTACCAGCCCCATCACCGCAGAGGTTTACGCCGAACACGGCGTTTGGCCCCAAGACCCCGGCTTTGCCGAGGCTTTGGCGGGCGGCGTGACCACTTTGCATGTCCTGCCGGGGTCTGCAAATTTGTTTGGAGGTAGGGGCATTACCCTGCGCAATATTCCGTCGCGCACAGTCCAAGGCATGAAATTCCCGGACGCGCCTTATACCCTTAAAATGGCGTGCGGGGAAAACCCGAAACGGGTTTACGGTAAAAAAGGCGGCCCGGCTTCGCGCATGGGCAATTTCTCCCATTACCGCAAGAACTGGATCAAAGCTCAAGGCTATAAAGACAAGCTGGATAAAGGTGAAATCACCACGGGGAAACGCAATCTACAACTGGAAACTCTGGCGGGTGTCCTCAGCGGTGATATTCTGGTACATATGCATTGTTACCGCGCCGACGAAATGGCGCAAGTCCTCGATTTGGGCAAGGAATTTGGCTATAAAATCAGTAGCTTCCACCACGCAGTTGAAGCCTATAAAATCCCGGATTTGCTCAAAGAAGCTGATACCTGCGCCGCCATGTGGTCGGACTGGTGGGGCTTTAAAATGGAAAGTTATGACGGTATTCGCGAAAATATTCCTTTCGTCCACGCAGGGGGTGCCTGTGCCATTGTCCATTCTGATAGTGCCGACGGTATCCAAAGGCTCAACCAGGAAATTGCCAAAGCCTGGGCGCACGGTAATCGGGCAGGGCTTAAGATCAGCAAGGCAGATGCCTGGAAATGGATTTCCAGCAATCCGGCCAAGGCAATTGGTGTTTCCGAAACCACCGGGTCTCTGGAAATTGGCAAACGCGCCGATGTGGTGATCTGGAGCGGCGACCCGTTCTCAAGCTATACTAAGGCCAGCAAGGTTTATCTGGACGGAACGCTGATGTTTGATCGTGCGAGCGGCTTAAAACCTATAGCAGATTTTAAGTTAGGCCAAGTGGGTCAATATGCGGTTAAAGGAGAATAACATGCGTATATTTCTGATTATTTGTAGTTTCGCTTTTGTTGCAATCCTTGCCGTGCCTGCTTTCGCCCAAAGCATTCCGATTGGCGCTAAATATATCGTCACCAACACGCCAAACGGTTTTGGCAAGGACAATATACTTTATGTGAAGAACGGCATAGTGACGGCTGTGCCCGCAAGTCAGCATAATAATGAAGTGAAAAATGCCATTTCAGGGCCAAATCTTTGGGTGACACCCGGCATATTCGCGCCCTTTTCCACCCTTGGCCTAGCTGAAGTCTCCGGAGAGAGCGACACCAATAATATCAACTCTGCTGACAAAGAGGCAACGGTGAGTATCCGCGCAGCCGATAGCTTCAACCCCAAATCTACCACCATAGCCGTGACCCGTGTCGGCGGCGTCACACATGCAGCCGTGGTTCCGGGGTCGCGGCGCAATTTGTTCGGTGGTCAAGGTGTAATTGTTGCGACCAGCGGTGCTTTCGATTCCATTCTCAATCCATCTGCCTTTGTCTATATGAATTATAATGGCCGATCTGAGCAAACGGGCAGCACCAAAGGTGCCGCTATGGCGTTCATGCGCAGTGCGTTGGATGATGCGGCCAATTACAATCGCCGCTTTAAGACACCAACGGACGGCGATGCTCTGCGGCGCAAAGATGCGCAGGCTTTGCGGTCAGTGCTTGTGGGGCAAAAGCCGCTATTGGTCAATGCGGATCAGGCCGTAGATATACTCAATCTGATAAAGTTGAAAACCAGCTATCCGAGAATGAATATGATCATTATCGGTGCGGCGGAGGGCTGGATGGTGGCGGATGCGTTGGCCAGTGCCAAGGTTGCCGTGGTCGTTGATCCACACGAAAACCTGCCCTATTCTTTCGACCAAATCGCCACACGTTCAGATAATGTCAAACTTTTGCACGACGCTGGAGTGACAACCGCGATTTTCAGCGCCGGGTCTACGGGGGGCACAGCCCATAATTTACGCTTGATGACCCAACATGCAGGCAATGCGGTCAATGCAGGCCTAAGCTGGGACGCGGCGTTCAAGGCCATAACCTTAACGCCCGCAACCTTGTTTGGTTATCCTAATCTTGGGAAAATTCGCCCCGGTGATAAGGCAAATTTGGTCGTTTGGGACGGTGACCCCCTAGAGATCACCAGCGCCCCAATAGCCGTGTTCATAGACGGCCAGCTGCAATCTTTGGAAAGCCGCCAAACCAAATTACGCGACAGATACAACCCGAATAATACGGGCGATAAAATGTATGGCTATCGGTGATTGGAGCGAACTATGACACAATCAGACAGGCAAGTGGCGCCCCCTAAATTATTGGGAAATTTGTTTAAATGGCTACGCATATTTTTTATACTCTACATTATCAGTGAAGTCGTGTTGGCTATTGGTAATTTGATGATACTGCGTATGGGTAGCCTTATGTTTGGCCCTAGCCAGCCTTTCACACTCGGCGACGGCATTCAGGCAATTGGGGGGCTTATGTTACTCGCATCATATGTTGTTTGCATCGTTCTTTTTTGTGTTTTTCCTTTCGTGCAGCAAAGAACCTTCACATTCTCGGTACAAAATACTTTGATAAATCTCCGGGTTGGGCCGTTGGGTGGTACTTTATTCCCATTGCCAATCTTTGGAAACCTTACGGCGTCATGACAGAAATATGGACAGGCTCCATGCATCCAGATGAACCCTATTCAGAGACGCCCGCTACAATGCCTGTGTGGTGGGGGCTTTGGATTGTTACAAGTATTGCCGGCAATATTTCAATGCGCATGAGTATAGAGGCCGGGCTTTTTGGAGAGTATGCGTCCGATGTTCCGCTGTACAAAACAACGTTATACATCGACCTTTTTTCCGCTGTGACCGGGATTATTGCGGCCTGGCTAATTTTGGGAATTTTGCGCTCTATAGCAGAAGCACAAGATATGCGTATTCAGGCGGATGCATTTGATTGAGATTGTTTAAGGTTGTATGCCGTGAATATCCAATATCTCATCCTCACCCCATTTATGGGGGAGGCTATCGCATATGGGTTTTCATGTTCCACTAAAAACATTCCCCTTTCATCCTCACCCCACTTGTGGGGGAGGTGCCTGCTCTTGTAGGCGGAGGGGGAAACAACTATCGGCACAATAATTCCCTGAGATACTTATCCGGACAGCTTACCAAACTATTGCATCTCACGTCCGGCATGTGTGGAGGCTTGCTTCCCCCTCCGCCCCTAAGAAGGGGCACCTCCCCCACAAGTGGGGTGAGGATGTAGGGGAAGTGTGGAACGGAAAGATGTCGGGTGGTAAGTATATGTGGCTGATATTGTTGGCCTTCGCATTATTTTTTTAAAAAAACTTATCCATGGTTTCTTGGGCAGGTTTATTCTCCGAAGCATGAAACTTGATCTTATAGCAATAAACAAATTATCGCCGCCCGGACTTTGGGACTTGGCGGCGCTATCGGGGTTTGTCACCACCCTGATGGCGGTGATTGACGCCCGGGTTGGCGGGGCGCAGATGGTGCGGTTTTGTGAGCGCATGTTGGCACGGCAATCGCGCGCTTTGCGCATTAAGGCCAGAGAAAACCTCAACATGCGTATCAAGGCTTGGGTGCTGCAAAACCCCCAGCG
>JALSHE010000055.1 GCA_026982415.1 Robiginitomaculum sp.
AGCCGACAATGTTCGCGGCCTTCTAAAGGCCAGCCCGCTTTATGATTGGCGGGTGGCGGATATGGATGCTTATCTGGAAACCCATTCTGATATTCCGCTTAATGCACTGCACAAGCAAAACTTCCCATCTATTGGTTGTGCGCCGTGTACCCGTGCGGTCAAGCCCGGTGAAAACGATAGGGCAGGGCGCTGGTGGTGGGAAGACGGGCAACAAGAATGCGGCCTGCATGTGGGTGCCGACGGGCGCTTGGTGCGCACAAAACCAACGAAAGAAGTATTATGAACACTCTCTCACACTTGGATGTATTAGAAGCCGAAGCCATCCACATTATGCGCGAAGTTGTGGCCGAAGTAGAAAACCCGGTGATGATGTATTCGGTGGGCAAGGACAGTGCGGTTATGTTGCACTTGGCGCTCAAAGCATTTGCGCCGGGCAAGCTGCCATTTCCGCTTTTACATGTGGATACGGGTTTTAAATTTCGCGAGATGATTGCCTTTCGTGACCAGATGCAAAAAGACTACGGCTTTGAACTTATCGTCCACCAAAACCAAGATGGTCTGGATGCGGGTATCAACCCATTTGATCATGGTTCGGATGTTCACACCAATATCATGAAGACCGAAGGCCTGAAACAAGCACTCGATGCTGGCGGGTTTGATGCGGCCTTTGGCGGGGCGAGGCGCGATGAAGAAGTTACACGCGCCAAGGAACGGGTGTTTTCGTTTCGGACAAAGACCCATGGCTGGGATCCAAAAAACCAGCGGCCAGAACTCTGGAGCCTGTATAATGCACATAAAAATGCCGGGGAGAGTATCCGCGTATTCCCCATGTCCAACTGGACGGAATTTGATGTGTGGCAATATATCTATGAGCAAAACATTCCTATCGTGCCGCTCTATCTAGCGGCTAAACGCCCGGTGGTTGAGCGAGATGGTGTGTTGATTATGGTCGATGATGATCGTTTGCCTTTGCTGGACGGCGAGGTGCCTATGCAGAAAATGGTACGCTTTCGCACATTGGGCTGTTACCCGCTCACGGGTGCGGTGGAAAGTATGGCGGCGACTTTGCCAGAGATTATTCAAGAAACTTTGGTCGCCCGGGTATCGGAACGCTCAGGTCGGATGATTGACCACGACCAAGCCGCCAGTATGGAAAAGAAAAAACGCGAGGGGTATTTCTAATGTCCCAAGATATGACAGATGGGCAAAAAGCTTCCCAAAAGGCAATTGGCGAAGTTAAAAATTATATAGACGCTCAGCGCCAGAAAACTCTGTTGCGGTTCATCACTTGTGGCAGTGTCGACGACGGTAAATCTACCCTGATCGGGCGGCTACTTTTTGAGAGTAAACTTTTGTTCGACGACCAGCTGGAGAACCTGAAAAACGTCTCCAAAAAGCTCGGCACTCAGGGCGACGATATTGATTTTGCCTTACTCGTAGACGGCCTTGCCGCAGAGCGCGAGCAGGGGATTACCATTGATGTTGCTTATAGGTTTTTCAATACGGAACAGCGCAAATTCATCGTCATCGACACACCAGGGCACGAACAATACACCCGCAATATGGCCACGGGCGCGTCACAAGCTGACCTCGCAGTCCTCATGGTTGATGCCCGCCAAGGCCTGACAACCCAGACAAAACGCCATGCCTATATCGTCCAGTCTTTGGGCGTTAAACACATCGTTGTCGCCATCAATAAAATGGATTTGGTCGAATACGGCCAAGACAGATTTGACGAATTGGTCAAAGATTTCCGCGCGTTCAGCCAGAAAATTGACATGGAGGCTTTCACCTCTATCCCCATGTCAGCCCTGAAAGGCGATAATGTCTTGGAGGCCTCCGCGCACATGGATTGGTACTCAGGCCCGACTTTGATGCAGCATTTGAACACGGTATCCGTAACCGACAAAGTTGCAGGAAAACCGTTCCGTATGCCCGTGCAATGGGTCAACCGGCCTGATCTGGATTTTCGCGGCTTTGCAGGGCGGGTGGTTTCTGGATCATTGAAAGTCGGAGATAAAATCACTTCCATGCCGTCTGGCAAAACGTCCAAGTTAGCGCGTATCTACACGGTGGACGGTGATTTGGACGAAGTGCTGGCCGGGCAATCCGTAACTTTGTGCCTAGAGGACGAAATCGACGCTAGTCGCGGTGATATTCTGTGCGCAGGGGACGCAAATTTGCCGCAGCAAAGTGATAATTTCCATGTGAAAATCCTGTGGATGTCCGAGCAAAAGCTTAGGGTCGGGCGGACATTCCGTATGAAAATTGGTGCCCATACGGTCAATGCCTCGGTCACTCAAACCAAACATGTCATCGACGTCAACACCTTGCAGCATATCAGCGCAGAGACTCTGGAGCTGAACGAAATTGGCGAATGTATTGTGCGAACCGAACGCGCGATTTGCTTTGAGCCTTACGCAGATAACCGCGAAATGGGCGGGTTCATTTTGATCGATAAAATCACCAATGCCACCATGGCTATGGGGTTGATTACAGATGCGCACAGCGGTGCAGACCTCGACCAACGCACTGAGGAGCTGACTATAGGCCGGGCAGATCGAGCGGACCAAAAACGCCAAGTGCCATTAACAATATGGTTCACAGGTCTTAAACGCTCCGGTAAAACCTATATCGCCAATGCGCTTGAGCGTAAATTGTTCGCGCGCGGTTGCCACAGTTTTATTCTCGATCCGGGCAATGTTTTACCGGGCATGAGTGAAGACCTGGACTTTGAAAGTTCGGATCAAATCGAAAACGTCCGCCGGGTCGCCCATATGTCGAAATTGATGAATGATGCGGGGCTAATTGTCATGACCTGTTTCACTTCGCCGCTTAGTTTCGAGCGCCGCATGGCACGGCGTATTATTGGTACGGAAAATTTTCTTGAGATCCACATGGATACACCCATAGAAATTTCTCTTGCCCAAGATAGCCAAGGTTATTTCGAGAAGGCTAGACGCGGAGAGATTAAGAATGTTGCCGGTATTGATATGCGGTTCGAACCACCCAAAGCCGCGAACCTAACATTCAGCCTGCGTAAACATTCCCCCGAAGATGCTGCGGATATAATTTTAGCCAAGCTTACCGAAATGGGCGTGTTGGGCGGGTAGAACACGCCAGCATTGGCCTTGTTTTTTCGCGTAAAACCCGCTATCAGCTTTACGCAACAACGGATATATCATGACACAAAAACGAATTGCTATAATTGGCTGTGGTGCGCAAGCCAAATATGCCAGCGAGATATTCCATCTCTCGCCTAACCACACCGTCACCCATGTGTTGTCGCCGGAAAACATAACCGAACTTGATTGGTTGCCCCATTATTCAGGTGAACATGTAATCGGATATGCTCTGGTTGAAGGTTTAATCGCAAACTACGAAATTGACGGTGCAATCGTTTGCATTGCTAACAAACAAGAAAAAGCGGAGATATTTGCCACATATGTAGACGGCAAAATCGAAACCGTCTCTGCAATCCACCCCAAAGCGGTTATCGCTAGCTCTGCCACACTCGGCGCAGGCGTTATCATCAATGCGGGCGCAGTTATTCAACCCTTGGCCACCATAGGGCGTGGCGCTATGATTCATGCCAATGTCATCGTTGAACATGATTGTAAAATCGGAGCGTGGACCAATCTGGCGCCGGGTTGCCAACTTGCAGGCTGGGTGCAGGTCGGAGATGCGGCGACCATCTTTACGGGTGCCAGTGTCGTGCCAACTATAAAAATAGGTAAAAGAGCTATTGTCGGGGCGGGCGCAGCTGTTATACAAGACGTTGAAGATGATGCGGTAGTGGTCGGAGTTCCCGCCAAGCCATATTAAGAATAGGGGTAAATATGGGCTTGCTTGCTGATATATATGTTCTGGCAAACTTGAAAATGCAAACAGCCAAAGTCAAGAAAAAGGACGACAGAGCCTTGCGATTTCTGCAAAAAGTGATGTTGAAGTCAGATAGCCTGCAAAAGCTGGCTTTTAAAAAAGCTCAACAGAAATTGAGCGAACGGTTTTTCAGGTATACTTTTTTTGATAATCGCAAGAAAAGGTTTATGAAGTCTGTAGCAAGGCGAACTAGAACTGAACAGGTAGAAATAGTTTTGGCGCATGATCTTAAGGCTGTGAAAGTTGCTCGCAAATTTGCGAAGCGCAATAATGCTGTATTTTTCTTTGACCTGGTGGAATCAACTTTTTCAAATTTAGCTGGCCTGCAGCCGACTTTTTTTTATAAGAAGAACGCTAAACAGGCTGAACGTATCGCTGCCCAGGCAGACTACATCTTATCGGGAGATCCATATTTGTCATCAGAGTTCGTTAAGCGACAGCGAACAAAAATGCCCGTTTTAGTCTTAAATGGTCAGGACGAGGTGGTGGAATCTAGGCGTGTCATTTCTATAAGAGAGCGTATAGCCGATAATACTAATAGGCCTATTGTTTTATATATCGGTGTGGTTTCTAAACTTCGGGGTATCGAGCAAATTATTGATGCTTTTTCTCTTATTAATACTGACGCTTTGTTAGTTATTATGGGGCCAGGTGGGGATGTCTACAGGGAGGAAGTTTTAGCTCAAATTCGATTGCTAGGCCTTGAAAATAGGGCTTTCGTCCTGGAAGGAGTGCCGGAACGTGATATGGTTCCTGTTAGTGCTACGGCTACTATAGGTATTTCACCAATTCTGTCAGGAACTGGAAATGCGGGTTTAGTCTATAACAACAAAATGTTTCAGTATTTGGCTGCGCACTTACCTATACTTACAACGAATTGTCCAGGGCCAGGTGGTTTCGTCAAGGAGCATGAGATTGGGTATGTTTATGAGGAAGAGAATGCAACAGACTTGGCAAAAAAAATAGATCGCGCCTTATCCAAAGATGAGGAGTTTAATTTAAAAATCCAAAACAATCTGCCGATTGTTGCCAGAAAATATGCATGGGCAACGCAAGAAAACAACCTTAGGCAACTTATTCGAAGCGCTGAACAACAAATACAAAAATGACGGTTTAAAAATGGTTTCCAATACACCCAAAACTTCAGATATGCGAGCCGTTCGTAAAAGCTTGCCCAGACGTATTGTAAATAAGTCTGCACGTATCATACGTTTGTTTTTTGGTGTCGTTAATGTTCCCAGTACCGCAAAACTTTTGGAAGATTTTTCCAGGATCACGTATCAAATTGACGGTAAAAACAAAAAATGTTTCACACAAGTTAATAATATTAATAACCTCACAAATGGAAATAGTGGGTTAGTTCCCGAAGTTTTTAACAAAAGAATGAACTCTTATCTAACAACTATGGAAAGAGCATTGGTCGCTCAAAAAAAACAAATAACCTCTCTTGAGAGAGCGAAAAACGCGTTGATCCAATCAGAAGTTTTGTCAGGGCTAGAAGCCGTCCAATCCGATGCCAGTTCCGGGCAAATTCTCCATAAAAAAATGGGGACAAGACACAATCTCAAGCAAACTCTGGATTTAGTTGATAATTGCCATAGTGGAGCCTCTATTTTAATTTTAAATGTTACTTCTAATCAAGGTATTCTTCTGGCCAGCGCTCTTGAAAGGTTCGAAGGTTGCCTTGTTGATTGTCTGGTATTAAAGCCGGAACTTGGCCAATGTGGTATTACCCTTCCGTTCCCAGAAAACCCTAGGCAATTATACATGTTCATTGATTGGGCTTATGACAAATACGAAATTGTACATACTGTCGGGTTTTCTAGTGAGGCAAAATTCCTTTTGCTCTATGATGTTTTAACAGAAAAGTTTGGGAACAGGCATCTCATACATTGCCTGAATCCTGACGAGCACATTGCTTATTTGCACTATATGGCTGATAGGAAAGCCCAAAAAAAACCGTCAGGCGCGGATGAAAAAATAGATCACAAATTATTGTTAAGCTGTATAAACCATGCCGATAATACACCGTATGATGAAGACCTAATTCCTCTAATTCCCAATAGCATGCCTGTTGGTAAACTGGGTTCTTTTGCCGTAAATAATGTATTAAAAGTGCTTATAATAGCGGAAACTGAATTATGTATGAAAATTGGAAAAGCACTTGCTCATGAAGAGATGGAAAACTTTAAACTGATTGTATTGAACAATTTTTTAGTAGACGGGTATATGGCAGATTTTGATACAAATATTAATTGCTTGATAGATAAGGCGGATATTGTTCTAGATTACTCTCAATCCCATGAATATGGCAATCATGGTTTAAACGCCATGCTTGCAGGTAAAATTGTTATTTGTTCTGGTGAAGATACGGGAGATCCAATAATAAAATCCAGTGTTGAATATCTGGTGAATGTGGTGCGCAGTATGTTGGGGGAACCGCAAAGCCTGGAGAGGTTAAGGTTTGATATTTTGGAATATGCCATAGCCCGACATAATCCCGAGACAACGGTAAAAAAATTGCGGCTTATATATAATTCTATCGATTAGCGACATGGGAAAAGGTGCCGTTTGGTGGATATAATGATATTTTTTTCTTGCATTATAAGGGATAGGGTGTATTTCTAAATAAGGGATAAGGTGTACTGCTAAAGAACGCAAAATAAGAGAATATTATGGTTAATAATGTTAAGAAGCAATCATTAGAAAGTCTTCGTAAGCAGTTGGAAGAGACAGAAGTTCGTGCGCAGCTTGCTGAATCTCGCATGCGAATATTGAATGCAAATTTTCAGGCAGAGCGCGCCCGTTTACTTTCTGAAGCCATTAGCAATAAAAATATTATGGACTTTGTCAGGATGTAGATTGCTCGTGTAGCAGGTCGAGCTAGATGAAGAAAAAAGCCTCCATTGTTAGCTTCAAGTTAGTTGAGCATCATCCTAGGATAAACCGAATTGCTAATGCCTTTGTAAAGGAAGGCTATGATGTTGTTGTCTATGGTTTGGGGCGGCAAGAGGGCGAATTCACCAATGAGAATGGGGTGAAGTTTGTTCTGTTCAAGAACGATTTTGTTATGTCAGAATTTTTGAAGTCTAGTTACATGGTTTTACCAAAATTAATAAAATTGGCAGCTGGTTTGTTCATTTTGACTTACTGTAAAATCCGAAAAATTTGATTTATATGGGCTTTCGCGTTCAAATATCGCGCTTTCGTGAATTTTTGAGCGTGGCCGTTTTTATCTTCCGTAATGGTTTTAAAGCTAGTCCCGCAGGGGCGCTTCTGAGTGTATTCTTCGATAGTCTATCTTTTATATTTCTGGTTGGCGCGGCGTTGTCGTTGATTACATTTCAGCCTAATGCGCATACGCAGATACCTGATTTCCTCAAGGCTTACGTAAATCAGG
The DNA here is from genome assembly GCA_026982415.1 of Robiginitomaculum sp. Classification (GTDB taxonomy): domain Bacteria; phylum Pseudomonadota; class Alphaproteobacteria; order Caulobacterales; family Maricaulaceae; genus Robiginitomaculum_A. The sequence continues at coordinate 7,283 of JALSHE010000055.1, forward strand.
ACAATATATTTCTGCTGGGATGTACGGGATTGATACTATCACTCTTTTTGAACGCAATATTTAAGTTCTTGTCGAGCATTGTAGTCAATAAGTCTTTACCTGCAATAGAGAGCTATTTTTATAAAATCACTGCAGAAAAGATAGCACAATCAAAATTAAATGACCTAGTCAAACTTCACATAAATTATGACGATTTTTTATTGCGCGAACTAAATATCAATTCACGCTTTGCAATGATGGTTTATCGTGGCCTGATTTCAGTCACATTTCCAATGATATCATTAATAATACTCTTCCCATTACTTTTGTTATCAAGCTTAGTTGCAACGCTTATGTTAATTGGAGTTTTCATAGCGGTTTTACCCGTTTATTATCTGATTAACAAGCGCAGCAATCGCGTTACATTGGACATTGATACAACGAATTTGCTGGTTAGTAATTCTAGGCGCCAATCATCGCGAAAAATCATTGACCCAAATTTTGACGTGGCTGATCTTAAAGCCGCTATGTCAAATGCATTGCAGGATGGGAACCGGGATGTCCGTAAGTACTTTCACTTATACGGGGAGAGGTTTACATTGGCGCAGGGGACGTCTTTGACCAACTCTTTGGTGCTTATTTTAGCCATTGCAATATTAGGCGTTATGACCTTTTGGGATACCGGGTCCTTGAAGTTAGATGTTGCGAAGTTTGTCACTATACTGATTGTGCTCAGGCAAGTTCATACTGTGATTGGACGTGGGTTCATAGCTGTAAACATCATGAGTCGTTTCTATTTTAAATTATTGAAACTAAGTAAAATTTATAAACTGGCTTCCGAGGACACCGCCAATGCCCCTGCAGGGAAACTTCTACCAAGCAAGGGCTTTAAGTTTACCAATTTGAGCACTAAAGAGCCTGTTGTTGTGGACTTTTTTGATAATCGGGCAGTTCTATTCTATGATAGATTCGAGTTAACAAGGTTCACAATTGTTAGGACTTATCCACCCAATAATCTCTCTTTGCAGATTGAATTATCCCGTAAAAAAGTCTGTGTGATTAAGGAGCTAATATCGGGCTTCACCTTTACAGCTGATGATAGTCACGCGTGCAAAAAACAGGTAAACAAATATATAGATGTCATTGCGTTATTGGTGTCACAAAATGACATATACCGGCAGTGGGACAGCCAGCAGGATGACCTCGCCAGCGCATTTGTAAAGTCGGTCATGGGGGTTCAAAGGTACGTGTTGCCACGACACATCAAAATCATAGAAAAAGTTATTGGCCTTGTACAAGCAATTAAAAATACTACGTCAGAGATAGTATTATTGGACGCTCGTGTTTTCCTTCAATTTGGGGGGGAGAAACATGATGTGGTTTTGGAGATGTTAGAGGCTGAAATTGACAAGGTTGTAATTATCAAGTTGAACAACGCGAACTATGATTTTGCTCAAGACAGGTTCGTTGTCGTAGGCGGCATAGGTGAGGCTGAAGGCATAATAAGGTATGGTGAGTTGCCCAGTTTAATTGTAGGGGATAAGCAACCTGTAGAGGATGATGAATACGAATTTTAGAGCATGATACCCGGAGGCCACTTTGGGGATCAATTGTCGGTTCGGGATTTTTGGTTAAATTGATTATCCGACTTCAATAAGTCCGGTATTTTGCGCTGCGTTCAGCATAGCTTCTTGCAATTTCTCAAATGCCCGCACTTCGATTTGACGGATGCGTTCGCGGGAAACCTCGTAAACTGCAGCAAGTTCTTCCAAAGTTTTAGGCTTTTCGGACAAGCGGCGTTCTTGTAAGATATGCTGCTCGCGTTCATTCAGGTTTTTCATGGCATCTTTGAGTAATTCCATGCGGGCATCATGTTCTTGAGAATCGGCAACCACGGTTTCCTGGCTGACATAATTGTCGTCCTCTAGCCAGTCTTGCCACTGCCCGCCGCCGTCTTCACCGCCAATTTTCACATTGAGAGACGCATCTCCGCCGCCGCCCATACGCCGGTTCATAGATATAACTTCTTCTTCCTTGACGTTCAGATTGGTCGCAATTTTCTTGACTTGGTCCGGATGCATATCACCGTCTTCAATGGCTTTCATCTCGCCTTTCATACGGCGTAGATTAAAAAATAATTTTTTCTGGGCGGCTGTTGTGCCCATCTTGACCAAAGACCAAGAGCGCAGCACATATTCCTGAATAGCCGCACGGATCCACCACATGGCGTAGGTAGACAAACGAAACCCTTTGTCCGGGTCGAACTTTTTGACCGCCTGCATCAGGCCGACATTACCCTCTGATATAACTTCACCAATGGGCAGGCCGTAGCCCCGATAGCCCATGGCGATTTTTGCCACGAGGCGCAGGTGGGATGTCACCATTCTTTCGGCTGCGGCACTGTCTTGATGGGAGACCCAGCGTTTGGCCAACATAAATTCTTCGTCGCGCTCCAGCATAGGGAATTTGCGGATTTCGGTTAAATAGCTCGACAAACCTTGCTCCGGCGAAAGCGCGACGGACAAACTCATATTGCCGGTAGATTTGCCCGCTTTCAGTGTTGTCTTTGCTGTTTTTTTTATAGCGGTTTTCTTATGCGTAGTGTCTTTAGTCAAAATCTTTCCTCCCAATACCCAAGAAGCGGGCTTGAATGTATATATAGGGGTAATCATAGGCGATTAAAAGAGAGGCTGGATGAATTTTTAGTGAGGTTGCGAAACCTCAAATTCACCAATTAAATCTTGGCTATGGTGCTATAATTTCATACTGGCCATTTTTACAGCCAAATATTCTTGCTCAACTTTCGAGCCGCTTAACGCAATTGCTGTCCCGTAAGATTTTTTTGCTTTGCTATATTGCCCGTCCCGCCTAAGCATATCTGCGCGGGCGGCGTGGTAAGGTTGATATTTATCCAAATTACCTCCTTGAGTAACCAACTCCAAAGATGCCAGTCCAGCGGCAGGGCCTTGGGCAAAGGACAAGGCAACACTGGCATTGAGAAGTACAATAGGTGTTGGTTCATAAGCATAGAGCCGCTCATAAAGCACGGTGATTTCCTGCCAATCCGTATCGATAAAACTCGCCGCCTGACAATGTACCGCACTTATGGCCGCCTGGATTTGGTAAACATCCGGGCGGCCTTTGGTCAGAGTTTTCAACAACAGGTTTTGCCCCTCACTAATTTTTCCCTTGTCCCATAAGTTCCGGTTTTGCTCTTCCAAAGAAATATATATATCCGGGCTGGCGAGCCGGGCAGGGCGGCGGGCATGGGTCAGCAACATCAAGGCCAAAAGCCCAGCGGCTTCGGCCTCGCCTGGTAATAACTTGACCAAAATACGCCCCAAACGAATGGCTTCGGTGCATAAATCAACGTCTTTATCCTGGTCCAAGGATGAATAACCCGCGTTGAAAATTAGATAAACTACGCCAAGTACCGATTTCCAACGTTCCGTCCATAGAACCGTATCTGGCACGACAAATGGAATCCCAGCTTTTTTAATCTTGTTTTTGGCACGCACAATCCGCTGTGCCATAGTGGTTTCGGAGACCAAAAATGCTGCTGCAATTTGCGGTGTCGATAGGCCGCACACCGTTTTTAAGGTCAGCGCCGTATGGGCAAGGGTGGGCAAAGCTGGATGACAACAGGCAAAGATCAACCCAAGTCGTTCGTCCGGCAGGTTTTGCTCCGCATCAATTTCCCCATTAATATCAATTTCCCCATTAATAATGTCGTCATCCGTCATGATGTTCAAATGGGTTTGATAAGCTAATGCCCCGGATTTTTCCCGCCGTGTCGTGCGCCGCCGGTAGCGGTCAATGGCTTTGCGTTTGGCGGTTTGATAGAGCCAACCTTTAGGATCATGCGGCACTCCCTTTTTTGGCCAGCTTATCAGCGCCGCAGCCAATGCGTCTTGCAACACATCTTCTGCCAGATCAATATCGCGAAATTGCGCACTCAGAGCCGCAATTAAGCGGCCCTGATGATTGCCCATAACGCGCTCTAGGCTAGCACGTACTTCGTCTGTCGGTATTGCCGTTATTGCTCGTAATCCATCACGGGCCGGATTTCTACTGAACCATATGTTGCCGACGGTATTTTGGCGGCATAAGCAATTGCCTGATCGAGATTGTCGCAATCGATTAGATAAAACCCGCCCATGGTTTCTTTGGTTTCAGCGAACGGCCCGTCGCGGGCTATGGTCTTGCCGCCGCGCACCGTAACCGTCGAAGCCGTCTCGGCATCTTGCAAACCCTCTCCTGCAATCCAAACACCGTCATTGGTTAATTCTTGATAGAGGTCATCATAGCCTTGCATAAACGCGCCAAACTCTGGTGCCCCCGGTGCAGGGGCAGCATCTTCCGCCCCGTAAATCAGTAACATATATTTCATTGGTTTATCCTTTCTCTAAGTGCCAATATAGTAGAGACGTATGGGAAATAGCAAATCGACATTTAATTTGCATTATCTAGGGAGCCTCTGAATAAATCGGGTTGAATTTTCAGCCGTGGCAAAACAGCTCATGAGTTATTCAGAGGCTCCCTAAGATATATCAGCTTCACTAAGCTCAGCGCGCTCTTCTGCCGCTTTTCTTATTTTCTTCTCAGCAACAATGAGAATACGCAGTTGAAATAATAGAGTTTGGTATTTAACATTATTTAAATCCTTCAATAATTTCTTTGTAATATGTATTTTGCCGCAATTGCCAGTCAGGTGTTCCTGGATAATCTGGTTTGCAAGATTTCAACCACGCCGATTGTTCCTGCTTCAGCTGTAATTGCTCACGCGCTAATTTGGCACGTTTTAACTTTTCATTTGTGTTGGCGTATTTATCTTGGCGGGGGCAATACCCCCATTTTTAGTGGGGGTATTGCCCTAGGTAGTGGTATTCGGTGTGTGTGTAAGGTGAATTCATTTGAATCTTATGAAGACCTTGCCACGGGCTTATGAAACACATATTAGCCTGCTATGAGTAAAAAAAATCCACAAGCATATCCGTGTCAGATATATTTGATAACCCCTTCGAAGATCGACGACCTTGGTGCATTCGTTGTCTTGCTAGAGCAGGTCTTGGCGGCGGCACAAGTGGGTTGTTTGCAGTTGCGCCTCAAAGATACACCTCGCACAAGAATAGTAGAAGTGGCCACAGCGCTACACCCAATCACCCAAGCCCATGATACGGCTTTGATCATTAATGATGATCCATCTATAGCTGCCGAAACGGGCGCCGACGGGGTGCATTTGGGGCAAGCTGATCTGCGCAAAGTAGATATTAAATCTGCGCAACAAATGCTCAAGCCGGGTGCAATTATTGGTGTGACCTGTCATAATTCGAAAGATTTAGCGTTCAAGGCAGGTTCAGGTGGCGCCCATTATATTGCCTTTGGATCGTTCTTTGAAAGTACGACAAAACCGGATGCACCTCCGGCAAATTTGGAGCTTCTGACATGGTGGCACGAAACAATGGAAATACCGAGCGTGGCCATAGGCGGCATCATGGTGGAGAATGCCGAGGCGGTGATCGCGGCGGGCGCGGATTTTATCGCGCTATCTTCGGGCGTTTGGAACTATCAAAAAGGCCCGGTACAGGCCGTAAAATTGTTGTCGGATTTATGTGCGCGCTTTACGCGGCCACAGCAAATTTAGGCGGTATCTCGGCGGCTTCTGAAAATCCTGTAAGTGGCTACGAAAGTGCGGTTTTGGCATTTGAAAGTGGGGATTATGCCAATGCTCTGATCTACGGGAAATTAGCCGGGAGCGGCGGCGACGCAGATGCGCAAGTCTTGGTCGGGTATATATTAATGAACGGTCTTGGTGTTGGTGCCAATAAAAACGGTGCGGTCAATTGGTATTTAAAAGCCGCCGCAAATGGCAATACAGATGCTATGGTGGCGCTCGGCGAACTGGCACTTGGCGCCCACGGTGGCTTGTCTGCTTCGGACGCGGTTAGTTGGCTGACACGCGCCGCCAACAAAGGCCGCAGCGATGCTATGCGGGCGCTGGCAGATATTTATCTGCAAGGTAAAGGCACAGCACCTGACAGAAGCAAAGCCCATAACTGGCTGGTCAAGGCATCCAATTACGGTGATGCTAAAGCCGAGCGAAAATTGGGTGATTTTTATTTTGAAACTAGACCGACCGAAGCTATAATCTGGTACGAAAAAGCCGCCGCAAATGGCGACGCCGAGGCCGCATATTTTGCCGCGATTATGTATGCGGAAAACTACGAGATAAAGCCGGATGCGGGGAAAGCCGCCAAATTGTTGCAACAGGCCGCTAATGCTGGCCTACCTGCCGCCCAAGCCGATTTTGGTTTGGTGGTTTATCAAGGCAACGGCATTGAACGTTCCGAAAAAGATGCGGCAAATTGGTTTAAAAAATCTGCCGAAAACGGTGATCCTGAAGGCCGGTTCTTATATGCGTTCACCTTGGCCAAAGGCGAGGGTGTGCCGCAATCCTATGAGGACGCCTATTACTGGTTGCTCCGTGCCGAAGAAGCGGGCGCGACAACAAGTATTGCAGAATACGACCAATCCCGCGCAGAGTTAAAAAAACGCTTGGAAGCCAATATAGACCCAGCAGTTTTATCGAAAGCCAAAGTACGCGCATCAAAAGCACGGGCGCTTTCAGGGCGGTAATGTTCTAAGAGAAATGCTAGGCACCTGATAGTCTATTTTAACCAAGGCGGCGGCGGGGTATCGAGCGCCAGTAGATTGTTGAAAATACGTGTGCGAATAGGTGGAATTTTCAACAATAAGGGTAATACAGTGCCGCGAAGCAAACGCGCCAGCATAGTTTCGTTAGTTATTTGATCCGTTAAAGCAAAGGTCTCGCGTATGGTTTTCTGCGCTACAGGTAATCTGAAATTTGAATATTCCGCCGCCTTTTTTTCTGATATTAGCCACGCTAACCATGCCGCATCTTCAATACCGAGATTCATACCCCGCCCCCCGGCTGGCGAGTGAATATGTGCCGCATCACCAGCAAGATAGACGCTGTGTTTTTGAAACGTTTCTACAACCCGATACGAAATCTGAAAAGTTGATTGCCAATGTATAGTTCTGATATTTTCTTGATCCGGGATGAGCTTAATGACGTTTGAGCCAGAGCTAAAATATCTCACCAAGTTCTTGTTTATTGGAATTGCAACAATCACCCCATTGCCCGTTAAAAAATTAGGCCGGCCCGTATGGGGGTCTATTTCGTTGATATACTCCACATCAGCTAGGCTCCATTGTTCATCGCCTGTACGGCCAGAAAAATCAATGCCGGCAGATTTGCGGACAATTGAATGGGCACCGTCACAGCCGATAATATAGTCGTAGGCTTGGTCTTCGGTTTCCCCATTTGCACTTCGGATATGAGCTATAGATGTGTCAGCATCCATTTCGAGCTTTATCAATGTGGTGTTCCACTGCGGAACCACACCATGCTGCGCCAACCAAGCCAAAAACACTCGTTCTGTCGTACCTTGTGGGATAGAGAGAATAGCAGAATCTTTGCGCGGGTGTTTACTGAGATCCAGCACGGCAAATTGCCGCCCGTCTCTCGTCATTTTGATCTTGGTGATCAAATTACCTTTTGCGCGTAGTGTGTCCGCAATGCCGCTCGGCGTTAAAATATCCAAAGTTCGCAGATGGACGCCGAGCGCCCGGCTTTCATTTTCAGGTGTCAGGCCAGAACCTTGGTCAATGATGCGAAACGGAATATTGCGCCGTGTAAGTTCAACTGCCAAACTCAACCCAACTGGCCCGGAACCAACAATCAGTATTTTGTGTTTTGCCGTCAATATTTTCATCCCAATTGCAAACGATAGCCGCCGGGTTCGGTGAGCAATAGGGTTGCATTGCCTTTTTCTGGCTCTATTTTTTGGCGTAGGCGGTAGACATGGGTTTCCAGGGTGTGGGTGGTGACGCCGGAATTGTAGCCCCAGACTTCGTGTAGTAGTTCCTCGCGAGCTACAGGTTTGCCGCCGGCGCGGTAGAGATATTTCAGGATGTTGGTTTCTTTTTCGGTCAGGCGGATTTCGCGCATCCCATCTTTTTCCATTCTCTTGAAGGCGGGTTTGAACGCATAAGGTCCGATTTGGAACACTGCATCCTCGCTTTGTTCGAACGAACGAAGATGCGCCCTTAGTCGTGCCAGCAGCACGGCGAAACGAAACGGCTTGGTGACATAATCATTGGCACCAGAGTTAAGCCCCAAAATCTCGTTCATATCGCCGTCGTTCCCGGTCAGCATGACGATTGGGGCGGCAACACCAGCCTTGCGCATTAGTTGGCAAGCCTCGGTGCCGAGCATGTCGGGGAGGTCGACGTCCAGAAGGATGAGATCAAAATCCTTTTCCTTTGTCGCAGTAATCGCAGCTTTTGCTGTGGCGACATCGTCGATTTCAAATTCATCATACAAATTAAATTGCTCAACCAACTCGACCCGAAGATCATCGTCATCGTCAACCAGTAATATTCTTTTCTTAACGCTCATGATCTGTGCTTCCTCATACGGCGGGTTTTATAGGCTTGATTTTATAGCGAATCTAATGCCATTTAACTGTCACACTATCACAAAATTGTGGGTGGGTGTGAACAACGGGATTAAAAAGTGAAAATAATTGTCGATACTAGTAAGCGAATATTACGGATAGGCGGGCAGGAATATACCTGCGCAATTGGTAAGAACGGCGTTGTGCCTGAATGTGATGGCCGCGAAGGCGATGGCAAAACGCCGCTCGGCAGCTACCAGATCCGCTACGGCATGTACCGTGCTAATAAAATTGCTTTGCCGACCACCAAATTGCTGTTCTGGCCAATCCGCCGATTTGATGGCTGGTGTGATGCGCCCGACGACCCGGCCTATAATCGCCCCGTCCGTCTACCCTATCTGACCAGCACTGAAACGTTATGGCGTGACAGTGGTGTCTACGACATCATCCTAGTTCTTGGGCATAACGACAACCCGCCTAAACAAGGTATGGGCAGTGCGGTGTTTTTGCATGTGGCAAGAGAAGGTTACGCGCCGACTGAGGGATGTGTGGCGGTATCGCAGGATGATATGTTGGCTTTGATACCGAAACTATCACCTGGTATTTACGTTGAAATATTGGCTTAACCCCGGGCACCAAATAACGCACTGCCAACCCTTATATGGGTTGCACCGAATTCTATTGCTGTCTCAAAATCGTTGCTCATGCCCATGCTTAGATTTTCCATGCCGTTGCGGGCGGCGAGTTTGGCGAGCAGGGCGAAGTGGGGGCCGGGGGCTTGACCGCTGATGAGTGTACCTGCGGGAGGGATGCACATGAGGCCGCTTGGGTGTAGGTCGTAGATTTGGCGTAGGGTTTTAATGAAGACGTCCAGTTCGCCCGGTATGATGCCGGATTTTTGCGGTTCTTCACCCGTGTTGACTTGCACGAATAATTCTGGTGTGCGTCCGGTTTTGTTTATGGCTTTGACCAGCGCTTTGGCCAGCTTCTCGCGGTCCAGGGTTTCTATGACGTCGAACAATTCGCAGGCGGCCACGGCTTTGTTTGTTTGTAATGGGCCTATCATACGCAGTTGGATATTGGCGCGGGCGTCGGCAAAACGGTCTTGCCATCTGGCTTGGGCTTCCTGGACTTTGTTTTCGCCAAAGACGTTTTGACCTGTTGCCAGCATGTCCGCGATGCGGCTATCCGGTTGCTGCTTGGACACGGCGGTTAGGCAAATATCGGTGGGCGTGCGTGATGCCCGCTTGGCGGCGGCGTCTATCCGGTCTAGGGTGGCGCTGTGTAAATCTTTTATATGAGTATTCATGGCTTGGACATATACTGGAAATGACAGGCTCGCAAGGGCAGCGACGCGGCTTTATGGTCGGCGTGTCCGTCCATGCAGGATTGCGCCCTTGGTGTTTATGAGTGATCCTGAGCGCACGCCAGATGTGTTGCGGATCGCGCGAAAATTACCCTTGGGTGCGACCCTGATTTACCGTCATTTCGGGGCAGGGGATAGGGTCGTGATTGCCGGAGAGTTGCGGCAAATTTCGTTTGCCCGAAATCTGCAATTCCTTATCGGACAAGATGCGGGTTTGGCCGCGAAAATTGGTGCGGACGGGCTGCATTTACCGGAGCGTGAATTGGGGCAAGGGGTGGTTTTACGGGCGCGTTATCCGGCTTGGTTGTTAACGGGGGCGGCACATTCGAGGGGAGGCGTGAAGCGTTGCGCCGAGAACGGATTAGATGCGGCGATCTTATCTCCGGTCTTTACCAGTGCGAGCAAGAGCGCATCCCAGCCTATTGGCACGGAAATGTTGGCGGACATAGCCAAAGCCATAAAAATTCCTATTATCGCGCTGGGCGGTATTTCAGGGGCTACGGCGCCTGAATTATACACAAGTGGTGCTACGGGCATTGCGGGTGTTTCGATGTTTGTGAGCGCACATGACACGTAAATATCTAGCCCAATTGACGGAGATACACGCGAGCGCCTTTTCGCCCGGCTGGCCGGTGGAAGATTTTGCCGCGCATATGGACTTGGCCAGTGATGATATTATCGACATCATTGAGGGCGGGGAAGTGCGCGGCTTCGCTATTGTACGCACAGCCATAGACCAGGCGGAGATTTTGACGCTTATTGTTGCTCCTGCCCACAAGCGTCGGGGCTTGGGAGGTGAACTCTTGCACAGGGCTGAAGCGCGTGCGCTGGAGCGGGGTGCAGGTATTATGTTCTTGGAGGTAGCCGCAGATAATCCGGCGGCAATTTCCCTATATAAAAATGCAGGCTATTATCAATGCGGCACGCGTCCACGCTATTACCGCCGCAAGGTCAACGGGATAGTTGGGCGGGTTGACGCAATTTTATTTAAAAAGCATTTAGCTTGATATTATTGCACTTAACACTTAGAGTGATTCCAATATGGCAAACGAAACCACAAAAAACCCGATAGAAATTTTATGTGTCGAGAAAGGTCTGCGCATGACTGGACAACGCAGGGTGATTGCCCGTGTTTTGTCCGAAGCCGATGACCACCCCGACGCCGAAGCCGTCTACCGCCGGGTATCGCGGAAAGACAAGAAAATATCGTTGGCCACAGTCTACCGGACTTTGCGGTTGTTCTCCGAGACAGGCATAATCGAATCCCATGATTTTCGAGATGGCCGCGCCCGTTACGAGGCCGCAGATAACGATCACCACGATCATTTAATCGATCTGTCCACGGGTGATGTCATAGAATTTGTCGACGAGGAAATTGAGCGCCTACAAGAGCGCATCGCCGAAAAGCTAGGTTATGAATTGATAGACCATAGATTGGAACTATACGGACGACCTTTGAAGAAGAAATAATAAGCACAAAATATTTTCGGTGCTGTTATAGTCAGTACGAATCAATCAAGTGGTGGATTATCATGGCTATTAGGTTTTCTTCGGAATTTGCGAAGAACATTACGGACAATACGATACGTGCGGCGGTACTGGAAACCGTGACCGCATTGGCTGGGGCGTGCAACCAAATCTCGCATATATGTGCGCGTGGGCCGCTAGAGCAGGGGCTTGGGGCAGAAACAGGCGGCGCCAATACGGACGGAGACGCGCAAAAGGCTTTGGATGTCCGCAGCGACGAAATTATCACGGCGGCGCTGGAAACTGCGCCCGTGGCCTATTATGCCTCCGAAGAGCAAGATGATATTGTCACTCTGGATGCGGACAAGCCCCTCGCAGTTGCATCGGATCCGCTAGACGGGTCGTCTAATATTGACACCAATGTATCTATCGGGACTATTTTTTCTATTTTTGAGACTAACGACAATGCGGTTAGCAGTTTCCTGCGGCGTGGTTCGGAACAAATCTGTGGCGGTTTTTTTGTCTACGGCCCACAAACCACCTTGGTGATTACGGCGGGGGCGGGGACGGATACTTATGTGCTTGACCCGGGCAGCGGAGATTTCGAACTGGCACTTGCGGCTATGAAAATAATGCCTGCGTCCACAGAATATGCTATCAATGCTTCCAATCATCGCCATTGGGATGCGCCCATACGCGCCTATATTGAGGATTGTTTGCTCGGTGTAGCCGGGCCTTTGGCGGCAAAGTATAATATGCGCTGGGTTGGCTCATTAGTGGCAGATGCGAACCGGATTCTATCCCGGGGTGGCATGTTTATGTATCCGGGCGATGACCGGGACGGATATGGCGACGGGCGCTTGCGCCTTTTATATGAGGCTAGCCCGGTGGCATTTGTCATAGAGCAAGCGGGCGGTACGGCAACGGACGGAACCCGCCGCATTCTCGATATTCCATTAGGGACATTGCACCAGCGTGTACCGTTGGTATTTGGCTCCAAGAAGCCAGTACAGACACTTGGCGACTACTATAAAAAACAGGATATATTATGAGCGCAACTCACGACGAAATGGCTAATGCTATTCGCTTCTTAGCGATGGATGCAATCCAAGCCGCTAATTCTGGACACCCTGGTGCGCCTATGGGGCTAGCCGATGCGGCGACGGTTCTTTATACTCGGCACCTCAAAATAGACCCAAGCAATCCAACATGGCCAGACCGGGATAGATTTGTACTATCCGCAGGTCATGCATCTATGCTGCAATATGCTCTGCATTATCTGGTCGGGTTTAAAGACATGACTATAGAGCAGATTAAAAATTTCCGCCAATATGGGGCAATAACAGCCGGGCACCCTGAATACGGTCATGTGGACGGGGTCGAAACCACCACAGGGCCGCTGGGGCAAGGGATTGCTACGGCGGTCGGCATGGCGCTGGCGGAACGGATGCAAAATGCGCGCTATGGCGATGATTTGGTTGGTCACTATACCTATGTAATGGTGGGCGATGGCTGTCTGATGGAGGGCATTAGCCATGAGGCCATAGACTATGCAGGCAATGCCAAACTCCGGCGTCTGGTTGTCTTGTGGGACGATAATTCTATCACTATTGACGGGGCGACTGATTTGTCGACTAGCACGGACCAATTGGCGCGTTTCGAAGCGTCTGGCTGGCATGTGCAGGCGGTGGACGGACATGATGCGGACGCTATTGACGAAGCCATAACCAATGCCAAGAAATCCAGCCGTCCGTCATTTATTGCCCTTAAAACCGTTATCGGCAAAGGCGCACCCAATAAATCCGGAACCCACAAAGTCCACGGCGCACCTTTGGGCGCCGAGGAAATCGCCGCTACGCGCAAAGCCTTGAATTGGGATGCACCCGCCTTTGAAATTCCAGATGATATATTGTCTGCATGGCGCGAAGCGGGCGCCCGTAATCATGATGAGCGCAAAGACTGGGAAGTCTGTTTAGCGGCTTCTGGTCGGGCGGAAGAGTTTGAAGGCGTTAATTGTAGTGGTCTACCAAGCAAGTTACGCCTTGGTATTAACGAGTTGAAAGCCCAGATTAACAAAGACCAGCCAAAGATTGCCACACGTAAATCCTCGCAAAATGCGCTGGAAGTGGTCAATGCTATTTGCACCCATACCATTGGTGGTTCTGCTGACCTTACGGGTTCCAATAATACACTCACAGACGGTATGGGCATTATAAGCGCCGATGATTTTTCTGGCCGTTATATTTATTACGGTGTGCGCGAACATGCCATGGCGGCCATTATGAACGGCATTGCCCTGCACGGCGGGTTCATTCCTTACGGCGGTACGTTCTTTGTGTTTGCTGGCTATATGCTGGGTGCCATGCGCTTGTCGTCCTTGATGGGTCTGCGGGTGATATATGTGCTGACCCATGATAGTATTGGTCTGGGAGAAGATGGCCCGACCCACCAGCCCGTAGAGACTTTGGCGACTTTGCGGGCGCTCCCGAACCATAATGTTATCAGGCCGTGTGACGCGGTGGAAACCGCAGAAGCCTGGGAATGTGCCTTGGCCGAAGACAGTACCCCCACATCGCTAGTCCTAACCCGCCAAGGTTTGCCCGTATTGCGTACTGAACGTAATGATGAAAACCTCGTTGGTATGGGCGCGTATGTACTCAGGGATACTGACGGCGCCCGCGATATTACTTTGCTCGCCACAGGCTCCGAAGTTCACCTCGCCGTAGAAGCGGCGGAAGCGCTCGCCAAGGACGGTATAAAAGCCGCCGTGGTTTCCATGCCGTGTTGGGAATTGTTCGAACGCCAAGAGGAAAGCTATAAAGCCGAAGTCTTGGGCAGCGCTCCGCGCTTGGCCATAGAGGCGGCTGTAGGTTTTGGCTGGGAACGCTATACAAATAATACAAATAACTTTATAGGGATGAGCGGATTCGGGGCTTCGGCACCTGCGCCCGCATTATTTGAACATTTCGGCATCACCGCACAAGCACTGGAAACCAAAGTGCGCGGTATTTTAAGATAAAGGGCACTTCATGGCACGGATTACTTTACGACAACTTCTCGACCACGCGGCTGAATATAGCTACGGCGTTCCGGCGTTTAACATCAATAATATGGAACAAGTACTGGCGATTATGGAGGCGGCCAAGGCTACAGACGCTCCGGTAATCTTACAAGCATCGCGCGGTGCGCGGGCTTATGCGGGCGATATAATGTTGGTTAAAATGGTCGAAGCGGCGGAGGAAATGTATCCCAATATTCCAATCTGCCTGCACCAAGACCACGGCAATAATGGCGCGACTTGTTTCTCTGCCCTACAGGCCGGATTCACGTCGGTGATGATGGACGGCTCATTAGAATCCGACGGGAAAACACCTGCAAGTTATGACTATAACGAAAATATCACCAAATATGTCACCGACGTTGCCCATGATGTAGGTGCGTCTGTAGAGGGCGAACTTGGCTGTCTGGGGTCCTTGGAAACCGGTATGGGCGAAGCCGAAGACGGCCACGGATTTGAGGGCGCTTTGTCTATGGACATGCTGCTGACCGACCCGGACGAGGCGGCGGATTTCGTCAAGGCCACCCAGTGCGATGCATTAGCCATAGCAATGGGCACGTCCCACGGTGCTTATAAATTCTCCAAAAAACCTACGGGAGATATTTTGGCTATGGACCGGGTTGAAGCCATCCACAAACGCATTCCAAACACCCATTTGGTCATGCACGGCTCAAGCTCTGTGCCCCAAGAATTACAAGACCTGTTCAATAAATACGGCGGCGGTATGAAGCAAACCTACGGCGTCCCTATCGAAGAGATTACCAAAGGCATCAAATTCGGTGTGCGCAAGGTCAATATCGATACGGACTGCCGTATCGCCATGACCGGGCAATGGCGCAAAATTGCTTGTGAACAACCAGAACAATTCGACCCCCGCAAATTCCTGGCTCCAAGCATTGCTGCCATGAAAGACCTGTGCATAGACAGATATGAACGCTTCGGCACCGCCGGCAATGCGAGTAAAATCAAAGAGATTCCCATGGCGGACATGGCGAAAAGATATGCGGACGGGAGTTTGGCTGCGGTTATTAGTTAAGGCGCAATAACGCCCAAACATTCCGCACATACCAACGCAAACCGCTCTAGAAGGCGTTCGCTTTTCTCAAGTCTCGCAATAAGTTTGCTGGGGGATACCCTTTTGTTGGTTAGGCTTTACTAAGTTTGCATAGGCTTCATGTTCGTCGAACGGTTTTTTTATAGCATCTAGCAATTGCTTGATTTTAG
This sequence comes from Robiginitomaculum sp., assembly GCA_026982415.1. GTDB lineage: Bacteria > Pseudomonadota > Alphaproteobacteria > Caulobacterales > Maricaulaceae > Robiginitomaculum_A. Next base: position 22,857 of record JALSHE010000055.1, read on the forward strand.
AGAGTTCACCGTTTTCTGCTGCTTCTAGGGCCGTCTCCACTTGTGCGAAGCGGGGGATGTAAATTGGATTGTTGACCGCCATGATTTCCGGGTTCGGGCTTTGTTTTGAGAATGTGTTTAGCCATTGTTTGGCTCGCGCGGGATCCGTGAATAATGCTAAAAACGTGCTGTTATCACTTGTTTGAACGCTGTCCGTCAGGCGTCTGTAGAACAGGGTGAAATCTGTTTGAGTGGTTGTGAGCAGGGATAGTGTGGCTTGTAAGAATGCGCCCGCGTTTTCTGCGTCGGTTCCAAGCCCCAGTTTTGCCAGCATCAATTCGTTAAATGCTCCAGAGAAACTTGTGGAGAATTTTGCCAACTCTGTCTCGGCTATAGCGACGGCTTTATCTTCGTCGGTGTGTAGGAGTGGCAACAAGCTTTCCGCAAAGCGGGTCAAATTCCAATAGGCCATTTCCGGCTGTTTATTCCATGCATATCTGCCGCGTCTATCTATGGAACTGAACACTTGATTAGCGCGGAATGCCTCCATGAATGCGCACGGGCCGAAGTCTATGGTTTCACCGGATATGGCCATATTGTCCGTATTCATAACGCCGTGAATAAAGCCGAAACTCATCCATTTCGCCACGAGTTTAGCTTGCCTATCTATGACTTGGGTGAGCAATTGCGCATAGGGATTTGCGCCGTTTATTTGTGAGTAGAGCCGTTCAAGCGTATAATCGGCAAGAGCTTTCAGCGTGCTTTCATCTTGTCTGAGCCGTGCATATTGAAACGTACCAACGCGGATATGGCTTTGCGCTGTTCTTACCACAATTGCGCCGGGATGCATTTTCTGCCGCTCTACAGTTTCGCCTGTGGTAATAGCAGCGAGAGAACGGGTCGTCGGGATACCTAGTGCCGCCAAACTCTCCGAGAAAACATATTCTTTGAGGACGGCGCGCAAAGCCGCTTTGCCGTCGCCGCCGCGTGAATAGGGTGTGCGGCCACTGCCTTTGAGATGTATGTCGTGCCGGATGCCGTCACCATCTAAAATCTCACCGATTAGTGCTGCACGACCATCACCAAGTTGCGGGGAAAACCCGCCAAATTGATGCCCGGAATAGGCCATAGCAATGGGTGTTATATCGCCGGGCTGTTGCCCTGTGAGAAAATTCAGTCCATCCTCTGAGCGCAACCAATCCTGATCAAGGCTCAATTCTGCGGCTAATCCGTTGTTCAAAAAAACCATCTTCGGATCAGGTGCAGGTTCCGGCTGATAGAGTGTATACAAGCCGTCTGGCAGGTTGGCGTATGTCAGGTCAAATAATGGTTGGGGCATAACGTCTCTTTGGGTATTTGGGTTGTGGATTAGGGTAGCGGGTCAGTCATCCCTTGCCCATAGCACAAAACCCACATAGACTATCCCTAAATATAAAGGGGAAGTGATTATGATGAAGCGAATTTTATTGGCAGGTGGTGCCCTCGCTCTTTTGGCATCATGCGGCGGGAATGATGCGTCCGAAATGCAAGAAACAACGGTTCAAATTATAGAAATTGCCCAAGGTGAAGGCTTTGCAGCGCGGCTGCAAACAGCATTAATTACGGTGGACGCAGATACGACCATTGTCATGCCTGCTGGCACCTATACATTTACGGACGGGCTTTCATTGGATGTGAAAGGTGTGACTTTACGCGGCGCAGGTGAAGACAAAACATTCCTCGATTTCTCCGGGCAGAAAGGCGCAGGTGAGGGGCTGTTGGTTACGTCGGCAGATGTGACACTTAGAGATTTTACCATTCGCGATACGGCAGGCGACGGCATTAAATCCAAGGGTGCCGACAATATCACCTACCGCGACCTCACGGTAGAATGGACGGGCGAACCAGACGCGAGCAATGGCGCTTACGGCGTTTATCCGGTTGAAAGCAGCAATGTGCTTGTCGATGGCGTGACCGTGCGCGGCGCGTCTGATGCAGGGATATATGTGGGCCAATCCAGCCAAATTATCGTGCGTAATTCCTTGGCCGAGTATAATGTGGCGGGTATCGAGATCGAAAATTCGACCTTTGCTGATGTGTATAAAAACACGGCGCGGCACAATGCGGGTGGTGTGCTGATTTTTGATTTGCCAAACCTGCCGATTATGGGTGGGCATTCTACGCGGGTTTTTGACAATGATATTTACGATAACAACACCAAAAACTTTGCACCGCCAGGAAATATTGTCGCCACAGTTCCGTCTGGTACGGGCGTCATCGTTATGGCCAATGAAAACATTCATATATATGGCAACCGATTTGCCAATAACCGCACGGTGCAAATTGTCATCGGGGCTTACCCAAATGAGTTTAATGACGCCAAATATAATCCTTTGCCGCGCAATATTGTGGTGCGTGACAATAGCTATATCGGCGGTGGTAATGACCCTCAAGGGATGATGACAATGCTGGCGGCGGCTATGGGCGGTAAATTACCGCCAGTTGTTTGGGACGGGGTAACGTCTTGGGGCGGCGGGGAGGCCGTAGATGTCAATCTTAGCGTTACCGAAGCCAAAGGCATTGGCTTTGTCTCCCTTGGCCTAGGAAGTTATCCGCTGGATCCGGCAAAATTCCGCCCCGGCATGATGCGCCCTAAAAGCACGGCCAAAGCGGAGCCAGAGCCGATAAAGCTAGCTCATGATTTCTTGACTAAGGATCAATAAATGGTACGCCGGATTTTCATGCTTGCTACGATATTGGTGGTTGTGGCTTGTAGCAAATCCGGCCCTAATATGCAGGTCATTCTCGCCGAGAAGCCAGCGCCTAGTTTGGCTGATTACGGCTTGTTCAAAGATGCTGGAGCCAATACGCCGTTAAAACAAGTTCTGCCCTATGATCTCGTCAACCCGTTGTTCACAGATCATGCAGAAAAAACTCGCTTCATTTACGTGCCCAAAGGTCAAACTGCCAAATACAGTGCGACCGACACCCTGGGCTTTCCGGTGGGGACGGTGCTTGTAAAAACCTTTGCTTATGCCCCCGACATGCGTGCGCCCGACAAGGGGGCTTATAAAGTCGAAACCAGATTGTTGATACACAAACAAAATGGCTGGGTCGCTGCGCCCTATGTCTGGAACGCCGCGCAGACCGAGGCAAATTATGCCCCCATAGGTGCGCGCATGCAGATACAAACAATAGCGCCGGACGGGGAGAAGTTGGATTTCACATACGCCGTTCCCAATGCAAATCAATGTAAAACCTGTCACCAATCCGGCCATGATATTTTACCAATAGGCCCCAAAGCCCGGAATTTAAACCATGAGGGACAGCTTGCAGCTTGGCTTGAAAAAGGATTGATAGATAAATTACCGGCGGAAATTGCGACAGTGACTGTCCCGCCAGCATTTGATACATCTTTTGGGCTTAATGCCCGCGCCCGTGCCTATCTGGACATAAATTGCGCCCATTGCCACAAACCGGATGGCTCGGCGTCCAATTCGGGACTGATGCTGGAATGGGGCGAAACCGATCCAACCCGCATAGGTATCGGCAAACGACCAACGGCGGCTGGCCGGGGTTCGGGCGGTTTTTTAACCGTGATTGTACCCGGCGATCCTGACAATTCGATCATGACTTTTCGGATGAACTCGACAAAAGCAGGCATAGCTATGCCAGAACTTGGCCGTACCCTAGAACACAAACAAGGCGTGGCGCTAATACGCGAATGGATCGCAGATTTCCCGGTTGAGTGATAAGTGACGGTTACCGCAAATCCGTGGATCCGGTGTAAACCTTATGAACCTGAAGTTCAGGTGGGCGCCGCATAACTAGACCACGGTCTAGACAGTGGTAGCTCCCTAAGGTTAATTTAAGGTCCCTAGGTTACGTGTCTCTCACAAAACCCGCAGCAACCGTCTGTGCTAATGTGAGGGCTTAGATGGGAGAATGCAAGGAGGAAAGTAACAGAGTTTGCTTCATAAAACCGCAAAAGGGGCAATAAATCAGCGTTCATCTCATGCAAACTTGACAGCTACCAAGACCAATCTTGGCGTATCTTAAACTTTAGCGTAGTTTCGCCCTCTGCGGGGACTTTTACCGTCCATACATAAGAATACGCGTCGGGGGCTGTGCTTTTGTGGCTTTCTGACAGGATTTTATAGTCTGTGTTCCAGCCCCAAAGTTGTTGGCGGATGACGACCTCAATAGGTTCGTCTTTGGCATTGGTGATTTCATATTCCATTTCGTGGTCAGAGACATATCTGCTTATTTTATCCGCTTTGACATGGGTCGGTTTAATGTTGACATCAAAGGCTTCGCCGATTTTCAAGGCCAGTTCAGAACCGCCCGGAATATGGGTGATCATTTCTTCGCCGATAAATTGTGACCGGCCACGTTTATCATTGGCATAAACCCGGATAATGCCTTTGGGTAGAGCTTCGCCCAAACCCGCCGCGCGGGAATTGGAAAACACAATGCGGACATCGGCGGCTTGCGGGTCTTTCAGGGTTTGGAACCCACGTGACTGATATTCAAACACTTTCTTGGCGTCTACTTTATCAGCGTTCAAAAAGCCAACCTGTTTGGTCTGGTTAGACGCAATCGTCGTGTGACCGGGTAGGGGGTAGAGATAATTATCGCCGATGCGCTCATAGGGATTGCTCTCGGTGCCGCCCTTGCGGACATTATTATTGCGGTTCCGGTTATTATATTGGTTGCGATTGTTGTAATAATTGTAGTTGTTAAACTGTTGTAGGTGCAGGTTACGGGTAAATTGATTGCCCACATGCCCAGCAACGAGGGAGACTTTGGTGTCCTTGAATGTGGTCTCGGTCTGGTTGGTCAGTGTGGCCCAGCCTTGGATGTTCATTTTCTCTTTGTCCTCATCGAACAGCATCACATAATCCGCGCGCCAGCCCAGCCCGTCCGAGAGATAGTTCAGCGTGGCTTTGCGTTTGCCGCCGCGTTCCGAATGGACGATAGTCGAGAGGGTCGGATTAGCCCGCAGGTTTTCTGGTACGCCGTCAAATATCACCCGGGTCGGCAGATTGTCATCGCGCAAAACCTCGATACGTTTGCCGATTTGCACGACCACACCATTATTGACGGCAAGGACTTTGGCTTTCTCGCGGGTCTCTACGCCTGTTCCGGGATTGGTGCGAATAATGGTAACGGTCGTACCGACAGCCTTTTGCATCAACTTTTGTGGGGTCAGGAGATCATAATCAAAGTTCTGCTCAACGATCTCGATGCCGTCTGCGGTGAATGTCGCAGAGGGTGCGTTGATTTTGGACGATACACCCGGTAATATCACCGTGCCCAGCCCGCGCTCGAAGGTAATATCGCGAACGTCCTCAATCAGCGCCCGATTATCTCCGTATATGGTCATGGATAACTCAGAATCCTGTGCCAAAGCGGATTGTCCGCCCAAACTTGCCAAAACCGTGAAGATAAGAAGATATTTACGCATAGGGAGCCTCCAAATTGCCAATCTCGTACACTTTATGGGCGTATTGTAGCAGAAGTATGGCCACTTAGCTATGGGCGATTTTATCTGCTATAACGTGCAATCAGCCGCGTAAATCCACTTGCACCTTTATTTGCTTTCCCCTATACACCGCCCACTTAAATCAAAGCAAAGCGCGAAGAGATGTTTGTCGTCTGCCATGTACGGTTATGAGACGACGATTTTCGTGAGGTGCCAAGATGGTGAAAAAGCAAAAGGAATGACATCATGTCAAAGACAACAGTTTTAGAAGTAGAAGTTCGCGAACGCACAGGCAGAGGCGGCGCTCGTGCTGCACGCCGTGCCAAATTGGTGCCGGGCGTTATTTACGGTGGCGGCGAAGATGCAGTTGCCATTAGCCTGAAAGAAAATCAGGTTTTTAGTGCGCTGAACAAAGGTAATTTGATCGGTTCTATGTTGAAAATCTCCCATAAAGGTGAAGAGCAACGCGTCATTACCAAAGATGTTCAATTTCATCCTGTCAAAGATATGCCTATGCATATTGATTTCTTCCGCGTGACAGCAAAAACTATTATCGAGATGGAAGTCAGCATTAATATCGTCGGCGACGAAGAATGCCCTGGCTTGACCAAGGGCGGTAATTTGAATGTTGTGCGCCATACAATCGAAGTGAAATGTCCGGCAGATGGTATCCCGGATAGTCTTGACGTTGATATTTCCGAAATGGAAATCGGCGACAGCTTGCACGAGTCCGAAATCACATTCCCGAAAGGCGTGAAGCCAGCCATTACCGACCGCGACCCAACAGTTGTCACGATTGCTATGGCGCGTGTCGAGAAAGTGGTTGAGGAAGATGAAGTCGAGGGTGTTGAAGGCGAAGCAGTCGAAGGCGAAGCAGCCGAAGGCGAGACAGAAGGCGAGGGTTAAACACCTCTTGTCATTTGGGTCCTTACTCTCTTTCTTTTTCCGTAACGGGAAAAACAGAACTGAAAAAAGGGAGGCACCTATGCTTCTCATTGTAGGGCTGGGTAATCCCGGCGCAAAATACGCGAACAACCGCCATAATATTGGATTTATGGCGGTTGATGCGATTGCCGATGCCCACGGGTTTTCTGCACCTAAATCTAAATTTAGCGGACAAGTGCGCGAAGGGTTTATTGAGACCGAAAACGGGCGCGTCAAAGCGCTTGTGCTTAAACCCATGACCTTCATGAATGAAAGTGGTCGCTCGGTCGGGGCGGCGGCGCAATTCTATAAAATCCCCAAAGATAAAATCGTGGTGTTCCACGACGAGCTTGATTTGGACGCGGGTAAGTTCCGCATGAAACTCGGTGGTGGTATCGCGGGACATAACGGTTTACGTTCTATCAAAGCCCAGGTGGGGGGCGAATTTCGCCGCGCCCGTATGGGCATTGGCCATCCGGGGCGAAAGGAACAAGTGCATAGCCATGTGCTTTCAGATTTTGCCAAGTCAGACCGCGATTGGGTGGACACATTGCTAGATGCCTGTGCGCGGGCATCGGATTTACTAGCGGAAGGCGAAAACGAAAAATTTCAAACCAAGGTCAACCATTTGGCGCCTGCGCCAACATCTAAACCAAGAAGAAATTAAAAAAGAAAAATTAGGAAATACAATGGGATTTAAATGCGCGATTGTTGGTCTGCCCAATGTGGGGAAATCAACCTTGTTTAATGCCTTAACGCAAACCGCATCTGCGGCAGCGGAAAACTACCCATTTTGCACCATCGAGCCTAATGTCGGCGAGGTTCCCGTGCCCGAAGATCGGCTGCCGATAATTGCGGCCATAGGGGAGTCCAAAGAACAAATCCCGGCGCGGATGAATTTTGTGGATATTGCCGGCCTCGTGCGCGGCGCGTCCAAGGGCGAGGGGCTGGGCAATCAGTTCTTATCCAATATCCGTGAAACTGACGCCATAGCCTATGTGCTACGTTGTTTTGATGATGATGATGTCACCCATGTTGAGGGTAAAATTGATCCACTAGCTGATCTGGATGTTGTGCAAACAGAATTGATGTTGGCCGATATGGAGAGCTTAGAGAAGCGCGCACCAGCCTTGCAGAAAAAAGCCAAGAACGGCGACAAAGAGGCAATCCTAACTCTCAAAATGATCGACTTGGCCATGGCCGAGTTGAACGAAGGTCGTCCGGCGCGCTGTGCGGAGATTGATAAAGACGACCGCCAAGCTTGGCGCATGATGCAACTCTTGACCTCTAAACCGGTCCTCTATGTAGCCAATGTGGACGAAGACAGCGCCGCGACCGGCAATGATTATTCCGCGACCGTTTTCGCCCATGCCGAAGCCGAAGGCGCACAGGCCGTCGTAATCTCCGCGCAAATCGAAAGTGAAATAGCCCTGCTAGACGACGAAGAACGGGTGGATTATTTAGAAGCCCTCGACCTCAAAGAACCCGGCCTGAACCGTCTCATTCAAACCGGATATAAACTCCTCGGCCTAGAAACCTATTTCACCGTCGGCCCCAAAGAAGCCCGCGCTTGGACATTCCACGAAGGCTGGAGCGCACCCAGATGCGCCGGTGTCATCCACACAGATTTCGAACGCGGCTTCATCCGCGCTGAAACTACCGCCTACGAAGATTTCGTAGAACACGGCGGCGAACAAGGTGCCAAAGAAGCCGGAAAAACCCGCCAAGAAGGCAAAACATACATAGTCCAAGACGGCGACATCATGCACTTTAAGTTTAATGTATAGGGAGTGAGCAAAGCGTGGCTAACCTCATCGACTGCAAAGACCTTCGGTTAACAGATTTACCTGAGGTTGATGATGACAAAGCCGTTTGGGCATTTGCCTCGTCCTTTAACGGTTATATGCATTACGGCTCATTTGAAGCTACTGCAAGCGCAGCGAAAAAATCAAAAAGAGAAGCGCTTACAGAAATTAGAAACGAGTTGTTCATGTATATGCGAGCAACCAACCACCAAGGTTCAGGCCCAGAACTTCCGCTATATGCGGAGTTAAGGCCACTATTGGTAGCTCTTTTAAAGTAGCATAAATGGAGCCAATCTAAAGCCTCAAAACCACTCACCTCTGTGTATACAAGGGTCTATCTATGACCTACTGAGCGCAAGTTAAGTCCCTGCGATGGATACCTGCCGCACCCCAAAGGCACTTCCAAGAGGGCGCAGGTATGAGCGGGTTTCGGTGGGGTGTTGCGTTTACCCAACTCCATAAAACTTAGCCGCGACATCGGGGTGTGCTCGTAGTCTTGTTTTCAATATATTCTCCCCGACGACGTTGAATACTGGGTCATTGGGGTCTGTGTTTTGGGAATTGCGCGCTTGGCCTGCGAGTTCTGGGGGCAGGGGAATGGGCGCGAATTTGGCTTCTAGTTTCGGGTTGAAGAAATAGGCAATCGAATGGCGCTCAGTGCCGCGCGGTGGGCTGATAACGCGGTGGGGTGTAGCGCGCAGATAACCGCCCGTCGCTACTTGCAGCATTTCACCTAAATTCATCACCAAGGCGTCCTCCCCCGCAACAGAAATTGGTGCGGCATCAATGATTTTACCGTCAATATCCACCTGCAAGCCGCCGACTTTGTCTTGCATGATAAAGGATAAAAACCCCGTATCGTGATGCCAGCCGACGCCTTGGGAAGACCCGCCCGTTTCGGGGACACGGTAGCGGATGAGCTTTAGACGTGCATCGCCTTTGGGATGAAAACTGCTGTCAAAATAATCTGCGCCCAATCCCAAACCCACGGCCAAAGCGCGGATAATCAGCATGCCGATTTCGTACATACCGTCCATCCAGTCCTCAGTCGCAGGACGCAAGCTTGGTACGGCTTTAGGCCATTGGTTCGGGCCGCGTAAATTGCGCCAAGCCGGGTCGCCGTCCTTTAATATGGGAGCGGGTCTCTCGTCCCCGAAATCCAATTGATCGCGCCAGTCTTGTTCCCCGCCCGTCAATTCATTGCCCAAAACCGTATAGCCCCGAAAATGCCGTGAATTTATCAAGTTAAGTTTTTTGCGTTCCTCTAATGGTAAATTGAAAAATGCTTGCATAGCCTCTGCAATCTTCAAATGCCGCACCGACATGCCGTGCCCGACAATATAACAAAAACCCTGATTATGGCAAATATCCCGCAGCCGTACGGCAGCATGACGAGCAGCTTTGCCCGTAGGGTTTTGCTGTAAACCAGAAATGTCAAGTACGGGTAGGGACATGCTGTTACTTGTTGTCAGAAATTTGCATGCTTGCGAGCAATTTAGAAAACTGATCCATAAATTCTGCATCAATCCCGCGCATATAGCCTCGGTAATGTAGGGGCGTATGTATTGTTGGGTAGCCGTAGACCATAGAATTCCCGATATGTAAGCCAATGAGTAACGGCTCATGGCCTTGCAATACGGATATAGGTGCGCCGGATTGGCCAGCTATGGCCCGGCATGTATGGGCGAGAAAACCTATGAAATTATCGTGTTTTAGCCCAGCATCTCGGCGCGGTTCTATTGTACAGTGTTGACCGTTTACGGGGATGCCCCGTGCGGTTGCGAACAAGACTGCCGGCTTTTTCTCAGCGAGAGTGGCGATTGCTTTTTGCGACAGTTTATCGCTAACAGAATACCGCACTAAATGTTTGTTTTTAACTCGCGGTAAAATAAGAACCGCCCAATCTGAAGGCGCGCCGGGTTTAAAATTTGGGGCGAGTTTCATGCCTTTGATGGGCAATGGTTTGCCGCCGGGGTAACTGACAAAACAATTTTTCAGAAATTTGCCGTCCGCGCCGACCAAGCCGTGTCCAGTGGTGATGGCTATATCAAAGCTTGGTTGTGTTCCGTCGATATTTAGATTGTTTAACACTGTTGCAAAAGAAGTTTTGTAGGCCTGCTCGGTTAATTTACAGCGCAAATACAAAGCATTGATAGCGTTGCTACCCGCCGCAGTTTTTGGTTTGAAACTACTCGCCTGCGTAGTCGTGCGCAAAGTGGTTGTGCTGGCGGCGAGCGCATTCGTTGGCGCACACACAAACATGAGAGCAGCAAGTTTTGCAAAGAAAATAATTTGTTTCATATAAGACAAATACACTAAATTATGGGCATGTGCAAATTTCATTGTTACTTTGGGATTATTACTGTTGCACCCATAGCTATTTTCCCGCCTACACGCGGCACAGCATTCCAGCCAAACAGTACACCCGGATTGTTGGGGGCTGTGGATGGGTTTAGGTGTTTGAGGGCGGTGAGGGCGGTTTTCGGGTTTTTCGCGCCAGTTTTTTGATCGATGCTGGTCATGATACAGCGAGCGCACGGTTTTACGAGGTCTAGGATTACGCCACCGATTTGTAAGGATTTCCACGTGTTTTCTGCCCACGGGGTATCGCAATCTATGCCGATATTGGGGCGGAACCTGTCCATGCCCAGAGCCGCGCCGCCAGTATTGGTAATATAATTGTTCAGCGCGGTAAGGGACGCCGTATTGGTGATCAAAACCGGGTAGCCATCGGCGAAGCTGACCGGGCTGGGCGCAGTTGTCCATTTGGGGCTGGCAAGGCGCTCGGCGGTTTTGTCCATGAAGACAAGGGAGACGGCACGCCCGAGCCAGTCCGAAAGGGCGGCGTTAATTTCGCCTTGGATATTGGTCGCATCAACTGTGCTTTTCCAAACCGTGACTAGCTGGCGAGAGGGGGACGGGGTAGGGATTTTGAGCCAATTCTGCCCCGGCCAAGATAGGGCAATGCCTTCGTCTATTTGCCTTGTGCAGAGCTGTGCCAGTTTCGGAAATTCCCTCTGGGTGATAAACCCACCGTCCCTATCCACCAGCATAAATCGGCGGTCACCAGCTAGGCCGCGCGGTTTGACCTGCGCAGTTTCAAGCGCAATACCGCGCGCACTTTTGACGGGGTAGATATGCAGCGAATGTACGCGCACTAACCCCGCCCACCATAAACCATATCCGTATCCGGGAGTTTCCAGACCTCGACCATGGCGTCGGTTTCCCAATCGAGATAATCGGCATCGGCCATAAGTTCACTAATATAGGTGTCGGTTTTGTTGGAGCGGGGGATGTCGTAGCTAACAAAACGTGTGGCATAGGGGGTGGCAAAGGCGTCTGCGATTGACCAGCCATCGAACAAGAAATGCCCATCATGTTCGCCGAGTAAGCTTGCGAAAATACCGTCCATTTTGGCCGCAGCCTCTACACATGACTTGGGCATTTCGGTGCGGGTACGGCGGCGGAGGTTCATGGGCGCATGTTCGCGAAATTCCCCAAAATCTGTCTGCATTTGCTTGCACAAAGCCCGGGCGCGCTGTTTGTCCTTGGGGTCTTTCGGCCAGAGATTGGGCACGGCTTGCGCCAGCCAGTCGCTGATTGCCAGACTGTCGGGCAGCATATCATCCCCGATTTGCAAGACGGGGACGGTGCCAGCGTCCGACAACGCCAAAAGCTTGTCCTTAAACCCCGGCACATCAAGCTGGATCAGGTTTTCCGTGAACGGCAATTGGCTTTTGCGCAATACAAGCCAAGGCCGCATCGACCATGAGGAATAATTTTTATTGCCGATATGGAGTGTGAGTTTATTCATGGTGAATTGCCGTAAATAGCCCGCGCCATGCGTTGTCGGATATTTGTATTATTGCGGCTAAATACCTGCATATGCATGATGAAAGTCAAATCGTTCTTATCGTCAATAAAGAACGCCGTGCCGGCCATGCCGCCCCAGTAAAACGTGCCTTTGGGCACGGCATAATCGCCCGTGCCTTGAGGTGTGGTTTTCACGGCGAAATTCAGCCCGAAGCTAACCCCCGCACCAAGGTGCCCCTTTGGCATAGCGCCGAGCTGGTCTTTGGACATCATATCTAGTGTGGCGGGCTTGATCAATGTGCCGTCATTGCGTTGCAGCATAAGCGCGAATTTGGCGTAATCGTCAATAGTGGAGACCAGCCCGCTGCCGCCGCTTTCAAAAGTCATGTCCGTAAGAAACGGCCTGTCCACATCCATACCGAGCGGCAGTCCGGAGCTGCCGTCTTGCAAGGGTGACAATCCAGATTTGCTGTGCCGATAGACGGGTCCGAATTTGCCCCGGTCGGATGTTTTAACCGTAAAGCCAGTGTGGGTCATGCCCAGTGGTTTGAAGATGTTATTCTTTAGAAAGTTCCCCAGTGTTTGCCCGGAAAACAACTCGACCAGCCGCCCCTGCACATCGGTGGAGACACTGTAATTAAATTGGGTGCCAGGTTGATACAGCAAAGGCATAGCGGCCAGTTTCTTGGAAAATGCGTCCAGATTGCGGTCAAAGGACAAGACGCCAGTTTCGTTATACAGGGTATCAATGGGGGTTGGGGCAAAGCCGTAAGCCAGCCCAGATGTATGACGCATAAGGTCGCGGATAGTTATAGTGTGTCTGGCGGTTTCCAACTTCAGAGTGCCGTCCGGGTTCTCTCCGGCATAGACTTTCATATTGGCATATTCCGGCAGGTATTTGCTTAGCGGGTCGTCCAGTTTAAACTTGCCCTGTTCATAAAGCATCATCATAGCCACGCCGACAACCGGCTTGGTCATGGAATAATAACGCCCGACATCGGAACGCTTTAGCGGTATCTTGGCGTCTATGTCCGAATGCCCCGCCGCACCGTAATAGGTCTCTGTTTCGCCTTCATAAATCAAAACGGAAAGACCGGGAACAATATTCTCGCTCACCAGTTCAGCCAAAACACGGTCAACCCGCTCCGTGCGCAGGGACTGCGTAGTAATAGCGAATGGCGGCGGAATTTGGGTTTTTACATGCGCGCTATTACCTGTTTGTCGCGGCGCACTATCGGGCATAGAGCTACAAGCTTGCAAGACCAAGGCCACCATGCCCAATACACAGATTTTCCAAATTTCACTTATTCGCATATCCCAAACTCCCGGTTTATTTCGTTATGATAGAATGCTCCCCCCAAAAGAAAAGGGATAGTGACAAAAACTTAAAATGTTTCACCGCGTAAATCTTTACGGCCTAACACATCAGCGCCTAAGGAGCCAATATACAGCCAGCCATCGCCTGGTTCGGTTCCGCCCGTTGTCAGCGGATATTCGCCCGACGGGTCTTGGTATTGTGCCAGCACTTTGCCGTTCATATCGATGGCGAATACAAAGCCGTAATTGACGGCTTTCGGGCGCATGGAAGCGGGCAGGCGCTGTACCAATTTGCGCATAAATGGTTTGGCGGACAAATTGTCCAAAGCTTCGGATCGCGGACTGGTAAGGCCAATCCAGTAGCGCCCGTCTTGGCCTTTATTGAGATTATCAGGAAAGCCCGGCAGATTATCTATTACCGTATCAGTAGCACCCGCCTTAACACCCGTGAGCCAATGCCGTTTGATAGAATATGTCCCGGTTTCGGCAAACAAAATGCAGGCATCGTCCGGGCACATAGCCACACCATTGGGGAAACTTAGATTGTCCACCACGGTTTTGGTGGTTTTATCGGCGGGATTATAGACGAGTATGCGCCCGGTCTTGCCGTGTTCCATTAATTCCAAAAGTGAACCAGCCAAAGTGGAGCCTGCCGCTTCGGCACCGAATTTTGTCGACGCATCCGAGAAATATATTTTGCCGTCCGCCGCGATGTCTAGCTCGTCTGCATACAGAATTGGGCTACCCTCATCAGTTTTATCTGTCAGGACGCTAACAACACCATTGTCGTCAATACTGAGCAAACCTTTATGGGCATCCGCGACAATCAAATTACCACCCAATATGCCGGGGCGCGCGAATTGCAGGCCAAGCGCCACGCCGCCCGTATTGGCAATTATCTCGTGTGTACCCGCCACGGGGTCGATGCGGATAATGTCGCCGCTTTGGGTGGATGTATAGATGTACATAATACCACCCTCGACACGGGCAGCTACATCTTCAGGGCCATGCTGGTCGCCAATGGCGAGAGTGTCCAAATTCGCCAATTTCATATTCGGCGCAAACTGCCCCACATAGCCGGCATTTTTAGGTGCGTTCCATGCAACCGGGTTTATGGGTACTGGCCACAAGGTCAGATAGGCGAGGCCAAGTACTATAACAAATAAGGTCGCGAAGAATATTTTTTTGAGCATAACGGCTGTGTCCTTACTGGTTTGGTGCATCAGGTTGTTGGAGAGGTTCGGCGTCCTTAAACGCTTTCATTTGCCCACATTGATGATAGATTTCCAATATGGTCGGATAAGCGTCCATGTCCATATCAAATCTCTCATTATTGAACATTTGCGCGTATAGACAAATATCAGCCATAGTCGGGCTGTCGCCGTGGCAAAACTTTCCGGTCTCAGGCTCGCCCGCAAGCCGGGTTTCCAATGCCGCCATGCCTGCGTGCGCCCACTCCTGGAACCAGGCTTTTTTGGCCGCACCATCTGCACCAAATTCGGTCTCCAAATATTGCAATATGCGTAGATTATTGATTGGGTGAATGTCCACGGCAATGATTTGGGAGAGCGCCCGTACCCGCGCCCGGCCTAATGCATCCCTTGGCAATAATGGCGGTTCAGAATGTTCCTCGTCGAGATATTCAAGGATAGCCATGGATTGGGTCAGAACTGCCGCATCCTTAATCTCCAAAGCTGGCACCAAGCCTTGGGGGTTGAGCTTGAGATAGGCCGCAGATTTGTGGTCTTTATCAAGCAAGGCATAGGACACGTATTCATAATCCAGCCCTTTTAAATTCAGCGCTACCCGCACCCGCAAAGACGTGGTCGAGCGAAAATAATTGTGCAGAACATACTCAGGCATAGGTAACTTTAATCTCTGGTAAGCCGTCAATAGTGCCGACGAGAGTCTCGCCCGCCACCACAGGCCCCACACCTTCGGGCGTGCCCGTATAGATCAAATCTCCTGCCGCCAAAGGCACGGTTTTATTGAGGTGTGCAATGATTTCCTCCACCGACCAGATCATTTTGTCGAGGGTCGAGCTTTGTCTGACCACGCCCCCATTCGTCAGCTTAATTGCGGCGCCGGAAATATCCGGCACGTCGCTTGCCTTCATAATGGCAGAACACGGCGCACTATCCTCAAAATTCTTGGCCATGTCCCAAGGCTTCCCGCCTTTCTTGGCTGTGGCTTGCATGTCGCGCCGGGTCATATCTAGGCCGACGCCATAGCCAAAAACCTCGGTCTTGCCATCTATATTCCCGGCAATAGCCACAACCAATTCCACCTCAAAATGCAGGTTTTCGGTCAAAGACGGATAGGAGATAGTCGCCCCCGACTGCACAATAGTCTCGCGAGATTTGGTAAAAAATATCGGCGTAGAACGGTTCGGATCCCCGCCCATCTCGGTCACATGATCCGCATAATTGCGCCCAACACAATAAATCCGCCGAACCGGAAAGCGCTCATCACTTCCCGTAACATTACCCACAACGGGCAAGCTGATAATCGGCGAAGGCAAAATACAATAATTTTTCATAACCATAGCCTAAACCCCAAGCCAAAAATGCGCAACACAGTTATTTTTAGAGCCTTCCCTGATAAATTATATCCATTTGACTGGTTTTACCAGCCCGTTGGCTAGGCAGGTTTCACATAATTACCCCCAATTTGGCACATAAATTGCATTTAACTCCGTATTGAACCACTCTGCGAGGAATTACATATGGCGTTGTTTACAAAGCAATACATTGGCTTACAAACTGGCCTTGAAGACATTTTGGATACCGCCCTATCTTGGGGTTTTGGTTTGGAGGGTGCAGGGCTGAACACCTTAAAGCCTGTTGTGAATACCGCGCAATCGATCATTATAATACAAGCTCCGTCCGCCCGTTTTGATCTTGGCTCTCTTGGTAATGGCAACGGATTTTCCATTACCGGCTTTGGCGCGACTGGCAATGGCGCATTTAACGCCAACGGAGACGCCGTCTCAAATGCGGGTGATATAAACGGCGACGGCATAGATGATTTTATTATCGGCGCCAGAGGTGCCGACACCAATGGCAATACGGATTCCGGTCAAGTCTATGTCGTATTTGGGTCAGATATAGGGTCTGGTACAGATATAAGCCTAGGCGACTTGGACGGCACTAACGGCTTTGTGATTAACGGGTTGGCCGCTGGTGATAGGCTGGGTACATCTGTATCGGGGCTTGGTGATGTGAACGGGGACGGGGTCGTCGATTTTATAATCGGTGCGCCGGGCGCATTCTCAAACTCGGGCGATAGTTACGTTATCTTCGGGAGTGCGGACGGCTATACTGGTAATCTTGACCTCAACAGTCTTGACGGCACAAACGGGTTTATCTTGTACGGCACCAATGCAAATGACCAAACCGGGATTTCGGTTTCAGGCGCGGGGGATATTAACGCAGACGGGTTTGATGATATTCTCGTTGGCGCTAATGGTGTCGATGCAATAGGCCAAGATTCGGGCGAAGCTTATGTGGTATTTGGCTCAAGCGCCGCATATTACCCAAATCTGTTTTTGGATGCTTTGGACGGTAGTAACGGGTTTATTATCTCTGGTCTGGCAAGCGATACGCAAACCGGGTATTCGGTATCTGCCGCTGGTGATGTTAACGGCGACGGCATTGACGATATTTTGGTTGGAGCGCCAGGACAACAATCTGACACGGCAGTGCCGGGCAGCACTGCTGGGGAAATTTATGTCGTCTTTGGTACGACCGACGGCTTTGCAAACAATTTTGATTTGGCCAGCCTTGACGGCACCAACGGATTTGTCATTAATGGCCTGCCTGATAATGGATCCGGCGATAATATTGACGGCAGTGGCTCTTCTGTATCGAACGCCGGGGATATAAACGGCGACGGTATTGATGACATTCTCATTGGTGCGCCGCGTACCGTGCTAGACGACGTTCGGGCGCCCGGCCAAGCCTATATCGTTTACGGGACGACGTCTGGATATGGCGGTAGTTTTGACCTTGCTGATCTGGACGGTAGTAACGGTTTTGTGATAAGCGCCCCGCAATTCTCCACTGCCGGATTTTCTGTATCAGGCGCAGGCGATATAAATGGTGATGGTTATGCCGATTTTATTGTTGGCGCTCCGCGCGGGTTCTCGGAAGTGGGATCAAGGGCAGGCCAAAGTTATGTGATCTACGGCTCAGATTCCGGATTTGACGGCAATCTTGATTTAGGCGCTTTGAACGGCACACAAGGGTTCGTCGTTAGCGGCATAAATGCTAGCGACGAGAACGGCACCGCCGTCTCAGGTGCAGGCGATGTTAACGGCGACGGATTTTCTGACATATTGGTAAGTTCTCCGGGCGTTGACGTAGGCGGACTTTCACAGATAGGTCAAAGCTACATCATTTACGGCTCGGCGGAATTTGGCCGCTTTGTAGCAACCCTGACCAATGGTGATGATAGCTATTTTGCCGCGAGCGGTAACGAAGTGGTTTACGGTGGTGACGGTGATGACATCATAGACGGTCTAGGCGGCAGTGATTATTTTTACGGCGAGGACGGCAATGATGATATGTTTGCCGGCGGCGGCAATGATATGCTGGACGGCGGTCAGGGGGACGATCTTCTGAACGGCGGCGACGGGGATGATGTTCTTTACGGCGGTGCGGGTGTTGATATTTTAATTGGCGCAGAGGGAAACGATGAACTTTACGGCGGCGACGGCGAGGATTATATTACGGGCGGTGCGGGCGTTGATTATATTTACGGGGGCGACGGCAAAGACTATATTATAGGCGGTGCGGGTGATGATCATCTTTACGGCGGCGCCGGCGAGGATATTTTCGTCATTATGGACGGTGCTGGGAATGATATTATCTTTGATTTTGAAATCGGCGTTGATTACATAGAGTTTGGCGATGATGCCTATAATCTTGCCCAGCTTAACTTTATCCAGTCCGGTGATGATGTTTTGATCAAATCTGCCAACGGCATAACCACACTTGTGGGCATTAATATCGCTGATATTAGTATGTATGATTTTATTTTCCGAGCTTCAAGCGCAGACCCGACCGGAGATAAAAAAGGCGCGCCCGTCTCGGAACCTGACATATTAGAGGTTCCCGAAGCAAATATTTCTGCGCAGGAAACCGCTATTTTGGCTGGTCTAGAAGCTATGAATTTAACTGAGTATCCGGTAGAAGACCTGTTAGATTTATTTGACAGCGTTGACGGCCCTTATAGTGTTGGTGACTGGTCGACAAATGACCTTGCGTTCCAGCAGGATGCCATAGACGCGAGTTTTGATGTACATCATGGAGATTACAGCTATGAATTTACTGTACAGGATTACATGTTTGCAGAGCTTCTTTAGAGGTTTTGGTGTTTACCTCTTAAATCCGGGAATGCCGTCGCCGGAATTTCCCGCCACACCGCCCGGCATATTCATAGGCGAGTGTCTCGACTGTGCGCGTACCAAGTCCGACCCAATCAAACAAACCATTGCACTTCCCACGTGATCGACACCTTCATAAATGGGTGAGGATAAATGCGTTATTTTAATTTGACTCTCTGCGAATCCCCATTACAGATAATCTCACATACTTCCCTGTGGGAGAGAGTGCGAATATCGCGCCGCCGAAGGAGCAACCGTCCCGGAAACTCTCAGGCACCATGGACCGTCGGGAAATTCTACACGCTGGAAAGCGGGCCTCATGCCTGCACCGAAGGAGTAAGCGAATTTTTTTCGTGAATCTCTCAGGTCGATTTTCTGACGACAGCGGGGACACAAAACTGCAATCATGTGATTGTGACCAGTATTTTTGGGCCAGTATTTCTGGGAAAGTGTCTTTGGGAGAATGTCAGATGGATAATAGCGAAACAAAACGAACAAAACTCTACGATTTCCATGTGGCAAATGGTGCGAAAATGGTGCCGTTCGCGGGCTATGATATGCCTGTACAATATCCGCTCGGCGTGATGAAAGAACATCTGCATTGCCGCGCCAATGCTGGGCTTTTTGATGTTTCCCATATGGGGCAGGCGTTTATTATCGCGGATGATGGTGCGTTCGAGACGGCGGCGAAGTTTTTGGAAACTCTAGTGCCGTGTGATGTGAAATCCTTGGAACCTGGCCAGCAACGCTATACACAATTCCTGAACGCAGACGGCGGCATTCTCGACGACCTAATGGTCAGCCGTCTTGGTTTGGATACGCATCAGAACTGGATTTATATTGTGGTCAATGCGGGCTGTAAGGAGCAAGATTTTGCCCATATCGAGAAGCATCTCCCGGACGGTCTCCAGTTGAAAGTTCTGGACGATATGTCGCTCATCGCTCTGCAAGGGCCAAAGGCGGTGGACGTGGTTTCAAAATATTTACCCGCAGCTAAAACCATGCCGTTTATGTCGTCATTGGACGCGCCTCTGGACGGTATGTGGTGTCATATTTCCCGCTCTGGTTATACGGGCGAAGACGGCTACGAGATTGCCGTCAAGCACACGGATGTGGTGAATATGTGCGAACTGTTTTTGTCCCACGACGAAGTAGAACTTATCGGGTTGGGGGCGCGGGATAGTTTACGGCTCGAAGCCGGGCTTTGTCTTTACGGGCATGATATTGATACAACAACGTCACCCATTGACGCCGGGCTTATCTGGTCAATCCAGAAACACCGCCGGCAAGAGGGCGGGTTTTTAGGTGCTGCGCGCGTGCAGAAAGACATAGCCGAGCGCCCACCGCGTCGTCGCGTCGGTATCCTGCCTGAAGGGCGCGCCCCCGCCCGCGAAGGCACGATTATTCAAAACGCCAAAGGTCAAGATATTGGCGTTATCACATCCGGCGGCTTCGGCCCTAGTGTCGGCGGCCCAGTGGCTATGGGCTATGTGAAGCGCAGATATGCTAAAATCGGGACAGATATAAACCTGCTTATTCGCGGCAAAGCCAAGCCTGCCAAAGTGGTGAAATTGCCCTTTGTGCCCAATAATTTTTATAGGGGGTGATGGTTGTGATTTTCATGTACCCAACAAATTTCCTACCCCCTCACCTTGTTCCTCTCCCCATGGGAGAGGAGACGTTGGCTTGTCTATCATCACATCTAAATATACATGACGGAAGCCCGCCAACCTTAGCCTCTCCTTTAGGGAGAGGCGCGCGACAGCGTGGTGAGGGGTAAAACGCCATAAGCATTCTACAATATTTATTAAAGGAGAACACCATGAAATATACCGAAGATCATGAATGGATAAAACTTGACGGAGATGTGGCTACCGTTGGCATTAGTACCCACGCGGCGGGGCAACTCGGCGATGTTGTTTATGTTGAACTACCGGACGTGGACGCAGAATTTGACAAGGGCGACGATGCTGCCGTAGTCGAAAGCGTCAAAGCGGCCAGCGAAATTTACGCACCCATCAGCGGCACAATAACCGAGGTCAATGAAGCCCTAGAAGACGCCCCCGAAACCGTCAACGCAGCGCCGGAAACGGATGGCTGGTTTTTCAAAATGAAAATTAGCGATGCGAGCGAACTAGACGGCATGATGGACGCGGATGCGTATAAGAAATTTATTGAGGACTAATTCTGAAGTTGTGTAGCTATTGTAGGGTGGATTAGCTTCTTGGCGTAATCCACCATTGGCGAGCACCTCAAGGTGGATTACGGCTAAAATGCCTAATCCACCCTACAAAATTCTCAAGACAAATGGATAAAACATGAGATACTTACCCCTAAATAATAATGACCGCAAAGCCATGTTGGATGTGGTTGGCGTTGCGTCTATTGATGATTTGTTTGTTGATGTGCCGGAGGCGGCGCGGCTCGACGGGCTGATTGATGTGCCGACCCATTTGACCGAAGCTGAGGTTGAGAACCGTCTGACAGCTATGGCTGGAATGAACCATGCGGCAGGTGACGGGCCGTTTTTCATGGGTGCGGGGGCTTATCGTCACCATATTCCGGCCACGGTTGACCACCTTATCCAGCGTTCTGAGTTCCTCACGGCCTATACACCTTATCAGCCGGAAATATCCCAAGGCACATTGCAGGTCTTGTTCGAATTTCAAACCCAAGTGGCGCAACTGACCGGCATGGAAGTGGCCAATGCCTCCATGTATGATGGCTCCACCGCTTGCGCCGAAGCCGCGCTTATGGCGTGCCGGGTGGTGCGCAAACGTAGCAAGGTGAAAATCGCCAGCGGCCTGCACCCGCACTATACCGCCACCACAGAGAACCAGTGCCGCTTGCAAGGCATAACCCTTGATATAGCCGACTGCGCGCCGGGCAAAGACGTGGAAGTTTTAGACGGGTTGGACAAAGATGTTGCCGCTATCATCGTGCAATCCCCCAATGTGTTCGGCGAGATAATTGATCTGGAGCCATATGCCGAAGCCGCCCATGGGGTCGGGGCTTTGCTGATTGCGGTGTTCACCGAACCCGTCGCATTTGGTGCCATCAAAAGCCCCGGCGAAATGGGGGCGGATATTGTGGTCGGCGAGGGGCAATCCATTGGGGTTGGTCTGAACTTTGGCGGGCCATATGTGGGTTTATTTGCCTGTAAGCAAAAACTGGTGCGGCAAATGCCGGGGAGGGTGTGCGGCGAAACTGTGGACGCGAACGGCGAGCGCGGCTATGTGCTGACCCTCTCGACCCGCGAACAACATATTAGACGCGAAAAAGCCACGTCTAATATCTGTACCAATTCAGGACTGTGTACGGTGGCGTTTTCTATCCACATGACGCTGCTGGGCGAAGCGGGACTTAGAAAACTCGCCCTGTTAAACCACGAAAAGGCTTGTATTTTGGCCGATAAACTCACCGCCATAGACGGGGTAGAATTGGTCACGGACACATTCTTTAACGAGTTCACCTTGCGCCTGCCAAAAAGTGCCAGTGATGTGGTCGGCGACATGGTCGAGCGGGGCGTCCTAGGCGGTCTCCATGCGTCAAGGCTCATGGACGGCCAAGATGACTTGCTCATAGTCTGCGCCACAGAAATCAATTCGGACGCGGATATGGATGCGTTCGAATCGGCACTGAGAGGGGCTCTAAGAGGGGGGAAATCATGAGTATGAATACACAAGGGCGCCAGACTTCACCAAATAAGACTTCACCCGCCAAAACCGTAATAGCGGAACACAAAACTATATCCGGAAATCGCGGCTTGGCGCAGGCTGAAAAATTGATTTTTGAGATTGGGACGCCTCGCCGAACAGGTGTAGATTTTCCCAAACTAAAAGGAGTGAAGCCGCGCTTGGGAGGTATGGAAAGGACGGACGAAATTGGTCTGCCCGGCTTGTCAGAGCCGGAAACCATGCGCCACTATGTGCGCTTATCGCAAAAAAACTACGCCATTGATATGGGTGTATATCCGCTGGGGTCGTGTACCATGAAACACAATCCGCGCTTGAACGAGAAAATGGCGCGACTGCCCGGTTTTGCCGATGTGCATCCCTTGCAACCGCGCGGTACGGTGCAAGGTGCGCTGGAACTTATGGGTGAGTTATCCGACTGGCTTTGCAAATTAACCGGTATGCCTACGGTTGCTCTGTCGCCCAAGGCGGGCGCCCACGGCGAGCTGTGCGGCATGATGGCCATTCGCGCCGCCCATGATGCCAAGGGCGCGGATCATAAACGCCGCGTCCTTGTCCCCGAAAGCGCCCACGGCACCAATCCGGCCACCGCCGTCCAGTGCGGTTTTACCATAGATTCTATTCCGGCCAATGATAAGGGGCGGGTGGATATGGCCGCGCTCAAGGCCAAACTTGGGGATGATGTCGCGGGCATTATGTTGACCAATCCCAATACGTGCGGTTTGTTTGAAAGCGACATTATCGAGATCGCAGAATTGATCCATGGAGTGGGGGGGTATTTTTATTGCGATGGTGCCAATTTTACGGCTTTGGTTGGGCGGGTGCGTCCGGGGGATCTGGGCATTGATGCTATGCATTTGAACCTACACAAGACATTTTCCACCCCCCACGGCGGCGGCGGCCCTGGTTCGGGCCCGACGGTTCTCTCAGATGCTTTGGCACCGTTCGCGCCTGTGCCTTATGTTATCAAAGAGCAAGATAAATGGAAATTGGTTGAAGATGTAGATGGCAGTGAAAGCTTTGGCCGTATGACCGCATTCCACGGCCAAATGGGTATGTTCGTGCGTGCGCTGAGTTATATGCTGAGCCACGGCGCAGACGGCCTCAAACAAGCCACCGAAGACGCAGTTCTGAACGCCAATTATGTGCAGGCAAGTTTGAGCCATGACATGTCGCCCGCATTCGGGGGTATCTGCATGCACGAAGCTTTGTTCAATGATGATTTCTTGAAGGGTACAGGCGTAGAAACCCTCGACTTTGCCAAAGCCATGATAGACGAAGGCTATCACCCCATGACCATGTATTTTCCGCTTGTAGTAAAAGGTGCCATGCTAATCGAGCCAACCGAGAGCGAGAGCAAAGCCGAACTAGACAGGTTTATCGACGTGATGTGCGGCCTAGCAAGACGGGCACAAGCGGGAGAAACAGACTGCTTCAAAGCGGCCCCAATCTACGCACCACTGCGCCGCCTGGACGAAACACGCGCCGCAAGGAAACCCGTTTTACGCTGGCGGAAACAACCGTCTGCGTAGGGTTTTTGCGACCGATAACATGGGTTTTTCGGCTAGCTTATAGGTGATAGCTGCGACCATTATACTGGCTATTGTCATGATAGCGAGCGCGGGGATATTGTCCCAGAAACTGTCTTGGGCGAATGTGTGCCAGATTCGCCCAAACAGGGTCAGGGTCAAGATGTGGGTCAGGTAAAGCGCATACGACCAGTCGCCAAGCATCTGCGACCATTTGGGCAGATTGCTTTTGAGGCCCGCTAAGCCGTAAACGGTTAAGGTGGCGGGCAGAGCGAAATGTATAGCCCGTCCCATATGGCTTTCTATCATGCTGTGACCTGCGGAGATGAGTAGGTAAAGCGAAACTACCCATAGAACCAATCCGGTCATCATAGCGGCTAGGGCGAATTTTGCATTCCATTTATGAAAGATCCAGCCTGCAAATGCGCCCGCCAAAAATTCATAGGTGAGGGGGCTGAACAGCAAAGCGATGACTGGGTTATGGGTATTGACGCCTGTATATTGACCGAGGCCGATAAGCCCTGCCCAAAGGAACAAGAACGGCAAGAGCCATTTTGGTTTCAGCAATAATGCCAACGCAAAGACCAGATAAAACCCGACCTCGTGGATAAGCGTCCAGCCTACTGCTAATAATGGGTCGCGGGTGTCGGGATATAGGAGAAATGATTTTAGGATATTCGGATCAGTCTTGAAGCTGGAAAACACCATATCGGGACGTATCAGCCAGACCATAAGTAAAGCCGCGCTAACCAACCAGTATAATGGATAAACCCTAGAGATACGGGCGAATAAAAACTCTAATGCTGGCTTGCTGCCTCTGCGCATTTTCATCGCCACATGCACCATGATAAAGCCTGAAATAACAAAGAATAAATCTACGCCCACTTGTCCATAATTCGCCCAAGAACCCAGGAATTGGTCGGGCGAATATTTGCGTTCAATCACCATCAAATGCGAGAACACCACCAGCAAAGCCGCAATGCCGCGCAAGGACTGTATGTTGGCGAGGCGGTTAGCAGGTGCAGGTGTTTCAAAACTCATATTGGCTCACAGTGGGTTTGGATTGTTTATGCAGGCTAGTACGGGAATAATCTAGGGGAGATGTAGTTTTTCCTTCCCCCATTTTTTATGGGGGAAGTGGGCGCCTCTTGGCGGTCGATGGGGGCGCGCACTCTTGTGCGCTTCTAAGCTTCAGTTTTGCTCTTACTATTGTTGAGACGCAAGAGCGTCTGCCCCCATCCCCCTCTAAGAAGAGGGTACTTCCCCCATGAAGAATGGAGAAAGGAAAAAAGTGTGTTTTTAAGGGGGCAAATTGAGCGCGTCCGCTGACACTCTAATTCAAAACCTTGCCCATTTCGGCGATGCCGTTTTTGACCAATGTATTGTGATCTGTGCTGGCAAGTTCAGAGCGTAAAATTTGCTCTGCGGCTTTCGTAGCCAAATCAACCGCACGAGCTTTGACATCGGCCATTGCTTGGGCTTCCGCATTTTTAATCTTGGCTTCGGCTAGTTCAGCGCGGCGCTCTAGGCGCTCTACCAAATCTTTACGGGCACTTGCCGCCATGGTTTCAGCATCTTGTCTTGCTTGTTTGACAATCGCCTCGGCTTGTTCTTTGGCTTCGGCTTGCTTGCGCTGAAACGATGCGAGCAAAGTTTGCGCTTCTTCGCGCAAATTACGGGCTTCATCCAATTCTTTTCGGATAGCATCAGCACGGTCGTCCAGTGCTTTGGCCATGGTTTTGTGAATGCCTTTGTACAAAATCCCGGCAATAAACACGAGCAGAGCTAAAAACACCCAGATGGTGGGGTAGCCAAAATCAAAGTTCCAAGCCATATCTTGCTCCTAACCTAACGCTTTAATCGCTTTACGCACTGCGGTAATGGTTACTTTTTTGGTAAATAAATGCTGTGTTAGGGCTTGTGCCGTTTCCGCAGCAATTTCATCAACATTAGCCATAGCCGCCTCGCGGGTAGCTTGAATTTTCGCTTCGGCTTGTGCCGTCTGCTTGGCGGTTTGTTCGTCGGCCATCAGTAATTCCGCCTCCAGTTCAGCGTTGACGCTGGCACGGGTGGTTTCGGCTACATTATGTGCCTTAGCACGGGCATCACTGAGAGATTGCTCATAGGCTTTCCCGGCTTGCTCTGCTTCGCGCTGCATCCGGGCCGCACTGTCGAGGTCATCGGCAATGCGGTTGGAGCGTTCTTCCAATATCCCGCCAAGACGCGGCAAAAGTACTTTGGATAACAAAAATAGCAAAATACCAAAGCTTAGAAACAGCCAGAAAAGCTGGGACGGGAAGGTGGAAAAATCCAACGGGGAAAACACTTTGACTTTCCCCGCCCCGCCGTCTCCAGCGGCCATTATGATACTTAAACTGTTCATAGTGCTTTACCTTTGGGTATTGGCTTTAACCGCCAAACAAAAGCAAGAAAGCAATCAAAAGCGAGAAAATGCCGATAGCTTCTGTCACGGCAAACCCGAAAATCAAAGTGCCGAACTGGCCTTTGGCGGCTGACGGGTTGCGAATAGCGGCGCTAAGATAGCTACCGAAAATTTGGCCAAGGCCGATACCGGCACCGATCATGCCAAAACAGGCTAGGCCTGCACCGATTAGTCTTGCTGCATCTGCTTCCATGATAAAATCTCCTAATTTGGTTTATAGCAGTTAGAGTTAAAGTATTGTCGTTCTTTGTAAAGTTGTCGTTGTTAAAGTTAGTGCCCAAAATATCCCTTAATGTCCAGGGTTTAAGGCGTCGTTTAGATATACGCTGGTGAGAATAGCAAATACATAAGCTTGCAAGAAAGCCACCAAAATTTCAAGTGGGGTTAGGGCAATGGTCATAATCGCCGGAGCGATTGCACCGATTTTGAATATACCAGAAAGCCCGACCGCCATAGCAATGCCAAAGCTGGCAAATAGTTTAAGCATGATGTGCCCCGCCAGCATATTGGCCCAAAGCCGGATTGAATGGGATAGGGGACGGGAAATAAACGAAATGATCTCTAGGGGTGTCACCAGCAAAACTTTAAGGATTAAAGGCACGCCGGACGGGTTGAAGAGCTTTAAAAAACCAAAGCCGTTTTTCCAAAACCCAACGATTAAAACCGTCACCATCACCATCATAGCTAGGGCAAATGTCACGATAATATGAGAAGTTGTTGTGAAAAAGAATGGGATTAACCCGAAAATATTTGCAAATAGGATAAACATAAATATGGCATAGACGAACGGGAAAAATTGAAGCCCGTCGCGTCCGGCTGTGGAGCGCACCATATTGGCGACAAATTCATAGGAAATTTCTGCCAATGATTGAAAACGTCCGGGTATCAGTGATTTTTTCGTAGTCGATAAGAATAAAAACAGACAAATAGCCGCCACCGCAACCACCATCATAAATGATGAATTGGTGAAACTGATGTCGTATTTACCGACCTGAATATCCACCATTTTGTGAATATCGAACTGCCTGACCGGATCAAACTGTTTTCCCGCTTCTGCTGCCATTTCTGGTCTTTCAATTCCTGTGCGGAAATTCCGCGTTATTGTTACAGTTAGCTTTCGCCGTCCTGCGCTTCATCTTCTTCAGCAAAGTTTTTGCCGTCAATGTCTTTGCCGCCCAAGTCGTTGCCGTCCAAGTCTTCTTCGCCGTAACTTTGCGCCATTTGCACGATACTACGTGTGCCGGCGGCAAAGCCTAGTATTATGCCCACCATCAAGCCCCAAGGCTTGGTGTTGACTAAATGGTCGAACCCATATCCAAAAGCGCCGCCAACTATAACGGCACCCGTAAACACGCTGGCATAATTTAAACCAACAGCCCATCCAGTCGTGTCTTGTTCAATGTCTGGTTCTTGTGCATTTTTAGCGGATTTTAATTTATCCCCTAATTCTTGCAGTTTTTCCAAACGGTCTTGATCTGATAAAGACATTTTCCCTTTAGGCATAGCTTCGACTCACGTTAGATGGTCTCCCATCAAACGCGGGCAACTTACGCGGGGTTGTTTTCAGTGTCAACAAAGCCTTGCGGCGTTAACGTGTTGAATAATAAGGATAAATAATATTTTATTAAAAAAACTTTATTCAACAAACGGTTCTTATGCCGGGAAGGCTAAATAGGCTGCTAGGCCGTAAGTTTCTCGGCGACTTTCAGGTCGATAGAGACCAGTTGCGAGACGCCTTGCTCGGCCATTGTTACACCGAAAAGTCTGTCCATACGTGCCATTGTCACCGGGTTATGGGTGATGGCGATGAATTTTGTCTCGGTGGATTTACACATTTCGTCCAATAGGTCGCAATAGCGCTCGACATTGGCGTCATCTAGTGGCGCATCAACCTCGTCTAGTACACAAATAGGTGCCGGGTTGGACAGGAACACGGCGAATATAAGCGCCGTTGCGGTCAAGGCTTGCTCGCCGCCAGACATCAAAGACATATTGCCGAGACGTTTGCCGGGGGGGCTGACCATAATTTCAAGTCCGGCTTCTAACGGGTCGTCATTTTCGCTGAGGGTCAAATTGGCGTGACCGCCGCCGAATAGAGTTGTGAACAAGCGGCCAAAATGTCCGTTGACCGTATCAAAGGCTGTCAAAAGCCGCTCGCGGCCTTCGGAGTTCAGGCTTTCTATGCCTTCGCGGAGTTTGGCAATAGCAGCAACCAAGTCTTGGCGTTCATCGTTCATGGCGGTTAGGCGTTCTTCTTGCTCTGCGGCTTCTTCGTCGGCGCGTAAATTGACGCCGCCCAGTTTTTCACGCTCACCGGATAGGCGCTCCAATTTGCGCTCAATACTAGGCTCGTCCATTTTACTGTCCGGGCTTAAATCTTCCAACTGACCTTTCAGATCAGACGGTGCGCAGGACAGGTTTTCTTGGATGCGTGCCTGAATTTCTTCCTTGCGTTCACCTGCTGCAATATGGCGGGCTTCGGCGGCGGCGCGGGTTTCGCGGGCGAGGCCAAGCTCGCGTTCACTCGCCCGTAACTTGCCGTCAACTTCGCGCAAATTGGTTTCGATCTCTGCCAGAGCATCACTGGCACCGCTACGGCGGGTTTCGGCTTCGCTAAGCTCTGTGAGTAAAATCTGTTGTTTTTTGGTAAATTCGTCTGGGCTATCTTGCGCCGCAGATAATGCAAGCGCGGTTTCGGCTTCGCGGCCTTGTAGGCTCGCTGTGCGTTCTTTGGCGTGGGCGCCACGAGCCTGCCAGTCTTTCAGGTCTTGCTCTACGGCGTTTAGTCTGGCTGCGCGGGCTTGGGTTTCATTTTTCAGACTACGGTAATGGGCGCTGGCTTCGTCGGCAGTTTCGCGGGCTTTGCTCAGGTCTTCGCGTAAAACGGCCAATTGGTTTTCAAAATTGCTATCAGCTTCGGTGGCAGCCCAAACCGTCTTGGCGTTGGCCAATGCGACCCGGGTTTCAGAAAGTTCAGATTTACGCCGGGTCAGCCTGTCTTCGAGAGTGGATTTTTGTTCGGCCTTACGGGCTTGGTCGGTTTCGAACGCGTTTAAGCTAGCGCGGGCGGCGCGGTCATCTGCTTCCAATTTTGGCAGGGCTTGGCGTGCAGCGCGCGCACTTTCTTCGGCTTGTTGGCGGGTATCGCGTGCCATTTGCCATGCAGCTTCGGCTTGGCCTACGGTCTTGCCGAGCGCGTCTAAACTGTCTTCAATTTCCAGCAAACGGTTTTTGTTCTCCAGTTTAACTGCGGCGGTAGATTTTACTTCGGACGACGAAACAAATCCGTCCCAGCGCCAAACATCACCTTGCAAGCTGACCAGACGTTGTCCGGGTAATAAATTCTTGGATTGCGCCAAGCCGTCCGCGGCATCTACAACACCAATTTGACTTAAACGCGCCGCTAATAATTCAGGCGCATCTACACATTCAGCCAGCGGTTTAATCCCTGCGGGCAGTGTAGCATCAGGCGCATCCGCGCCTTGCCAGCAAAGGGGTAAGCCCGGCTCTAGCCCAGCGTCCAAGTCTTCACCAAGTGCAGCCGCTAGGGCGGTTTCGTAGCCTTTTTTGGCCGTGACAGACTCTAATGCGGGCGTCCAATTTTGATCGCCTTGGTTCGCATTAACAAGGCCGGACAGGGCTTTGTGTTCGGCTTCGGCTTGGGAAAATGCTCTGCGGGCTTCACTGAGTTTTTCGTGGTGTTCCCGCTCAGCACTGGTGGCTTCGTCGCGGGCGTTAAGGCATATTTGCTCATGTTCTTTGGCGGCCATAAGGACGGATGCGGCACTGTCGAGGGCTGCCGCAAATAGATTGTCACTTGCCGCAGTTTTGTTGGCGTTTTCCAGTTCCTTAAGAGCGGTAATCGCCGTGCTTATGTCTTGTTCCAAACGTATTTTGTTGCCGCTTAGGCGGTCATATTCACGTTGGGCGCTGGCGTGTTCCGCTGCTTGCGCCGCTGCTTTACGGGTTAATTCGGATACTTGGTTTTCCAGTGTACTACGGGCTTCAATCGCTGCTTCCGCCGTTTTTGTCGCCGTTTCCAGTGCTTTACTGGTGTCTTTAACCGCTTGCAGTTCGGCCAGTTCTGCGCCCAGCCGCGTTGTCGCATTGCCTGCATCAATGACAATGTTTTCTTCGCGCTCAATGTCGCCTTTTAGGAATGCGAGACGCGATTCCAATTTGCTAATTTCGGACTTGGCGGCCTGGGCATCGTTTTCTAATGCTTCTTTGGCGGCGTTAAGACGCCCGCATATGGCCGCCGCGATGATTTGTTCTTCGCGGTGCGGCTCTAGCTTGGCGGTGATTTCAGTGACTTCGGTGGTCAAGAGAGTGACGGCAGATGTTAGCTCGGCGACTTGGGTCTCGCTATCCTTAAATGCCTGTTCATTAGCTTCCAGCGTTGACAAAGCTTGCTCCCAGCGCTTGAGCCATAATAGTGTGCGGTATTCGCGGATTTCTCCGGCCAAGCGTTTAAAGCGTGCGGCTTGGCGCGATTGGCGGCGCAGGCTTAAAAGCTGGCTTTCGATTTGGCTAAGAACATCTTCCAACCTGTCGAGATTGGTTTCGGCGGCGCGCAAGCGTAATTCGGCTTCGTGGCGTCTTGTGTGCAAGCCGGATATACCCGCCGCTTCTTCCAGAATTTTACGCCGGTTTTCCGGCTTGGCCGAGATAAGCTCGTTAATTTGGCCTTGGCGTACCAGAGCCGGAGAGTTAGCCCCCGTAGACGCATCTGCGAACAATAGCTGCACGTCTTTGGCGCGCACGGTTTGTCCGTTGACGGTATATTTAGAGCCAGAACCTTTGGTGATAAGGCGGGTGACTTCCAGAACTTCATTGTCGTTGAACATAGACGGGGCAATGCGCGCCGAATTATCTATCTCTAGGGTGACACTGGCTTGGTTGCGACCTGGGCGGTTTTTGGTGCCGGAGAAAATAACATCGTCCATAGCCTTACCGCGCATGGCCTTGGCGGAGTTGGCTCCCATAACCCAGCGGATGGCTTCGAGAAGGTTGGATTTGCCACAGCCGTTCGGGCCGACAACCCCTGTGAGGCCCGGTTCAATCTCAAAAACGGTGGGTTCGACAAAGGATTTGAACCCGACCAGTTTTATGTGATTAAAACGCAATGACCCCATATAGTCTCCTAATACCCTCTAATTCTCAGTTTTTTCAGATGTTTTATCTGTCGGAACAGGTTCACCCAAGATTGGCGCGAAGGTTTTATCAAAGTCTTCAATAGTAAAAATTTGTTCTTTTTTACCATTCACAAAGAATGTCGGTGTGCCGTTCACGCCCGCATTTACGCCGCCGTCGAGGACAGATTGCAAGCGTTCGGTTTGTTCTTGGTTAGACATGCAGGCATCAAAATCGGCTTCGGTCATGCCCGCAGATTTTGCCAAGGCAACATATTCAGCTTTGACATTTCTACCAGCGCTCAATATTTGGTTTTGGCGTTTCATCTGTACACTAATCATACCAAAAAACTTATCGGGCCCCGCGCAATTGGCTAGCAAATGACCTACATTGGCAAGGGAAACATTACCAGTGGGAAACTCGCGGTAAATAAAACGAACTTTGCCAGTATCGACATATTTTTCCTGAAATTCAGGCCAGACGGTCGTGTGCCAATTGGCGCAAGCGCCACAGGTTACAGAAGCATATTCGACAACTGTGATGGGCGCATCTACGGAACCAAGGGCGTGGTCTGTGGAAACTTCATAGGATGTTCGCTTTCCGTCTGTGTTTTGAGACGTGCTCGTCGCTTTATCAGAACAGGCACTTAACACCAGTGCGGCGGCACTGGCGAGCATTGTTGTTTTTGCAAACATAGCGAATCGGTTAGTCATGGTCATGGGTTACTCTCTCAATTTACACCTTAATGGCAAGGAATTATAAAGGTTTTGTTAATAAACGGCTGTGGATAAATGGGATTACGGCTTGAGCATGGGGGAATAGCCAAGCAACATTAGGTTATTTAGATGTTTGGATAGTGGCAAATAATCGCCGCTACCCTTAAAAACTTCGCCATTAATAATGAAGTTAGGGACGGAGGCTATATTGCCAGCTTTCGCCAAAGCCATTGATTTATTGATACGGTCATAGCCAGCTTCGCTGGAAATACAGGTGTTCATTGCCTCTTCGGTTTCAAGGCCAGCTTTTTTAGCAATGGCAAGATAGGTTTCTTTACCGGTTCCTGCCTTCAAGGATGCAAAGATATTATCTTGTTCTTGCATTTGGTGTTCGATCATTTCGAAATATTGATCCGCCGACCCGCAATTTGCAATTTGGAAGCCGATAACCGCTATATTAACCGGGTCTG
Source organism: Robiginitomaculum sp. (assembly GCA_026982415.1). Taxonomy (GTDB): domain Bacteria; phylum Pseudomonadota; class Alphaproteobacteria; order Caulobacterales; family Maricaulaceae; genus Robiginitomaculum_A. The sequence continues at coordinate 55,531 of JALSHE010000055.1, forward strand.
TAGGGAACTCCCGAAAGACCACGCGTAATTTGTTTTTGTTCACATAGTTGGTTTTAATGTCAGGCCAGACCGATTTGAACCAACTCGCGCAATGGGGGCAGGTGACGGATGCGTAAATTATCATGGTGACGGGTGCCGCCGCTGATCCTAATACATGGTCGCCTTGTATTTCCGTATAAGTGCCTGCGAGTTTTGGCATGAGCGTGGATTGTTCTGAGGTTTCAGGCGGAGTAGCATGATCGTGATCATGATCAGGTGTAGATTGTGCTGCAGCGGTTATTGTCAAGCCCGTACTTATTAAAGAAAACAAGACGATATATAGAGTTCTGAATAAAGACATAAATTTTGTTCCGGTCATTATTTATTTGATTTCGTGCGTGACTTTAGCCGAGCGCCCAATTTATCTAATGCGGCTTGTAGACTAACTTCACCCTCTAGCTCAAGCTTTTCATGCATCTGTGGCTTGGGCACTTGCTGTTGAGGCTTTTGGGGCTGAGGTGAGGCTTTTTGATTTTTTATGCGACCTTGCTTGACGAGGATTTTCGCAATGGCACCCGCACCCAAAAACTGATTAACTCTGGCGAGGATGTTGGCACTATCGGCTTGCAGCATGGCGGCGGCAGGGCCTTTGGCTTCTATGTGCAAGGTTTTTGCGCCGGTGCTTCCCCGTATAGCTGTGGGTTTGGACAGTTGCGCCCACCTATCTCCGATCACTTCCGCCCAATGGTTACGGAGTGAACTAACGCCGGGGCCAAATTTTCTCGACAGAGGTCGCAATACTTTATTGGTCGCGCGACCAGCTTTGGGTGCATGGCGGTATTGTGGGCGGCCACGGTGTTTTTGCAGATAGGCAAGCGTATTGCCGCGCAATGTGCGTGCTTTAAGACTATCTTGATTGCGTAAGTCGTTCATATATACACAATCGCCAATAAATAGGGAAACGTCCAGTCATATTACTATGAAATCTTCGCAAGAAATACAGATTATGCGCAAATCCCTGCTGAAATGGTATGCGCAAGAGGGGCGGACTTTGCCGTGGCGTATCAGACCCGAAGACCGGGCGGCGGGGCTGGCTGCTGATCCTTATGAAATTTGGCTATCAGAAATTATGTGCCAGCAGACCACGACCACAGCGGCCAGCGCTTATTGGCACAAATTTCTACGGGCTTGGCCAGCAGTTCAAGATTTAGCCGCCGCACCGCGAGATGACATTCTCACTGCGTGGGCAGGGCTTGGCTATTATGCCCGCGCCCGTAATTTGCACAAATGTGCCGGGGTGGTTTGCGCGGATTACGGCGGCGTGTTTCCTGATAATGAGACCGGGCTATTAAAGCTACCCGGCATTGGCCCCTATTCCGCCGCCGCGATTGCCAGTATATGCTATCAAGAGGCGACCAATGTGGTGGACGGCAATGTGGAGCGAGTTATATCGCGCATATTTTGTGTAGAAACCATGATGCCCAAGGCCAAGGCGGAAATTCGGGTGTTGGCGGCTGGCTTGGCAGACCCGAAACACCCTGGCGATTACGCCCAAGCCCTGATGGATTTGGGTGCGCATATTTGTAAGCCGAAAAATCCGAAATGCACCCTATGCCCATGGCAGTCTGAATGTGCGGCACATAAATTTGGCACTATGACTGACTATCCCAGACGCAAAGCCAAAACTGCGCGGCCTGTGCGCTACGGCGCGGTGTTTTTTATTGAAGAAGCTGGCCATATATGGCTAAGGCAAAGACCGGATAATGGCTTGCTGGGTGGTATGGCAGAATTGCCGGGAACGGATTGGACAGGGGAGAAACCAAATGTTGATATTTGGCTAGCACAGGCGCCTATCAAAAGCAATTGGCAGCAAGTTGAAGGTGTGGTGAAACATGTTTTCACACATTTCACCCTGTATCTCACTGTTTTCAAAGGGCAAGTTGGGCCGGAAAAATTTGAAATCCGCGCCGCCATGAATAGGTTTGATAAATACGCGCTACCAAGCTTGATGCGCAAGGCTATTGCATTGGCTAGGCAACAATAGCCCTGTCGGTAACCCTGCGCCAATCTGTGCCGTCCGAAAATGCCAGCACTGCGCCGCCCATTTCGTCTGATACATATATTACAGAGCCAGCACCATTGTCGGGTGCCGACGGGAGTGTCGCGACTGTGTAGGTTTTTGGGCGTATTGGGCCATCAACATCAAGCTTTGTGGTTGGTACGGCTATGCCAATGCCAACACGGTTCTGACCTGCGTCGACAAAGAGCAGATTGTCTAGTGAACCGTGGACGATAAAGTCGTGGGAAGAGACATTTTGTATGTTGAACTCATAGGGAGCCGTCGCAAATATTTTGACCTGTTCTGCGCCGCCCCTATATAATGTCCAAGCCCCACCAAAATTGGAGCTGTCTATGCGGGTGCTGAGTTTTGTCGGCTCATCGCGTTCAAATAACTCAAGGCGGTTCAACGACTGCGTATATTTAAACCCTACGCCTAATGTCAAATCACCATTATCTTTGTCAATGGTCATGGCATCCGTCCAATTACTGCCGTTGCCGCTAACCTTGAAATGAAAATCATCATCCCCCGTAAGGCCGATTTCCGCACGGCCAGACCAATTGCTCTGGTAAAGGATGGAGCTGGTATCAACGGTGGCGTTTTTATTGAGCTTTAATTGATGCCCATTGCCTGCGTGAGTCAACAGTGTCGCAGGGCTGGATACGGATAGGCGGTTCGTCACATCGGCGGTGGTGTTGATACCAATTTGTGACAAGTTTTGGTAATCAGGCACAGGTACCGCATTTTGCCAGGCTGCGCCGTCCCAAATTTGCAAACTGCTCTCATCCTCAATCCATGCCTGCCAGCCGGACTGGGGCGCATAAAATGCCCATGTGCCGTCTTGATAAGCGGCAATTTGGCCGTCCTGGGTTTCCCAAGCGCTTGTGGCTGCGGCGGCCACGAAATAGCGCTCGCCTTCCACGGGCGTTGCGGGCGGGGTGGTTTGCGACGTGCTGAGCAAACTGAGCTGCACGATGGCATCCAGTGCGCGCAAGGCTTCGTTATGGGTGACGTGTTTCTGCGCTTGGGCGGGCGCAATATAGGGGAGGTTTAGGTTTTGACTGATAAAAGACATATGTTTCTCTGGTTTGGTGTTTCTCGCTGAAGTTAATTAGTTCAGCGAGATTACACCCGTTCCAGAAGTCAAGGATTAGATTTCTGCCCAAAGAGAAATGGGCAGCAGTCTAGGTAGAAATGGCTTGAAGGGTGGCGCTTAGTGGTATAATAGGGGTGTATTAATACACTATATGGAGACCGTTATGGCAATCGTAAAAACAACACTAAGCTTAACCGACCTTGACCGCAGGTGGATGGACGGAAAAATTGCCAGCGGCGAATATGTCAGCAATAGCGAATATATCCGCAATTTAATCCGCAAGGACAAAGAGAGCCGCATAGAGACCCACATAGAGACTCCGGCAGAAATAGCCTATATCCGCGCCAAATTGATCAAAGCCGAACAAAGTGGTTTTACGGCGCTAAACCAATCAGAAATATTGGCTAAATCCAAAGCGGAATTGCGTAAAAATGGCGAGCTATAAACTTTCGGATGACGCAGAAGCAGATATAATACGCATTCATCAATGGGGTGTGCGTACCCACGGTGTTGCTAAAGCGGATGAATATTCGCAGCGTTTTTCGAGTGCTTCGAAACATTAGTCCGCCAACCAGGCCTATATCCGGGGCTAGAACATGTGCGGCATGGCTACAGAAAATGTTTGTGCGGGGTCGACACAATCTACTACCGTATCGTTGGTGATAATATCGAAATCATGAATATACTCGGTGGCCAAGACAGGGACGAATGGCTTTAAGTAGTATGAATTATAGGGTTTGGATAGAGCAGGGCAAATGGCATGATTGATATTTACTTACATTTGCCAGATTATCTGCAAACCCCTGTCTTTGCTGTGTTTGTAATTATTATTGGTTATTTTATTGCAAAGCTATTTGTGATTTTTTTCAGTGCCATTTTCCAAATACCGGTTCAGGATGATGTGCTGACCCATGGCCGTAAGATATTGATAACTGCTTTTTGGTTTATCTGGCTGGTATTTATAGTCATTGGTCTTGTAGGGTTTCCGCTAATCGGCAAAGCATTTGCAAATCTTATGCCTGTAAAAGCAAATATTTTCGGGATAATAGCCATCATTCTAGGAGCCAGTTTATTGCTTCTGCTGGGTAGAGCTTTCAATCAAATTTTTGAGGGCAGTATACAGAAATTTGCCAAGACCATTGCGGCCATGAATTCGGTGCTTCGGCAAATACTTGGCTGGATTTTTCTAGCCACTTTAATCTACGGGATGGGTTTTTCACTCGATACGCCCGAAACTGGATTGCAAAAAACTGTGGCAACATTCTTGTTATTGGCAATCGGAATTACCATGGGCAAAATAGTCAAGCAGGCGGTTGTTCATCTGCTTTCAATTTTCGATTTTACGGATTGGTCAAAGAATGCCACGCTTTCGCTTCACATAGGTTTTCAAAGTTGGCAGACGGAATTCCCCCGTGAAGATATGGCTGAAAAAACCGTATTTATGGTGTTTGCATTTCAGGCTATGGAAATTTGGGGTTGGTTTTCGTTTCTCCCGGCTTTCTAAGCCAAGGCTCCCATGGTTTCGCGTACTTTTGCTCGTAATACGTCGATGGGTACTAGCGATGTTGTGCGGTTATTTTTGCCTTTGGAGCTTTGTTCAAAATGCCAATATGTCCAGCCATTGCAAGCGGGTGCTTTTTGCACATGGGCGCCCATTTTGTGGATGGAACCGCTGGCGTCTGGCACGGCGATAGAACCGTCTGCGCGTACACGGGCAGTGATACGCCCATTGGGTGAATACAAAGTATCGCCCGGATTGACCATGCCGCGCTCGACCAATACACCAAATGCCACACGGGGCAGGGCGCGTTTGGAGGCCGTGACTTTAAGGGCAACACCACTACCGGTTTGGATTTTGTCGATACGGCGCTTGGCGTGGATAAGGTATTCTTCTTCGCGCTCAAAACCGATGAAATGGCGTCCGAGTTTTTTGGCAACTGCACCCGTCGTGCCCGTGCCAAAGAAGGGATCCACCACAATATCACCGGGATTGGTCGTGGAGAGCAAGACCCGGTGCAGGAGACTTTCGGGTTTTTGGGTTGGATGGGCTTTGGTGCCGTCTGATTTCTTGAGGCGTTCGCGCCCTGTGCATATTGGCAATGTCCAGTCGGAGCGCATTTGTACGCCGTCATTCATCATTTTCATGGCATCATAATTAAATGTTGGTTTGGCGTCTTCGGTTTTGGTCGCCCAGATTAGGGTTTCGTGGGCATTGGTAAAACGTGTGCCGCGAAAATTGGGCATAGGGTTGGTTTTGCGCCAAATAATATCATTGCGGATCCAAAACCCTTGGTCTTGAAGGATACCACCAACCCGGAAAATATTATGATAAGAACCAATAACCCATATAGCGCCGTCGGGTTTAAGGATACGCCGCGCTGCGTTCAACCAATCATGGGTGAACAAATCATAGGCGTCCATTGTATCAAACCGATCCCATTCTTCGGTCACGCCGTTCACAGCAGAATTATCCGGACGGTTCAAGTCTCCGCCGAGCTGTAAATTATACGGTGGGTCGGCAAATACTAAGTCAACGCTCTCGGCTGGCAGGGCGTCCATGCCTTTGACGCTATCGCCTAAAATAATCTGATTAAGGGGCAGTTTGTTCATTATTATTATTCCTTCAAAACCCGCAGCCATATGCAAACGAATCAGTAGAGGCGAAACTTGACCCAAAAGATTCACAAAAACTTAATGCGGGGATAAGTCTATGGATTAACTGGGGATTTTAAGGTTTTGTTAGGGGAGGTTAACAGGGCGGAAGCCTAAAAAAATTGTAGGGTGCATAGAACCTCTTGGTGAAATGCACCTTTGGCACACACCTCATGGTGCATTTCGCGCAAGAGACGCTCTATGCACCCTACAGGGTTTTGGCGGCTTGTATTAGCTCAGGGCATCCCGCACAGGCGCGTAGCTCCGTCTATGTATCGGGCTGGCGCCCAATTCCATCAGTGCTTCCCTATGGGCTTTGGTTGGATACCCCTTATGCCCCGAATGTCCGTAGCCGGGGAAGCGGTGGTCTGCCCCCCGCATCAATCTATCGCGCATGGTTTTGGCGATGATAGAGGCGGCGGCAATGGAGAGGCTCTTGGCGTCGCCTTTTACGATGGCTTGCGCGGGGATAGTGAAGTCTGGGCAACGATTGCCGTCGATTAGGATAGCATCTGGTGGATTGGGCAAATTCGCCACCGCCCTTTGCATAGCGCACATTGTGGCGTGTAAGATATTGATACGGTCTATTTCCTCTGGCTCGGCCATGCCTATACCGACCGCTGCACAAGCCATTATAATATCAAACAAAGCTTCGCGCTTATTCGCAGACAGTTTTTTACTATCATTCAGGCCGTCCGGAATATTGGCCGTATCGAGGATCACAGCGGCGGCTACGACAGGCCCTGCCAGTGGCCCGCGCCCGGCTTCGTCCACACCCGCCACGCGGTTTACCCCCATTTCGGCTTCATAATACCAATCAGGTGTGGTTTTTTTTGCGTTTTGGCGCGAATCTTGCTTTTTTACGTTCATTGTTCAGCTAACTTACAGGAAAATGTTGCTATTGGTAGAAAAATACAGTTACTGGCCTTTTTTTGGTCAGGATTATTTGCTAAACGAAAATTAAATAAAACCTAAGGAGATGAAAATGGGTATTTCTAAGTTCGGAGCAGGCATTGCTTGCACAGTCATGGTGCTTGGATTTGCGGGCGTTGCGCAAGCGGATTTTGTAAAAACGGTCAGCACCGAGGCACAATGCACGGCTCAAGAGGGCACTGTTATGGATTTGAACGGTGTCAAACATTGCTTGGTACCTGTAATTTCCAAAGAATTTCAAAGCATGGAATATGCGGGCGATTTGCGCGGTGTAACAGCTTGTGATAAAGCCAATACACGCAAAACATCCATTGGTGATTTTTGTTTGATTGCGTTGGAGAAAAAACCAGTAGCAACCAAGAGTATCACCAATACTTTGACAGGCATGGTTAAAGACGAAGCTGAAAAAGCGGGCAAAAAAGAAGCCAAGAAAAAAATCATGAATACCCTTGGTAAATAACCGCTCTTAAATTTATAGATTTAAAAAAGCCCCGCCGCATAAAAGTGGCGTGGCTTTTTTGTGACTTGCGTTCGGCGGTAAAAACGGGGACAAATGTCATATGTTATCCGTTATTATCCCAACACTAAACGCCGAAACCCATTTACCCGCATTATTGGCGCAACTGGGCAAGCAAGTAGACGAAATCGTTATTACGGACGGTGGCTCAACGGACGGGACGCTTGCGACTGCTTTGGCGGCGAATGCGCGAATTGCAATGGGGTGCAAGGGCAGAGGCTGGCAATTGGCCAGAGGTGCGAAATGGGGTGCGAAATGGGTGACGGGGTTCACGAGCGATGATTGGCTATTATTCCTGCACGCTGACACGCGGCTCGGGGATGGCTGGGCGGAAGAAATCCAGCAACATATCAAATATTTTCCTGACAAGGCCGGATATTTCCGCTTTAAATTAAGTGCAGACGGGTTTTGGCCGCGCTGGACCGAGCTTTGGGTGCGGTTGAGATGCGCATTTGCGGCGCTCCCTTACGGCGACCAAGGGCTGTTGATACGGCGAGATGTTTACGAAGCGGTGGGCGGCTATCCCGATTGGCTTTTGTTCGAAGATGTGCAGATCGTCCGCACCCTCGGGCGGCGGCGTTTGCGGGCTTTGTCCGCTGATGCGCTCACCAGCGCAGAACGATACGAAAAACAAGGCTATGTCCGCAGAGGGCTTGGCAATGTGGCTTTGCTATTTCGGTTCTTAATGGGCGCAAAGCCGGATACACTGAATACGACATATAATAAATGAAACCGACACTTTTTATATTCGCCAAAGCCCCGCGCCTCGGCAAGGTCAAGACACGCCTGGCGGCGGACATTGGCCATGTCCATGCCGTGCGCATATACCGGGCTATGACCGCCAAAATCCTGCGCGAAATGCAAGACCCGCGCTGGGACACCGTGCTATATATGACACCGGATAAATATGTGGATGCAAATTTCGGCGGCCTATGGCCAAACCATATACCGCGACTAGAACAATGTGCAGGCGACCTCTCGGAACGCACAGCAATGTTGTTCACTGGCAAAGGTTCAGTAATAGCAATAGGCACGGACATCCCCGCTATGAAACGCGCAGACATAGCCCAAGGCTTCAAAGCCCTAAAGCACAACGCCGCAGTAATAGGCCCAGCCAAAGACGGCGGCTTCTACCTAATCGGCTTAAAAACCCCGGCACCGCCGGGTTTGTTCGACAAGATAAGATGGTCACACCCCGAGACACGAGCCGACATGTGTGCAGCCATAGACGGGAGCGTGGCATTTCTGCGCGAGTTGGAAGATGTTGATGATTTGGCGTCGCTCATTCGCTACTATTCTTAAAACGGCTTTTTTTATGGCATGACGGGTTTATCTTCATTTCGGCGTTAGAAACCCCCCGCTTGCCGAAGCAGAGGAAAGTTATTACGAAAATCTAGACAAAGTCCCAAAATCGGCATAACTTAAGCTAAACAGCCTCCGGCAAACCCGGGGTGGTTCAATTCCCTAATCAACGGGGAGTAAGAGGAATATTATGACTGAAGCATTAGTAAGCCCTAATCGGAAGAAGCCACGAATGCGGCCACTGAAAGCGCTTGGGCATTTTCGGAGTTTGATTGCCGACAAAGAAGATACGGCGCAGGTTTTTTATACGATTGAAGCCTTGAACGGGCAGGCGCTATTGCGTGGGTTGGAGAGTTTTGACAAGACCGAAAAAGGGCAAGCGCGCATAGCCGAGCGCCGCTATTTGCCGCCTTTGCTTGATGACCATGAGGCTATCCGTAAATTCCCGGCTGGCTCGGTCGGGGCGGCCTATCTGGAATTTATGGAGCGGGAGGGCTTAACCGCCGCTGGCTTGGTGGAAGAGTATGACCGCTTCAATAAAAACACCGAACAATTTGATGATTTGCTTGAATGGTATGGCTACCGATTGCGCGATACCCATGATCTATTGCATGTACTGACGGGCTATGGCCGTGATGCACTCGGCGAAGTCTGCGTACTGGGATTTTCCCATGGTCAGGTGCCCGGTTTGGGCGTAGTCTTCGTCGCCTATATGGGCGCCAGAGAGATTAAGAAGCTTGCACCGCGGGGTGCGCCGGTTATGGCGGCCATGCGCGAGGGCAAACGCCACGGAAAATTAGCCCAGTGGATAGCGCTTGAGGACATTCCTGCTTTGCTGGCCGAGCCATTAGAGTCTGCGCGAGACCGGCTCGGTATTTTACCGCCTAAAACCTACCAAAAAGTCCACGAAATGTTCAGACAAGCTGGACAAGAACCCATGGAAGTTTTAGCGGCGGAGTAGCTTGCGCTCTTGGGAATAATAATGACGCTACGGCTAGCCGCGCAGGTATTGCCGGGGATTTTATGCTAATCCACCTCCGCCGATGGTAACTGCCCTAACACATCAATAACACTCTGTATCAGCGGGATTTCGTGTTGCATGGCGCGGTAGCCGCGTTCTATGAGTTCATCTGCGCGGGAAAATTCTGTCATGCCTATGTGGCCGATGCGCGGGGCTACGAATACGTCGGGCGGGTCTCCGGCCAAGCGGGAGCGGGCAATGCGGTCCATGACGATATTGAGCGTGCCCATCATCACTGAGCCAAGTTTGAGATTGCCGTCGGATTTAGTGCCGCCGAGCAGGCTTTTTAGGAGGAGACGGTCCGGGCGCATTTTGTTCAAGGACTGTCCGGCCAGTTCGAGCGGCTCCATGCTATCATCTTCTTTGTCGTCAAAGTCCATATCGTGGGATGAGCCGATGGGGCCGAATGCATCTCCGTTCAGACTAACCGCAATAACTATATGCGCGCCGAGTGCCCGGCATGTGGATACGGGCACCGGATTAACCAAGGCACCGTCTATCATATAGCGGTTATCAATTCTTATAGGCTCGAACGCGCCGGGCAGGGCATAAGACGCCCGTAAGGCAGGGACGAGAGGGCCGTTTTGCAGCCAAACCTCATAACCAGTGCGCAAATCGCAAGCTACGGCGGCGAATTTACGGTCCATGTCTTCAATATTAATATCGCCGAGATAATGGTTGAGCACTTTGGCCAAGCGGTCGCCGCGCAACAGGCCAGCCCCGCCCCAGCGAATATCCATATAACTAAGCAGGCGGCGTTTGTTAAGCGACCGCGCCCAATCCTCAATCGTATCGAGATTACCAGACAAATAAGCCGCGCCGACAAGCGCCCCAATAGATGTGCCGCTAATAATATCAGGTTCAATCCCTGCTTCAATTAAAGCCCGGATCGCACCAATATGCGCCCACCCACGCGCCACACCCCCGCCAAGTGCCAACCCAATAGGCGGATGTTTGCGGGCTTTGGCGTGGTATTTTTCATGGACGCCGGATTTTGTCCCTAATCTCATTTTCGCAATACTTTCATGGGGGTATTTTAGGCTTTGGGCGGGTGCTGACAATAGCTAAGTTACATTTCCTTTATATGACACATTGTCACTTTGTTTTTTGTGAGAACGCAGATACAATCTGCTCGAAACATTGATTTAGGAAATAATATGGAAAATATCTATGCAGGGGCAATTGTAATTGGTTTGTTTGGTGCGTTGAGTGCATGTGCACCGCAATCGACTGAGGAAAAAGCCGCTATAGTCGCGCCAACGCCTGTGCAAGAAACCGTGCGCTTGGATGAGCGTGAAATATTACCGCTCAACCAAATGCAAAGACAGCAAGTTTTGGGGGAAATGCGTGGTCTTTTGGTGGCGACGCAAGGGGTTGTCGAGGGATTGGCGCGGGACGATATGCAGATGGTCGCAGATGCGGCCAATGCGGTCAGCATGAAAGCCCACGGAACCGTCGAGAACAAGCAAAACATGAAGCGCCTAAAAATGGGGCGGGTGTTACCGCCGGAATTTAGGCAATTAGGCCGAGGGGTTCACGTTGCATTTGGCGAAATGGCCCAGATGGCTACGGACGGTAACCCTGCCAAAGAAATCCAGCTTAAATTAGCAGATACAATGAATAGCTGTGTCGCCTGCCATTCGGCCTACCAAATCCCGAACCCTTAAACCGGTCTAGTCTGTCATTATAGCAACCAAGAATTCATTGGCGGTTCACGGCGGAGACGCTATAACTTCCCTATAATAATAAAGGGAGCGCATAATGTTGAATAAATTTTTAGTTGGATCGGTTTTGGTGATTGGCGCAGGGCTATTACTGCCTGCCTGCGCCAGTATTTCAGAATCAGAATGCCAAGCCGGCAATTGGGCTGATCTGGGCTACCGGGACGGCGTCAACGGCAAAGGCCGTGACCGTTTAGCCGATTATGTGCAGACGTGCGGCGAGTATGGGGGTGGTTTAGCCTCAAATATAGACCGTTCCGCCTATCTTTCCAGCTACGAGACAGGTCTGACACACTATTGCACTTATGATAAAGGCTTTGAGCGCGGCAAAGACGGCAATTCGTATAACAGCGTTTGCGATGGCCCAATGGCAGACGCTTTCCGCGCAGGCTATGATAATGGCTACGCCGAGTACGAACTGCGCCAAAGATACGAAAAATACGAAGACGATATTGTTGATAGCGAAAACGAATTACAAGACGTCAAAGACCGCTTGGCTGATCCACTCACAGAATCAGATGAAAAAGATCGTTTATCCAAGAAAAAGAAGCGCCTAATGCGTGAACTCGAAGACCTACGCTGGGATTTTCGGAGTTTTAGGCGGAAATATGATTTGGATTGGTAGGAATCGGTTGAAAAAAAACCAATATATTTGTTTGTCTAAACTCCTATGATAAGGTGGTGGCCGCGATGAATGCGTCGAAATACGTGAAATGTGTCTTCGATTCGGGTTTTTATGGTAAATATGGGGTGATTTTCGCGGCGTTTTCTTGAGAACCATCAGTGGATTTCGCATTTTCCATAATAAACACCGATTCATGTAGAAAAACTGCATTATTTTTGAATTCACGGTCGATTTTAGTTGAACTTGTTAACCCGTTGAGTCTATAAGGCGCTCCGCTCTACCGAGGGAAACCAAGGTGAGGCGGGAAACTTCAGTAAAATGGGGTTTTAAAGGCTGGCAAATTCGCCGTCTGCATTTAAATTTAAAAAAGTGTACTTTTTTAAAAAAGATGTTTGACACACGAAAATGCTTTCCCTATAGAGCGCATCTCGAACGAAGCGAGCCACCTTATGGGTCGCAAATTTCGCCGAGACCGAGGCTCTTTAGAGAGCCTTTTTTTTGAGAGCTAAAGGTTTTTTTTAGTTTTCGTGTTGTTTGAAATTGTGAATATGGAAAGAGAGACGCAGGCGGCTTTTGGCTGTGAGCTTACACTTGATGTAGGCAACACGTTCACCTTAATTGGTGGACAAAGTTACTGACTGTTTTGACGTTTCTTTTATTTATAACGAAATCGCTTGGGTGATTTTGCTGTTGTTCTTCGGAACGATGGTTGATGAACTTAAGGGATCTCGTCAATAATTTGAACGCAACAAGCAACTTTTGAATTTATTCAAAAGATGCCAGTTAAAATAAACAGTCAGGTGACAAACTCAATTTGAGAGTTTGATTCTGGCTCAGAACGAACGCTGGCGGCAGGCTTAACACATGCAAGTCGAACGAGAAATTATCTTCGGATAATGGACAGTGGCAGACGGGTGAGTAACGCGTAGCAACCTACCTAGTAGTACGGAATAGCCCTTGGAAACGAGGTGTAATACCGTATACGCCCTTCGGGGGAAAGATTTATCGCTATTAGATGGGGCTGCGTTGGATTAGCTAGTTGGTGAGGTAAAAGCTCACCAAGGCGACGATCTATAGCGGGTCTGAGAGGATGATCCGCCACACTGGGACTGAGACACGGCCCAGACTCCTACGGGAGGCAGCAGTGGGGAATCTTGGACAATGGGGGAAACCCTGATCCAGCC
>JALSHE010000056.1 GCA_026982415.1 Robiginitomaculum sp.
ACGACGTGGTTTGTGTCGGGGCTAAGCAATGCTTATTCTACCACGAAGATGCATTTGAGGACACGGCAGGAACTTTGGCGGCAATCCGCAAGGCGGCGGACGGATTGTTCGAACCACAATTCGTCGAAGTATTCGGCGAGGATGTGCCGCTAGAAGACGCTATCTCGGCATATTTATTTAACTCAATGTTGGTGCAATTGCCAGGCGAAGAACGCCTAACCCTGATCGCGCCCACCGAGACCGAGGATAACCCGCGCACCAAAGCCTATTGTGATACTTTAGTAGCGGGCAATGGTCCCATCGGTGCGGTCAAATATGTCGATGTGCGCCAATCTATGCGCAACGGCGGCGGCCCTGCCTGCTTGCGCTTGCGGGTGGTGTTGACGGAGGCGGAGTTGGCGGCGGCCAACCCCAAGATGATATTGGACGAAGCACTTTACGCGCAGCTCTCGGACTGGGTGACAAAGCATTACCGCGAAGACATGGCACCAAATGATTTGGGCGATCCTGATTTGATGCGCGAGAGTTTTACGGCGCTTGATGAGCTTACCGGGATCATGGGTTTGGGCGGCGATTTCTATCCGTTTCAGAGGGTGTGATGGCCGATAAAAATGCACAAGATTGGGGCAATTATTGGCAAGGCCGGTCGGCGGATGGTGTTGGTGAAGCGCTGGTTGGTGTTGGTATTGAACACAATGAAAAACTGGGTGAGTTTTGGGCGGGGTGTTTTTCCGGGCTGGATAAGGGCAGCAAAATTCTGGACATGGCTTGCGGTGCGGGTTCGGTACTGCGCCATGCCAATGCCAACGGTTTTAATGATCTGAGCGGCGTCGATATTTCCGGAGATGCGGTCGCGGCTATGCAAAAGCAGTTTCCAAACGCCAAAGGAATTGTCGCCCCCGTAGATGCTACGGGGCTGGCAGACGGCACTTATGATTTCCTGGTAAGCCAATACGGCTTTGAATATGCGGGCAGCAATCGACAAGTCTTGGCGGCGGCACGCGAAATGGCGCGTTTGGTAGCAGACAATGGCCAGTTCATCGCGCTTTGCCACATCAAAGGCGGCGGTATTGAGCAAGAGGTTCGCGGTCACCTCCGCGATATAAAAGACATGACAAAGCCGGGCTTTATCAGTGCCGCCAAGGCTGTATTTATAGCCTTAGACGCCGCAGAAAAATCACCAACATTGGTCACAAAAACCGCCTACGAAAAAGCCACCCATTTGCTCACCGTACCGCGCAATAAACTCATTGCGTGGCTGGAAGCCGGGCAAACAAGTGGTAGTGAGATTCATAAATTGGGGCAACATTTATACTCCGGCACTATTGATTTATTCAGCCGCCGTAAGGCTTATTCTTTGGCAGATATAACGGGTTGGCTCGACGGTATGCAAACTGAAATTGATGCCTACCGAGGCCGTATGCAAAGTATGCGGCAATCAGCACTGAGCGAAAAAGATGCCCGTAATATTCTGGCCATATTTGCGGATGCGCAGTTTAATATTGACCATCCTGAGCCGTTTTATTTAGCAGGGGACAACAAGCCTGCTGCTTGGGTTTTGCAGGCGCGCAGATGATATATTCACGGTGATTTAGAGCCTAACCCTAAACCTTTTGTTCACCATAATTGCAAACCATTCGTTCACTATACTTGTTTACCATATTGGTAGGAGATGGGTATGATGCATATGGCTACGCAATTGAAAATTAGTTCCGAAGATGTGAAACATTTGGTTTCTCATCCTGAGCGGGATGTGCGGGCGGTGATCGCGCAAAAAGTGTGTCGTGAAATTCGCGCGGCTAATCTCTCGCTGCGTGAGCGGGAAGTGGTTAAAGAGATATTGTGGTTTATTGCCCGCGATGCAGCAGCTATGGTGCGGCGTGCTTTGGCAATAACCCTTAGAAATTCGCAAAATCTACCCCACGACATAGCCCAAAAACTGATTAAAGATATTGATTCGATTGCGGTACCTATTTTGACCCATTCACCAGTTTTGGAGGATGATGACCTTCTGGAAATTCTCAAATCAAAGGCCGCCGCCAAAATGATGGCCGTATCAAAACGTGCGCATATTGGCGGAGATTTAGTTAAGGCAATTGTCCGTTACGGTGATAGCTGTGTGGTCGCGTCGGTGGCGGCAAATGATGGCGCGCAAATCGGTGTCGAGCTTGGTATCCATATGATGGATATTTACCAAGACGACGACTTGATAAAGGAGAGCTTTATTGCACGGCGGGATTTACCGCCATTGCTCATCGAAAAATTGATCACTTCGGTCAGTGCTGAAGCGGCGCGGCGCTTGTATGAAAACCACGAAATACCGTTGGATATAGCCGTTGACCTAGCCGGGCAAAGTAGAGAGCGGGCAAGCGTTGATTTCATTTCCCAAAGCTGGGTAAGTAATGATTTAAAGTCGTTAATTGCTCGCTTGGATAAAGAAGACCGCCTAACCAACACATTAATTGTGCGTGCTGCGTGCTGCGGGCAAATGAAGTTTTGTGCTCAAGCTTTGGCGCAAAAATCCGGTGTGACGATCCACAAATCCTCTTTAATGTTACACGATAGTGGCCCATTCGGGCTAAAGGCGTTGTGCACCCAAGCGGGGCTTGATAATCGTGACTTTGCAATTTTGCGGGCGAGCTTGGTTGTTTTCAAAGATTTGGAAAGTGTAGGCGGCAAGATTAGCCGCGAGAAATACCAATCAACCATGCTTGAGCGCGTGCTTAGCTTGCCTATCACATTCTCGGATGCGGACACGGATTATTTATTTGATAAACTTGATACCGTCCGCGTAGCATTATTGCTATAATAAGCAATCCGGATAATCTGGGTTTTGCGGTGTGCAGTCGGGAACAATAATTTCTTCCTCTTCTTCCGATGGCCAATCAAATGTTGTACTCGGGTCTATAATTTCATTGGGGGTGTCGCCGAGGAAAGGGTTGTCCGCCCCTTGGCTTTCAGGCGGGTCGACTTGCATAAATATATCTAATTCAAATGGTTTGAACGAAACACCGCCAGTAGGTTCAGTGCGCAGGCGGGCGTTGAACACATTGAATGTTTTGGCATCTAACTGGAATGGGTCTGATGGTGGACTATCACTAGAGCTAACGAATATAGCATATCCGCTGCGGCGGGTTGTTACTGTCCGACCCCCGGATGTAACGCTGATTTCACCTTTTCGATTTCTGGCACGACTTCGCTGACCAGGGCCGCGAAGGACAAAAATTGTGGCACCTTCTGGGTCAATTTTTGTGCCTGGAAGTATCAAGCCAGCTTGTCGCGCATATTCGATAGCCTCAAGCCCTACGAGACCTTCAACCATCGTGCCGCGCACGCCCATACTGGCTACCGGGGTGTCTATAGTAATGCTTTCTGGGCCTGATTTGGAGATATTCCCTGACATAAAACGAAACATGCCCTTGCTGACTGTTGCCTTTAGCCCATTACTGTTATCATTTGGGTCGTAGACGAATTTATCGATAGTTAACTGACAGTCCGGCCCAACGGTAAATACGGTTTGGTCTTTCAACAGAACCTGTAGACTGGAATTACGGAAAGAATTGACTTCGTCGCCAATATGGATTGGATCTTTAACAAGGGCTTGCTTAGCTATTTGCTCTCTGCTTTGCACCATAACATCACCCTTAACCGCAGAATTGATGCCAATTTCGTCCAAGGCATAGGTGTTTACTGAGAGCAATAACAGTGCGGTAGCGATAGCGCTCGCCAAAAAATAGCTATTATGTTTCATAATATACTTCTTTCTTAATGATCAAAAATTCCAAATCAATTTTATGTCTGTTCCGAAATTTTTGTAATCGAGAACAGGGTTGTTTGAACTGCGGTTGGTGTAATTAATACCAGCTTCCAAGCCTAGATTGTCTAAGTTAGGGTTTTCGTCCAGCCCTATTTTTGTGGCCAAGATATTAAGCGACGCACCGATGCCAAGGCGGCCAGAAATATGGTCATCTTCCCGGCGTGTTGGGGCAGGGTTATTAAAACTTGTCCCGTCATATTTTAGCATGCGGTAAGTTGCGCGTCCGCTCAGATAGATACCGTTACCAAAGCCGTTATGGAATCTGGCATTCAACCTTATGCCATCATAGGCGAATGCGGCGTTGGCCGCTTTTTTGTCTTCATAGCCAAATGAAGCGCTGATAAATGAATTTTCATCAAGGCGTTTAATAACCCCGGTGGACAAAGATAATTTATCGCCGCTTCTTGTTGGCTCAAGCGTAGTGAAAGATAAATTATTATAATCTTGATCATGCCAAGTGCCTTGAACCCAAGCGCCAATAGTTTCTGACAATGCTTTTTTAATTTTGACGCGCCCGCCGAATTGGGTGAGGTACTTTTGGCCACTAATATTGACTTGGGCGACCTGAATGTCTGTATCCCATGACAGTCCGTTGGATAAGTCCCCCAGCAGGCCAATATTTGCGCCAAATGTATCATAGTCAGCGGTTGAAAATGTTTCGTGCCGCCTGAGCAGCCCGTTTATGCCCGCTTTAAACTTCAGGCCATTGTCGCCAATAGGGTTCGTGTATTGCAGTCTCGCTTGGGCAAATGCAGATATATCGTCCCTATTGGCAAATGTCAGGAATGTATCAGCCAAGGCATTGCCGGCATTATCATCATAGCGAACACCAACAGCGATGCGGCCAACCAGTCCGGAAGATGTAGCTTGCCGTTTTTTTGGTGTAGAAAAATTTTCTCTATATGCCTTAACTTGTCTCCTTTGCTTAGGGGAAAGAGGACGGCTTTCTAGTAAATCCAATTCTCGCATAGCGGCCTGTTTGTCATCAAGCCTGTAAAGTACAAGTGCATAAAATAAACGTGCTGAATCCCAATTGGGAGAAGCAAATAACATACGCTCCAATGCGGATGCAGCAGAAATATAATCACCATTTGCGGCTTGTTGCCGCGCATAGTTCAGGTTCAATTCCTGATCATCAGGATTAGCATAAATTTGTTCAAAGCTAATTTTCGGACCGTTATAGGATTCTGCAATTGCATCAATAGATACGGTAAAGCTTGCCACAATTGCTATTGTGCCAAGAAGTTTTGAAGCCAGTATAGTTCGCCGCATGAATGTGCCCCGTGCTGATACGTATTCATAATATAGAGTGTCCATCACCCCAAATACGCATATTGATTTTTTGTTTAACTCAAATATCCCTTGTTTTCAATGCCTAGTTTGTCATGTCCGCCCTATGATTACACTTGAAAGTTACGCGCCTATGAGAGAAGCTAAAATAAACAGCGGGGCAGAACATGCTATCCAAATTATCGTCATGGCTTAAATTGTCATCGAAGCACAGAAAGATCGTAATACCGACATTACTCGGATTGCTGATAACTTTCCTATTCGTCAATGCAAATTTTGCGAAACCGCCCCAAATTGAGCAAATGGGCAATCTATTATTTGATGCTTATCAGAAGAAAAAGCCTCGGGAGTATAACCCGGATACGCCAGTGCGGATTGTCGATATAGATGATGAAAGCATAGAAAAGCTGGGGCAGTGGCCTTGGCCGCGAACTATTATCGCCAAATTAAATGATCGTTTGGCCGATGCAGGCGCAGCCGTGATTGCCTATGATATTGTATTTTCAGAGCCTGACCGGACATCTCCCAAAAATATAGCGCAGATATTAAAAGACAATCCGGCTGCCCGGGGTAGTTTTGAGAATCTTTCCAAGTTGACTGATCACGATACTCTACTCGCGGATTCTTTTGCACGCTCCAAAGTCGTCGCAGCGTTTTTTCTGGTAGCGCAGGAAACAGAAAAGCGCCCGGCTTATCGCCATGGCTTTGCCTGGAAGGGAGCAAAACCGACAATGGTATTACCGTCCTATCATGGCGCAATAACATCAATGCCAGAACTTGAAGCCGAGGTTTCAGGAGAGGGTCATGTAAGTATTACGCCTGACGGGGACGGGATTATTCGGCTTGCTCCGCTTATTTCGGTGATCGGGGAGGAAATGTACCCAGCGTTGTCCGTAGAAGCATTACGTGTGGCGACAGGTGCCAGCACATATATTATGTCGTCCTCTGATGGTTCTGGCGGGAAGGACATAGTTGGTACCAAGAACCCTAAATTGACCAAGATGACCATTGGAAATTTTGAAATACCCACAAGCGCAGACGGAGAATTGTTGGTATATTACTCAAGGCCAGAACCAAATTTGCGGGTTGTTAAAGCCTGGGAAATCCTTTCAGATGATGTGCCTACCTCAACTTGGGCGCATAAAGTTGAAGGACAAATCATCTTTGTCGGAACCAGTGCTATTGGGCTTAAAGACTTTGTTGCGACACCATTTCAAGCGGGTGTGCCTGGTGTGTTGGTACATGCGCAGGTGGTCGAGCAAATTATAGAGGGTAATTTTTTAAAGCGTACATATACGACGGAGAGCACAGAGTTATGGACGCTCTTGTTTTTGGGCGTTTTCTTAGCCATCCTTTTGCCGCGCTTAGGCGCTGCAAAGGGAGCAGTTTTAAGCTTGTTAGTGGCAGGCAGTGTTGCTTACGGTTCGTGGTACGGGTTTGCTGAGCACCAACTTCTTATCAATCCAGTTTATATCCTCTTGGCGATTTTAACGTCTTACCTCTTGATAACATTGTCCTCTTTCTACATAACCGAGAGCGAACGCTCGCAGATACGCAGTGCGTTTTCCATGTATTTATCACCGACCATGGTCAAGAAAGTGTCTGAAGACCCCAGCTTGTTAAAACTGGGGGGCGAGGAGCGTATCCTGACAATTTTATTTTTGGATATCCGTAGCTTCTCCAAAATATCCGAAGGACTAGAGCCTGAAGAAATCACCACATTTTTGAATATATTTCTAAGCCCCATGACCACGATATTGCAAGACAATGGTGCCACGATCGATAAATATATGGGGGATGCTATTGTTGCGTTTTGGAACGCCCCCTTGGACGACCCTGATCACGAGAGAAACGGCGCGCGGGCGGTGCGCAAGATGATGAAAACGCTGGGCGAACTGAATGAAAAATATGCCAAACAAGATGAGATTAAATGGCCGGATAATGTAAAAGTCGGGATTGGCCTAAACACGGGTATATGTTGCGTGGGTAATTTAGGTTCCGAGCAGAGGTTTTCTTATTCCATGATCGGTGATGCGGCCAATCTGGCTTCTCGGATTGAGGGTCTAACTAAACAGTACAAAGTTTCCGTATTGATCGGCAACGCCACGGCGGAAAAATTACCAGAATTGGCTATCATAGAGGCTGACCTCATTCAGGTCATAGGCCGCCAAACTCCGGAACGCATCCATATTTTAGCTGGTGAGGAGAAAATGGCCAAAACCGACGCCTATAAAACTCTCATGCCTATCCATACACGTTTTCTGGAAGCATACCGTAAGCAAAATTGGGAAAAGGCCGAAGGCTTTATTCCCGCACTACAAGAATTGGCCAAAGACATGGGTTTTTCTGGCTATTATGATGTAATGCTGACCCGCATCAATGCTTACAAAACCGACCCACCCGACGCAAACTGGGGCGGGGTATATGTTGCGCAAAGCAAATAAAAACTTGCCGAACAGTTGTTGGTTTCAATTTTTTTTTGCATAGCTATCTGGGTCGCCCATGTTTTTATTTTAACATGTTTACGGGAATTTTATGGCGTTTTAGCCATGTGAAAATTTGGCTGTCTGTGTTCCCGAAATCGAATTCGACCAATTTGTATTGTTTGCCTTGCTCTTGAAATAACGCGCAATACTTATTGTCAAGAAAGCCTTGCGACGCTTGTTTCGCCATTTTGCTTTTATTGAAATCTAAAGGGCTACCATCTGCGCTAACCGCTTTTCCGCATTGTAATGACCAAGGAGTATCCGCTTTTTGGTATGTGACTTGGTGCTTTGTGGGCAGCCCTAGTTTTCTCGAAAGCAGATCATCAATGATGATTTCTTTATCTCCAACCAATATCCGCGGCGGTGGTGCCGGGGCAATTTTGATGATGTTTGCAGGGGCGGGCGTTGGAATAGTTTGCGTTTCTTCCGGCACGTTCGCATCCGTACATCCTTGCATTACCAATGTGGCCGCACTGATTAGCAAATAGACAAGCAGAATGTTTTTCATAAGCACACCAAACGTGACCAAAATCACGCGTTACGCTAAATGTAAGGTCTAGGAAATACAAGTTAATAACTAAATTGGCCAATACCAAACTGGAGTGTGGAATGTATACATATGTAAATGATTTCTCGGAATTAAGTCGCTGGATTCGCGATGAAGTCGAGTTGACAAAAACCATAAAAAACGGTCAACGGGGCAATGGAGCCAAACATGTTCAAGAATGGCTTTGTTTGCACGGGTTTCCTGTCGAGATCGATAGTTGGTTTGGTGACGCAACGGAGTTTGCCCTTAAGCGATTCCAAGACCTGAACGAATTGATGCCAGATGGTGAGGCAGGGCCATTAACCTACGCTGCCTTGGTTAAACCCATGACCGATATATTAGTGCAATTTGACACGACCGGCATGTCTATTGGCCAAGCAGTCGCTGCCATGTCTCAGAGGCATTTGGCCGTGCATCCACGGGAAGTCGGCGGCCAAAATGCGGGACCGTGGGTACGGTTTTACATGAAGGGATATGACGGCGATCCATATCCGTGGTGTGCCGGGGCGCTGTCCGTCATTATAGCGCAAGCGGCAGAATGCTTGAGCCAACCCAACCCGGTTGAATACACTGTTTCGGTTGATGTGCTTGCCAAAAACGCGCAGGCAAATGGAGTTTTTGTGAAAGAGTCTGAGGTTGATCCGGCAAATATTCCACCAGGGTCAATTTTTATGCACCGCCGACGGATTAATGATTGGAACCATGCTGGGATTGTTTTGAATGCTAGCAGTTCACAATATACCACGGCAGAAGGTAATACCAATGATAATGGCTCCGCAAATGGCTATGAGTTTATCTCAAGGTCACGCGGCTATACGAATTATGATTTTGTTGTATTTGATACAAGCGAGGCCAATGACGTGGCTCCGCGCGATTTTGTCGGGAACCAGATTGATATTAGGCGTCACTTTTTTGATGAGGCAACGTTCGAAACTTATGGGACTTTCTTTGCGCTTTGGGATGGCTGGATAAGCGCGGGACATGTGGCGGACGCAGCAGCCGATGGTGTGCCCCCATTTGCCAGCGAACCGCTGGTCAAATGGCCAATCGTTGATGACGGGTTGCTCAATGCTGCGTTCCCCAACGAGATTGACCGTATCAATGTCGACAAATTAGACGCGGCGCTCTATAATTGCCATGTGCCCACGGATCAACCTGCGCAACTACAAGATAATCAATTGGTGACCGTACATGGTTTCCCCGCTGGTAGCGCATTCATGTCCAGCCGCGAAGGCTATGTCTACCTCCGGGCTAGCAATGAACGCAAATGGATTATTGCTATCACCTCGCCAAGTGAACCGGTCACTTCAGGCATGAGCGGTGGTGTTGTCCTTGACGTACAGACGGGGGACCCTGTTGCGATTATTGTGGAGCGCAATAGTAAATCCGATATTGACGGCGACCAAATCCCAATGGAGCATTCTTTGCGGGTCATTTCCCTGCACGATGTCTGGCGTGCGATCAATGACAGTAGCGGCTTTGTCTAAAGTTTTACTGGCGAATTATCGCTGATTTGGATTTCGCCCTTGCTCGGCGGATTGTCCCAATGGGATTTAATCAGGGCGAGGGCGGCCTTTGGTGATTTTTCATAGAGCAAATGTCCACTCACCCAGGCTGGGCTAAAATTAGCGGCGATGGTGTGGCGGAGTAAATCCATAAGCGGCGCCCAATAGCCGTCCGTATCCACGAAGACCATGGGTTTTGCATGTAGATGCAAGCGCATCCAGGACATAATCTCGATGGCTTCTTCCAATGTACCGATCCCTCCGGGTAGAACAATAAACCCATCGGATTCTTCATACATCATTTGTTTGCGGTCGTGCATGTTATCGACAATTTTGTGCTCAATCGTGTCGAGTACTTCTTCGATTTCGGTTAGAAATTTCGGAATAATTCCGAGCACTTCACCGCCAGCTTTGTGAGCCGCCATAGCGGTCGCGCCCATAAGCCCGATGCCGCCTCCGCCGTAAATCATCCGGAAGTTTTCTCCAGCAATTGCTTGCCCGCAGTCCTCCGCCAGTTTGAAATAATGCGGTGCTACATATTGCGATGCACCGCAAAATACGCAAATGCTCTTTTTAACAGGTTTTTCTAGTGCCACTGTAATCCTTTTAATTAGACGGTTGTCAGAGAATTCAATTCAAAGTAGGTTCCTCTGAACTCTTTTCATAGGGCGCAAAGGTAATCAATGTTTAAAAGTAAACCATTATTGATGTTGATTACAGGATTGGTACTTGCACTGGTGCTTTGGGGGATTGTGCAGGCCATGCAAAACGGCCCTGCACCAGCGGATATAACGACAACCGACAATAATACCGATACACCGATAAAAGAGACTATATCTGGTCAATATACCAATGCCCCGGCCAGTATTTTATCTGCGGTTCAATCGGGTTCGGATTTTACCTTAAAAGGGACGGGGGTAGCCGGCGCAGGTATATCCTTACGCAGTGAAACCAAAGAACTTGTACGTACCAAGGTGAGCGGCCAGGGCAATTGGACGCTAGCATTTACGACAGATGCGGGTAGCTCTTCTCTGGTTTTGGATTTGTTAATGGTGACGCCCGACGGGCACCAAATTAGATCTGATCAATCTTTGTTTGTTATCCGTAACCCGCACCCCCTTGAAGTAACGGAGGATATACAGATAGACCGTAAAGCATTGCTGTTACTCACTGCCCCAGGCACACATTCCCGGGTCTTGCAAAGTCCGTATGGCGGTCTACCGCAAAGGAGCGGGTTTGCCCTTGAAGCTATTGATTACGACAATTCGGGCGGCGTAATTTTTTCTGGCCGCTCTGAGCAATCCGGTAAAGTCCGTATCTATGCCGGGGAAAACCTAGTCGGGGAAAGCCATGTGGATAGCCAAGGGCGTTGGAGCTTGATTTTTGGTAATATCATGCCGCTTGGTGAGTACAAGATTAGTGCAGAACTTGTCGTGACAGATGGCGAGACTATTAAACTGACCCTACCATTTGCCCGTATGCGGCCATTATTTGAGGCTGAAAACAGTCCGAAGATTTTGGTCGAACATCTTGATGACCGCATCCAAATCGGTCGGGCTTTATTCGGCGGTGGATATCAGTATTCGGTTATCTATGCGCCCATAGCGTTAGTAGAGTGATTCTATATTAGGTTTCGTTGCTCTAATATTATTTCTCAATCCTCTGTTTACCCCGCCCTTTTGCTAGCGCCTTAATCATTCCGCGCATTGTCCGCACTTCTTGTTCTGTCATTTTTGCACGGATAAACGGGGCGCGGATATTACGTTTCATGAGGGCGGCTTTGGCGGGCGGATAAAAATAGCCAGCTTTAAGCAACTCGTCTTCGAAATGTTCAAACATCCTTACCAAATCTGCGCGATTTGCGGGTTTACTATCCGGTTGCGTAAATACGGGGGGTAACGTACCGTTTTTGCTTTCCTCGGTACTCGTAGATGCACTGGCTGCCCACATATAAGAAAATACACCGACCGCCTGCGCCAAGTTCAGGCTTTGGAATGCGGGGTTTATTGGGTAAGTCAGAATTTCGTCTGCCAGCACCACATCATCATTGGTAAGCCCGGCTTTTTCTGGCCCGAACATAATGCCGCATTTAAGATCATTGGCTAAATGATCCCGCATTTTCGTCCCAATGTTATGCGTACCGACAACCGGAATTTCCAAATCCCGCATGCGAGCCGTCGCGGCGGCAACATAGTTCAAATCGGCGACGGCATCTTCAGTTGTCGTGTAAATTTTGGCTTGCTCTAGGACAGGTAAAGCCCCTGCCGCCATGGCGTCCGCCGCAGGATTAGGCCATCCGTCCCTTGGTGCAACCAGCCGTAGCTCGCTTAGACCGAAATTGAGCATGGCTCGCACCGCACCGCCAATGTTCTCGCCGAGCTGTGTGCGCACAAGAATGATCACTGGCTGCACCATATCCGTATCGTCATTCGCAACAATACGCCCCAATTGGTCTTTTGTCGTTTTTCCAGTCTCTTGGCTCATAGACCCAATCCGTTCTTTGTATTCCATTCAATGGTCACTTTATTGGTATTTTCACCAGCTTATACTTTTAATCCTAGCAAACCAGTGTTAAGAGGCTTTCAATTATATTTAATCGGCTTTCAGAAAACTGATGGTCGCAATTTTTAGAGGAAAAAATGGCAAAAATCAAAGTAGCAAAACCGGTCGTAGAACTTGACGGTGACGAAATGACCCGCATTATTTGGGACATGATCAAAGAGCGTTTGATCTTGCCATATCTCGACATTGATTTGCACTATTATGACCTCGGCATGGAAAGCCGCGACGCCACCGATGACCAGATTACCATCGACGCTGCCAATGCTATCAAAAAGCACAATGTCGGCGTAAAATGCGCCACGATTACGCCAGACGAAGACCGGGTCGAGGAATTTGGCCTAAAAAAAATGTGGAAGTCCCCCAACGGTACTATTCGCAATATCTTGGGCGGCGTTATTTTCCGCGAACCTATTGTTTGTAACAATGTGCCGCGCCTTGTTCCCGGCTGGACACAGCCTATCGTCATTGCTCGCCATGCCTACGGTGACCAGTACAAAGCCACAGATTTCCTTGTCCCCGGCAAAGGCAAAATGATCATGAAATGGGAAGGCGAAAACGGCGACGTGATTGAAAAAGAAATCTTCGATTTCCCGTCCTCCGGTGTGGCGATGGGCATGTATAATCTTGACGATAAAATTCAGGACTTTGCCCGCGCCGTATTCAATTACGGCCTGACCCGCAAGTGGCCAGTTTACCTCTCGACCAAGAACACAATTATGAAAGTCTATGACGGACGGTTTAAAGACACATTTCAGGAAATCTACGAGACCGAATTCGCTGAAAAATTCGCCGAATTTGGCGGCGAATACCAACACCGTTTGATAGACGACATGGTGGCTTGCGCTATGAAATGGAACGGCGGCTATATCTGGGCCTGTAAAAACTATGACGGCGATGTGCAGTCCGACACAGTTGCCCAAGGTTTCGGCTCTCTCGGCCTGATGACCAGCTTCCTGATGACGCCAGACGGCAAAACCATGGAAAGCGAAGCCGCCCACGGCACCGTCACCCGCCATTACCGCAACCACCAAAATGGCCAGTCGACCTCGACCAACTCAACCGCTTCCATATTTGCATGGACACGCGGATTAGCCCACAGAGGCAAGCTAGACGACAACCAAGCCCTAATAGATTTCGCCGAAGGCCTGG
Source organism: Robiginitomaculum sp. (assembly GCA_026982415.1). Taxonomy (GTDB): domain Bacteria; phylum Pseudomonadota; class Alphaproteobacteria; order Caulobacterales; family Maricaulaceae; genus Robiginitomaculum_A. Next base: position 13,357 of record JALSHE010000056.1, read on the forward strand.
AGCGCACCACAATCGCCACGGTAGAAGGCGGCCAAATGACCAAAGATTTGGCACTACTGGTCGGCGACAAACAAGGCTGGTTATCAACCACGGGATACCTAGAGGCCATCGCAGAGAACTTCGAACGAGCTATGGCATAGCTCCTAAACCTCACAATCTCCGCCTCAATCAGGTGACGCTCGGCGCGCCTGATATAGCGGCGTCTGTGGTGTTTTACCAGAGCCTTGGATTAACGCTCATAGTTGATAGCGCACCGCGTTATGTACGTTTTGAGTTTCCAGATACGGGCGTCGGCGAACCTGCTACTTTATCTTTGCATGAGGTGGCGAGTAACTTGCAGCCCTCTACAGATTGGCCGTTTATCTATTTCGAAGTTGATAATCTGGATGCTTTTATTGCCGACAAAAACCTTTCCCCGCTAACACCACCCGAAACCCAATCCTATCTCTGGCGCGAAGCCGATATTCTTGACCCTGCCGGCAACAAAATTAGGTTATATCAAGCAGGTGAGAACAGGCGCTACCCGCCGTGGCGCGTGGACTAATCACGGCCTCTGGCTTTGTGAACCCAAGCCACCAAAACAAAACTAATCAGCATCAGCAGGAACCATGCGCCGAGCTTGGCGGGGGAGACTATGTGCCATGTGGCTTCCTGGCCGGGATAGCTCCAGGCCTTGGTAAAGGTGCCGATATTTTCTGCGAACCAGATGAACAAAGCGACCAAAAATAGGCCTATTAACAAGGGCATGGGGCGGTGTTCTTCATCTGCTTTAAAATACACCACACACGGCATATAGAGAATAAATGCAAAGGCAAATAACACATTTCTAAAGTCCCAAATATAGTGATGCGAGAGGAAATTCACATAGACCAAAATCGCCAATAAAGCCTGCCATTTCATCGCTGGGAAGCGCGTAAACTTGAAATCAAAAATCCGCCAAACCCGCGCAATATAACTACCAACGCACACATACATAAACCCCGAGAACAAAGGCACATCACCTATTTTAAGTAAGCTGGTTTCGGGGTAGACCCATGATCCGGCCTGGGTTTTAAACACCTCCATAGCTGTGCCAACTATATGAAACACCAAAATAATCCGTGCTTCTTCAAGGGTCTCAAGCCGCGTCACCAACAAAAATATCTGGATCAAAACCGCCATTAAAGTAATAAAATCATAGCGCGTTAAAACTGCGTCCTCAGGATAATAAAGGTACGTCCCCACCAACATTCCCAACATCAGAGCGCCGAACAAACAAGCCCAAGCTTGCTTGATACCAAAGCTGATAAATTCGAATATGGACTGGCTAACTCGCCCCTGCACAAACCTGTTGTGCAATGCCGTCCTACATCTATGTAAATATTGTCTTGGTTGCCATAAAATCATAGGTGAAGTGATATGGTTTAAAACGGTCACAAAATGACTGTTTAATGATTATTTTGTGTTATTCATCCGTACTCCACACCGCCAGTTCATTGCCGCTGGGGTCAGAGAAGTGGAAACGGCGACCGCCGGGGAACGCGAATATGGCTATAGTGATTTTACCGCCTGCGGTTTCGATGGCTGATTGTGCGGCAACTAAATCATCACTGTGTAATATAACCAAAGCACCGTTCTTGCCCGGCTTGCGGTCAGAGTCTGCATCCAGCCCGCCGTCAATACCTGCGCCTTGAAACGAAGCATAGGTCGGCCCGTAATCAATATATGTCCAACCAAAGGCCGCCGAATAAAACGCCTTACTCGCCGCCAAATCAATGATCGGTAGTTCAATATAATTGATTTTTGTAGTGTAGGTCATATCCGTATCTCCGGTATTGGCACTTAAATTGTAGGGTGGATTAGCGGTAGCGTAATCCACCATTGATGGCGTACTGAAGGTAGATTATGCCAAGAGGCTAATCCACCCTACACGATAGTAGCACATCTATTGCCAAATCATGTCAGTAGACTAACCTAGACCCGCCTTAATTGCCGCTAGCGCATCATCTGCACCGTCCACATTAGAGCCGCCTGCTTGGGCCATGTCCGGGCGTCCACCGCCTCGACCACCGACTTTTTCTGCGCCGAGATTAACCAGAGTAGCCGCGTTATAATCTTTAGTCAGGTCGGATGTGACACCCACGGCCACGGCAACCTTGCCGCCGTCCACGGCGACAAATGCGACTATGCCGGAGCCTAGTTTTTGCTTTTGCTCTTCGATCATATTTCGCAGGTCTTTGCCGCTGACACCCTCTAGGACACTGCCGATGAATTTTACGCCGCCAATTTCTTCGACACTCGCTGCGCCGCCGCCGCTAGAACCAGAAAGCGCAAGTTTCTTTTTAAGCTCAGAGACTTGCTTTTCTAGCGCGCGCTTTTCTTTGGACAGAGCCGTAATACGCGCGGGCACGTCCTCTACTTTGGCTTTCAGCACATCTGCGGCCTGTTTGGCAAAGCCTGCCTGTTCCTCTAGGTATAGCCGCGCCGCTTCACCGCTCACGGCTTCGATACGGCGAATGCCCGCCGCAACCGCGCCCTCGGATGTGATTTTAAACAAGCCAATATCGCCAGTCCGCGCCACATGAGTGCCGCCGCACAGCTCGACCGAATAGGAGTGGTCTTCACCGTCCGGCACATTTCCCAGCGAGAACACCCGCACTTCGTCGCCGTATTTTTCGCCGAACAGCGCCATAGCCCCCGCTTCGATAGCCGCGTCTGGTGCCATTAATTTGGTGCTGGCTTCGGAGTTTTCCAAAATCACAGCATTGACCTGCGTTTCTATGGCCGCCAATTCATCAGACGTAACGCCCTTACCGTGAGAAAAATCAAACCGGATACGCTCGCCGTCAACCATCTGGCCTTTTTGGGTCACATGGGTGCCAAGCACCCGCCGCAATGCTTCGTGCAAGAGATGGGTGGCGGAGTGGTTGGCCATAGTGGTGCGGCGGTTATCAGGGGCTACATTTAGGTTCAGATCATCGCCGACCGTGACGCCGCCGTTCATAACTGTAGCGAAATGCACATGCATATCTCCGGCCCGTTTCAGCACGTCTTGGATTGTGACCGCTAGGGTTTTACCGACATTCGCCCAGCCTTTATCGCCCGCCTGACCGCCGCTCTCTGCGTAGAACGGAGTGGATTTAGTGACGAACTGAATTTCGTCGCCTTCGCCCGCTTCGTCCACAAGCGCACCGTCTTTGATGATAGCCAGTATCTCGCTGTCGTTACTTAAGTTGTCATATCCGGTAAAATCTGTTGCACCGAATTTTTCGCGCAGTTCCAGCCAAATTGCATCGCTGCCCGCATCGCCGGAGCCGCTCCAATGGGCGCGGGCGGTTTCTTTTTGCACTTGCATGGCTTTGTCATAGCCCGCCACATCGACCTCTATCCCCTTAGAGCGCAATGCGTCTTGGGTGAGGTCGAGGGGAAAACCATATGTGTCATAGAGCTTGAACGCTACATCGCCCGGCAGAGTGTCACCCTTGTCGAGTTTCGCTGTTGCACTATCCAGAAGTGCCGTACCGCGCCCGAGCGTCTTGCGGAAGCGTTCTTCCTCTTCGAGCATCGTCGTCTCGATATTTTCCTGGGCGCGTTTTAACTCCCCAAAAGCATCTCCCATTTCGTCCACCAATGTGGGCACGAGGCGGTGCATGAGCGGGTCTTTGGCGCCAAGAATATGAGCGTGGCGCATAGCGCGGCGCATGATACGGCGCAGCACATAACCACGACCCTCCCGCGACGGGCTAACCCCGTCGGCTATCAGAAACGACGCCGAACGCAAATGGTCCGCAATCACCCGGTGGGAGAACATAGCCTCACCCTCGGCTTTGACCTTGGTGGCTTCGACGCTGGCGCCGATTAGGTTTTGGAAAAGGTCGATGTCGTAATTATCGTGCTTGCCCTGCAAAATTGCGGCGATACGCTCTAGACCCATGCCCGTGTCAATGGACGGCTTGGGCAGGTCGACACGTTTGCCATCTGCAAATTTTTCGTATTGCATGAAGACTAGATTCCAAATCTCGATAAACCGATCGCCGTCCTCATCCGGGCTTCCCGGAGGGCCGCCAGCAATTTTATCACCGTGGTCATAGAATATTTCCGAACACGGCCCGCACGGTCCGGTATCACCCATAGCCCAAAAATTATCAGATGTGGGGATGGAGATTATCCGGCTATCGCTAACACCCGCAACTTTTTTCCAGATGGCGCGGGCTTCTTCGTCGGTATGATAGACGGTTATTAGCAATTTATCTTTGGATAAGCCAAAATCGTTGGTCAGCAAATTCCAAGCATATTCAATGGCATCTTCTTTGAAATAGTCCCCGAAGGAAAAGTTCCCGAGCATCTCGAAAAATGTATGGTGACGCGCCGTATAGCCGACATTGTCGAGGTCATTATGTTTGCCGCCAGCCCGCACACATTTTTGCGACGTGACGGCGCGGCTATAGGGCGGCGTTTCCGCGCCAGTGAAATAGTTTTTAAATTGCACCATTCCCGCATTGACGAATAACAAGGTCGGGTCATTGTCCGGCACTAAGGGCGAGGATTTCTGGACGGAATGGTCAGCGCTTTCAAAGAAGTTGAGGAACTGGGAACGTATGTCGCGTAGGGCTGTCATATATCTCTCGAAATTGTTAGGCACTACCTATAGAAAAGGCGCTTAGCAGTGCCAAGCGCCTATTTCATTTTTGTGTGATTTAATTTGACGCCTACTAAGCCTCTAACTCCAACTCACCACCCCCATCTTTGTCCTTGGGCATAAGCAATTCATCTTCAATCAGGCCAGCATTGGTGCGGATAGTCATTTCTATATGTTCGGCTATATCTGGGTTTTCCAAGAGGAACTTGCGGGCATTTTCACGGCCTTGCCCAATACGTTCATCGCCGTAGGAATACCACGAGCCAGACTTTTCAACCACGTCAGCCGTAACACCCAAATCGACCAATTCGCCCATTTTGGAAATACCCTCACCGTACATTATATCAAATTCAACTTGGCGGAACGGCGGTGCGACTTTGTTCTTGACGACCTTCACCCGTGTCTGATTACCAATCACCTCGTCGCGGTATTTAATGGCACCGATACGGCGAATATCCAAGCGAACAGACGCGTAAAACTTCAGGGCATTACCGCCCGTCGTCACTTCGGGTGAGCCGTACATAACACCAATTTTATGTCGGATTTGATTGATAAAGATAACCATACAGCCAGATTTGGAAATAGACCCGGTGAGTTTACGCAGAGCCTGGCTCATGAGACGGGCTTGCAGTCCCGGCAGGCTATCGCCCATATCGCCCTCAAGCTCGGCGCGGGGTGTCAAAGCGGCAACAGAATCGATTACCAAAATACCAATCGCCCCAGAACGCACCAAAGTATCAGTAATCTCAAGCGCTTGCTCCCCCGTATCTGGTTGGGAGATGAGAAGCTCGTTAACATCAACCCCAAGCTTGGCCGCATAAATCGGGTCGAGCGCATGTTCCGCGTCAACAAATGCCGCAATATGCCCGGCCTTTTGCGCCTCAGCAATAACATGTAATGCCAGCGTCGTCTTACCGGAGCTTTCCGGCCCGTAAACTTCAACAACACGTCCCATGGGCAGGCCGCCTATGCCGAGGGCAATATCCAGACCAATTGAACCGGTGGAAACAGCTTCCACATCCATGCTCTGTTTTTGACCCAATTTCATCACTGAGCCTTTGCCGTGGGCGCGGTCAATTTGGCTCAGGGCGGCTTCTAGGGCTGCGGCTTTTTTGCTATCGGGTGCTTTCCCGACGACGGTGAGTTCTGGTCTTTTCTTGGCCATGTCTGGCTCCTTTAATATAACAACCGGAGCCCCTCGGTCATTTCA
>JALSHE010000057.1 GCA_026982415.1 Robiginitomaculum sp.
ATGTCTTTTGAGTAAGGGCTTGCTGTGATATGAAACTCCCAATTAGATTCGGAGTTTTTCTTGGCCAAATTATACTTTAATTATTCTGCGATGAATGCAGGGAAATCTACTGTGCTATTACAGAATAAAGCTATTGTGTTTTTTAAATTATGCTTGTACAGGTGAGGAACAAAAAGGAAACAAATGGTTTTTAATCCGCAACGCATAAGAGATCCAATCCACAATATAATTGGCTTTGAAGGGAACCAGTTTGAAAATATGCTATGGGAACTGATTAACACGCGCCCGTTTCAAAGATTAAGACGTGTCAAACAACTCGGGTTTTCAGACTTGGTATATCCGGGTGCAACCCATTCTAGGTTTGCACACAGCGTTGGTGTTTTTCATATCGCCAGACGTATGATGAAAATTATTGAAACTCATCTTAGGAGCAAAAATGAATTTCAAGAAGCGCAAGCTCAACATGCACTTGCAGCGGCATTACTTCATGATGTTGGTCATGGCGCGTTTAGCCATGCTTTTGAAACCGTTGGAAAGCGCCTTAATATTGAAATGGCCAAACACGAAACAGTAAGCAAAAAACTTATTTTGGATAGCGAGATTGCAGACTGCTTGAAGAAAATGGGAGCGGGGTTTCACAAGGATGTTGCAGATGTAATTGATGATGACGTTTCCGCTACATTGTACAGTGCTGTTATTTCCAGCCAGTTTGATGCGGACAGGCTGGATTATATTCAGCGTGACAGGATGATGTGCGGGACAGGGCATGGGGCAATTGATTTTGAATGGTTGGTGGAGAACATTCAGGTTGGTGAGGTTCAATTCGGGGTAGATGAAGAACGGGTTGGTAAACAGCAAACCTTTGTTATCGGACCCAAAGCAATTGCAGCCGCTGAAACATTTGTATTTGGATTATTTCAACTTTACCCAACTGTATATTTTCACAAGACAACACGCGGCGCTGAGAAACTGTTCACAGAATTGTTGGTCAGGGTGATTGAACTGAGTGGAAATGGTCGCTCTGCTAGAACAGGTCTTCCTGAAAACCACCCATTAGTGCAATTTGCAAACGATTCTGATAGCATTGATAATGTATTGTGTTTGGATGATTCGGTTGTTTGGAGTGCTTTGCATCTGTTAGCAGATTCCGAGGATGAATTGATTGCCAGTTTTTCTGATCGCTTAAGGAGACGTAAACTCTATAAAGTCATTGATGTAAGAGAGGAGTTTCGCAAACAAGAAAAGGATGAAGACGCTTTAGACAAATCGTGTGCGCAAATGAAAATCAAGATTGAAGAGTGGGCAAGGAAAGATAGTTCTCCATTTCCCCGTATTTTGGTCGATGATTGTAAGCGGTCACCATATAAAGAGTACAAGGAAGAGAAAGGGCCTTTAAATCAAATCAATGTTCTGGATAATGGTGACCTCCGTGATTTGCGGGATGTTTCGGATGTGGTTAAGGCAATCAAAGATTTCAAGGCTTTTAGGGTGTATGTGGATGATGATGATCAGGAAGCAAAGAAATTCACCAATGACGCAATAAGGGAGATATAAAATGGCCAATGTTAATAAACTTTTTAATCAGGGAAAGAATTCTCCCATGCAAGTACTTGCAGACGCAGGTGGTAAAATCGTTGGTAAGACACGGTTTCAAAAAATTGCTTATCTTCTAAGTGAGGCAGGGCTTTTAGAGGGGTATGATTTTGAATATCATCACTACGGGCCATATAGTGATGATTTGTCATCTTCTTTGAAATTTGCCTCTCTGTTCGATGAGTTAAAAGAGGAAGAAAGGAAGACTGATTGGGGCGGTTATTATTCTATTTTCTCTTTGCCCGAATCTGAAGGTGACAAGATTGAAGTTAATCAGAATAGGAGCAAGTTTATTAAGCCTATGCTGAATATCAGTTCGATTGTCTTGGAGCTGGCAGCTACGGCTGCTTTTTTAGCTAAGGCAAATGACAATCCTGATGATTTTGACCCGTGGGAAAAAACCCGTGAGCTCAAGCCTGATAAAGCTACACCGGATAGATTGGACAAAGCCAAAAAGCTGTATAAAAAAATCCTTTCTGTCAAAACACCCCGACAGCTGCCGAAAATTGCGTAGTTTCTTAGTTCTTTTAACAGGCTGATTGAATGGCAAAATTATATTTTAACTTTGCGGCAATGAATGCTGGGAAATCAACTGTTTTGCTTCAGGCTAGTTACAACTACGTAGAGCAAGGAATGCATACCTTGCTGATGACGGCAGCGGTAGATGATCGGGCAGGCGTGGGAAAAATTGCTTCGCGAATTGGCTTAGGCCGTGAGGCAGACTTGTTCTGTACAGATACAGATGTCTATGCCTCTATATCGGCACGGCACGAGGAAAAACATATTGATTGCGTGATGATTGACGAGGCACAGTTTTTGAGTGCGGCACAGGTTTGGCAATTATGTAGGGTGACGGACGAGCTGCGCATTCCTGTGCTTTGCTACGGCCTTCGGACAGATTTTATGGGCGAGTTGTTTCCGGGCAGTGCGGCACTTTTGGCGCTGGCGGATCATTTGCGGGAAATTCGAACTATTTGTTGGTGCGGGAGTAAGGCCTCTATGGTGCTGCGCATGGACGCTGGCGGCAATGCGGTGAAAGCTGGAACACAAGTGGTGATTGGCGGCAATGATGTTTATGCCTCCGTGTGTCGCAAGCATTGGAAATCTGGTGAGCCTCATAGAGAGGCGGAATAGGGCGTGGTTTCGCTCAGTCCGAAAATTTATGCACAGGCGAGCGAAGCGGCGAAGCTCTTAAAACAAGCAGAGCGCAAAATTCGCATATTACGCACGGTGGCTTGGGCGCCGGAAATCGGGGATGCGTTTTTAGCTGGCGGCTGTGCAGCCTTACCGCAAGTGACGTATCCTGAATTTGACGGCACGGACATTCGTGCGGTTCTCTCTAAAGCAAACAACCTAACCAAGGGCGAGCATCCAGTCTTGCAATGGTTGGCGCGGGTGTCAGAAAAATTGGCACTGGCAAGCGCAATGCTGGAAACCGTAGGGACGCCTGCGTTTTACACATATTCCAAACAGATTTACGGCACACCGACCGACACCATGCTCGACGGTCATACGCGCAATGTTGATTTGGCACAGCATATGGACGCTGCCCTGTCGGGGCTGAGTTTTGAACAATTGGTTCTTGGGGGCGTGGAAGAAGACTTCGGAGCAGATGTATTTGCGGAAAAGCTGACGGCAAAACTGAAGCGGTATTTCGATGGCAATGCTCCGAAAGTAGAATTACAAGCACATCTGTCGGCCAAAGCGCTGGCGAGTTCGCGCCGTATCAGAGTGCGAGCGGATGCTCGCTTCACCAATATGGATGTGCGCCAGCTCTTGCACCACGAAGCCCTCGTTCATGCGGCTACGGCTATGAACGGGCGTATGCAGACTGATTTCCCAATTTTGGGCGCTGCCCATGCGGGCACCACAGAAATCCAAGAAGGGCTGGCCGTGTTCGCTGAAATCATTACCGGGGCTATGGATCCGGTGCGGTTTCGCCGTCTGGTTGACCGGGTAATTGCCATACAAATGTCAGTAGACGGGGCGGATTTTACCGAAGTCTTTCGCTTTTTCAAAGACTGTGATTGTACGAATGCACAAGCCTACGAAGATACGCGCAGGGTGTTCAGAGGCGGCGTTATAACAGGCGGCGCACCATTTACCAAAGACGGGGTTTATCTCAACGGTCTTTTGCGCGTACACAATTTCATGCGCACGGCGACCAAGCTTGACCGCGCCGATTTACTCAGGCTATTATTTGTCGGCAAGTTGGATATAGAAGATGTTCCGGCTATCGCAATTCTTGCGGCTGAGGGCAAATTAACCCCACCCCAAACCCTGCCGCCGTGGGCAAAAGACATGCGCTTTTTGGTCAGTTATCTAGCCTATTCCAGCTTTCTAAACCGGGTCAAACTGCCGGGTTTCCAAAGCTATTACCAAGACAAGCTTGCTGATGTGCCAGATCTTTGGGGGTTTGCATAATAATGTTCGAAATAGAATGGTTTGTAGTGAGGCCGTGTAGCAGAATCGCTCTAATCCAAAAAATATGTCATTGAAGCTGTTAGGAACAGAATGAGTTCTTGTTTTGGCAAGGGGTGGTTTAAATTTAGACGGATTTCCCTATTGCCGTGATAGTCGAACATGTTCGGGTGCACTGTACGAAAATCTTCGATTAAACTGGTCGAGCAAGGGACGTATAGTGAATATGTCTTTGCATCCGCATCACCATCAATACGGATAGGCGTGCCGGATTTTGGCTTACTGGTCGCGAAACTAATTTGTCCCCATTTCAAACTCTCATCAAGCGTGCCGATAGTTTCGGTGCTTTTGCCAATGTCAATTATCAAAGCTCGGACTGCACTTAACCTCTGTTGCAAACCATCTGGGTATGATGCGAGTTTATCTGTGGTATCCATCGTTATTTCTCTCGTAATTCCGCCACATTAGCTTCCCAATTCTTGCCATCAAAATCTTCTGATGTGACGATTGCAAAGTTTTCTTGGTCAACACACCGGAAATTCACACTGATACCATTTGGATGGGAGCGCGGCGTATAAAACGGTTTCACGCCGCAAATTTTACAAAATGTATGCTTGGCCGTATGGGTATTAAATGTGTATGTATTCAATTGGTTCGCGCCTGCGAGTAAGCGGAAGTTTTCCGCACTCACAATTAAGTGTAGAAACCCAGTCATATTACAAATTGAACAGTTACAAGCGATCAGCTTAACGTTATTGGGCGATTGGACTTCAAATTTTACTGCACCACAATGACAGGCGCCTTTGTGCCAGAGTGATTTATTAGAGACTGTTTTTTCGCTACCCATATTTACTCTATAAAGCTGTGATGAGCAAAAAGCTATGCTTGGACAATATTATTTTAGCCTACAGCAGTACCGGAAGTTTGTTAAATTACTTGCGCCTTTTCTCCCTAGGCATTAAACATACGAAATTTTGTGCGAAAGGCAGATTCTTTTATTATGGGAAAACGAACCGACATAAAATCCATCCTGATTATTGGGGCCGGGCCGATCATTATCGGTCAGGCTTGTGAATTTGACTATTCCGGGGTTCAGGCCTGTAAGGCTCTCCGGGACGAGGGTTATAAAGTCATCTTGGTTAACTCCAATCCGGCGACCATTATGACCGACCCTGGCATGGCGGACGCGACCTATATTGAGCCGATTACGCCGGAAATTGTCGAAAAGATTATCGCTAAAGAGCGGCCCGACGCGCTTCTGCCGACTATGGGCGGGCAGACGGCGCTGAACACGGCGCTGAAGCTTGAAGAAATGGGCGTTTTGGAGAAATACGGCGTTGAGATGATCGGCGCGCACGCAGACGCGATTGATAAGGCCGAGAACCGTGAGCGGTTCCGCGATGCTATGAATAAGATCGGACTGGAAAACCCCCGCGCGGTCATCATTACGGCACCGGACGGCGACATTAATAAAGGCGTGGCCGAAGCGGTGCGTAAATTGCCTGAAACCGGCCTGCCCGCCATTATCCGCCCGGCCTTTACTATGGGCGGTACGGGCGGCGGCGTGGCTTATGATATTGAAGAGTTCGAACACTTTATCCGCTCTGGCCTGACCGCTTCGCCGACCAATCAGGTATTGGTGGACGAAAGCCTTTTGGGCTGGAAGGAATTTGAGATGGAGGTTGTCCGCGACCGCGCCGACAATTGCATCATCATTTGCGCCATCGAAAATATAGACCCTATGGGCGTACACACGGGCGACAGCATCACAGTCGCACCCGCCCTGACCTTGACCGACAAAGAATACCAGATGATGCGCGACGCTTCAATTGCGGTTTTGCGCGAAATTGGCATCGAGACTGGTGGCTCCAATGTGCAGTTCGGCATTAACCCGAAGGATGGCCGCATGGTCGTCATCGAGATGAACCCGCGCGTGTCGCGCTCATCTGCGCTGGCCTCCAAGGCCACAGGCTTCCCCATCGCCAAAATCGCGGCCAAGCTGGCGGTTGGCTATACGCTGGACGAGCTAGACAATGACATTACAGGTGCAACCCCCGCCGCGTTCGAACCGACCCTTGATTATGTGGTGACAAAATTCCCGCGCTTTGCGTTTGAGAAATTTGAAGGCGCCGAGCCGCTTCTGTCCACTTCCATGAAATCCGTGGGCGAAGCCATGGCCATTGGCCGCAATTTCAAAGAAAGCCTGCAAAAAGCCATCCGCTCGCTGGAGACCGATTTGACGGGCTTTGAAGAAATGGAATTTGATACGAGCATTGACGATATGGAAACGGCTATAAGCACCGAACTTGGCAGGCAAACTCCTGACCGCTTATTGGTCACCGCGCAGGCTATGCGCGCCGGATTTTCCGTGGAGACCATCAATCTTATCACCGGTATTGACCCTTGGTTTTTGCGCCAAATTGAAGAAATTGTGAACGTTGAAAATTGGGTCAGAGACAACGGCCTGCCCGAAGATGCCGCCGCCATGCGCGCTCTGAAAATGGACGGGTTTAGCGACGCTCGGCTTGGACAGCTCACAGGCAAAACCGAACACGCCGTGCGTAAAATCCGGCGGGCGCTGGACGTGCGCCCCGTCTATAAACGGGTCGATACTTGTGCGGCGGAATTTGCCGCCAAGACGCCTTACATGTATTCGGCGTATGAAAACCCGTCTTTTAACGCAAAGCCGACATGCGAAAGCAAGCCGAGCGATAAAAAGAAAGTCATAATATTGGGCGGTGGCCCCAACCGGATTGGCCAAGGGATTGAATTTGATTATTGCTGTTGCCACGCCGCCTATGCGCTGAGCGAAATCGACATAGAAAGCATTATGGTCAATTGTAATCCTGAAACCGTGTCAACAGATTACGATACATCTGACCGACTATATTTCGAGCCATTGACCGAAGAAGACGTGCTGGAGCTTATCAGCAAAGAATGTGAAAACGGCGAACTGCTCGGCGTTATTGTGCAATTTGGCGGACAAACACCGCTCAAACTTGCCAGCGTCCTCGAACGAAATGGTATCAAATTATTAGGCACGCCGAGTGACGCCTTAGACCGTGCCGAAGACCGGGAGCGCTTTAAGGCGCTTGTGGAAAAACTAGGCTTGTTACAGCCGCGCAACGCTATTGTTTCCACTGCGAATGAGGCCGAGGGCGCAGCGGACAATGTTGGCTATCCGGTTGTCTTGCGGCCTTCCAATGTATTGGGCGGGCGCGGCATGGAGATCGTCACAGACAAGGAAAGTTTGCGCCGTTATGTCACCGAGGCCGTGAAGGTTTCTGGCAAGTCGCCGCTGCTCATCGATCAATATTTGCGCGACGCGATTGAGGTGGATGTGGATGCAATTTGCGACGGTAAAGACGTGTTTGTCGCCGCCGTCATGGAGCATATCGAAGAAGCGGGTGTGCATAGCGGCGACAGTGCTTGTTCACTTCCGCCCTACAGCCTCAGTAAAAAAATCGTGCGTGAGCTTGAACGGCAGACGAAATTATTGGCTTTAGAGTTGGGCGTTGTTGGCCTGATGAATGTGCAATATGCGGTCAAGGACGATGATGTTTATCTCATCGAGGTTAACCCGCGTGCATCGCGTACTGTGCCGTTCGTTGCCAAGGCTACAGGCGTTGCCGTTGCTAATATCGCTGCCAAAGTTATGGCGGGGCATAAGCTCTCGGAATTCGATTTAAGTAAAATAGACAAGGGTCAAGTCGCCATAAAAGAAGCAGTTTTCCCCTTCGCGCGTTTCCCCGGCATTGACCCAACCCTCGGCCCTGAAATGCGCTCAACTGGCGAGGTTATGGGCATGACGAATGGTTTTGGCGTCGATAATTTCGGCATAGCATTCGCCAAAAGCCAACTTGGTGCAGGCGTAATTCTACCGTCTTTTGGTACCGCATTTATTTCGGTCAAAGACCGCGATAAACCAATGATCGTACCCTTGGCTGAGGAATTGCTAGCCCTCGGTTTTGATATAATTGCAACAGGTGGGACGGCTAAATTTTTGCAAAATGCAGGTCTGGACGTCGCCACAATCAAAAAAGTCTCTCAAGGCAGTCCAAATATTGTCGATGCTATGAAAAGCGGAAAAATCGCTCTGGTCTTCAACACCACATGGGGCAAACAAGCTCTAAAGGACAGTTCTTCTTTGCGCCGTGCTGCCCTCATGGGCGGCATCCCGTATTTCACCACAGCAGCAGGCGCCCGCGCCGCAGTCGCCGCCATCACAGTTCTAGCTAAATATGATTACGACGTCATGAGCTTACAAGATTATGGATAAGGACAGAAGCCATTGCATGCGCTTATGCCCTTGCGAACAGGGCAAGTGTGCCTATATAACCGCCGCTTGCGAGATTTTGGTTAACACCTAGCTAAGGTTTGGTCGCTACGCTCACGTTTGATTTTAGAAGAGAATATAATGAAAAAATATCCGATGACAGTGCCCGGCCATGCCGCTTTGGAAGCGGAGCTTAAACAGCTTAAGACCGAGGAGCGTCCCTATATCATCAACGCCATTGCGGTGGCGCGCGAACATGGTGATTTGAAAGAAAACGCCGAATACCATGCGGCCAAAGAAAAGCAGGGCTTTGTCGAAGGTCGTATCCAAGAGCTGGAAAGCAAGCTGACCCTTGCAATGGTGATAGACGCGACAAAGCTGGGTGGTGATACGGTGAAATTCGGTGCGACTGTTTCCATTGTCAATGAGGATACGGACGAGGAAAGCACTTACCAAATTGTTGGTGAGGACGAGGCCAGCATTAAGGATAAAAAGATTTCAATTACTGCGCCCATTGCCCGGGCCATGATTTCCAAAGAGGTCGGCGACGTGATTGAAGTCCAAGCCCCCGGCGGCACCAAGTCTTATGAGATTTTGGACATTGCCTACGTCTAATGCCCGGGCTTGATAAAAATACGGTGCTGACATGTCTGGTAGTTTCGGACGGTCGGCGCGGTATTGAAAACCAGGCATTGGGCTTGGCGGAAGCCTTAAACCGTCTGTGTGAAACCCAAATAGCAAAACATGTGGTCACGGCGGGACGCGGTTTCAAAGTTCTTCCACCACGTCTACAATTCATACTGAAACCCGCGCCGGAAAATTATGGCATTATGGGCGTGCCCAAAATTGCTATTGGTTGTGGCCGCCAAGCCATTGCGCCTTTGCTGGCATTAAAGAAAAAACACGGCGCGGATATTTTCACGGTCTATGTGCAAGACCCGCGCATTAACCCCAAACATTTTGATCTGGTGATAGCGCCCGAACATGACGCTCTATCGGGGGAAAATGTGGAGGCGATGATCGGCTCTCCCAACCGGATCTCGCAAAATCGTCTGCGCGCCGAAGTGGGAAAATTCGCATCCCAATTGGCCAAGCTCCCAGCCCCACGCGTGGCTGTTCTAATTGGCGGCACCTCGAAATCACACAAATTGACCCCCGACATTCATAAAAAACATATGAAAGCCATCTGCGCCTTAGCCGAGCAAGGTATGTCGGTGATGCTGACGACATCGCGGCGTACCCCGGATTGGGCTGTTGAGGATTACCGGAAAATTACGGCTGACCGCAAGCGCGTCTGGGTTTGGGACAACAAAGGAGCAAACCCCTATTTCGCATTCCTCGGCGCATCAGATGCCGTGCTCGTTACCGAAGATAGTACCAACATGCTCACCGAAGCCTGCGCCACAGGCAAACCTGTTTTCACTTTATCTATGGCGGGAAATGCAGGAAAATTCACGGGACTTTATGCTAGCCTCAAGAAACGTTGCCATGTTCTGCCCTTTGCGGGCCTTATTGAAAGTGACAATTATGAACCTCTATGTGAAACTAGGCGCGTAGCCAAAATATTATTGGAGCGGTTATAGCCAAGCCTCGGGAATTTCCATGGAGTGCCGAGACGATTCTCGTTGTGAGCGCAAGCGGTCGCGAAATAATTTCTTACACAAATGTATATTCACTTTAGTTTGCTCGCATATTATCCTATTGATGCGTCTTGATAATCAAAAACTTGGAATGTGATAATGATAAAATGGACCGCGCGGTTGTTTGGATATGAGCTTATCAACAGCAAAAAACAGCCGAGCTTGCTACCGCATTTACTTCGGGTTTTCAAACAAAATAGCATAGATCTGGTTTTAGATGTTGGCGCTAATGAAGGGCAATTTGCCAAAGACTTGCGCAAATACGGCTTTCGCGGTGAAATACATTCATTTGAACCGGTTGCCAGTTGTTATCAAGTTTTGCTGAGAGCCAGTAAAAATGATGAACATTGGCATGTCCATAATATGGCTTTGGGTGCTGAAAACGGTTATATGGAAATAAATGTATCGAGCGCCACTAAATTATCCTCTTTTTTACAGGCGAATGATTTTGGTGTGAAACGGCTTGCTGGTATTGACGACACCCAAATGGAGCGTGTAAAGATCGAAACTTTGGACAGTTTCCTGCGCCACAATATCAGCAACAAGCGGATATTTCTTAAAATGGATACGCAGGGCTTTGATTTAAATGTGTTTGCTGGGAGCATCAATTCTAGGGAAAATATTGTCGGCTTGTTGTCGGAACTTTCGCTTCAAAGAATATACCATGATATGCCGTCCTATACCAGCGCTTTGGAAACCTATGAGCAAGCCAATTACAGGGTAACAGGGCTTTTCCCCATAATCCGAAATTTGGATTTAACGCTCGTGGAAATGGACTGCGTTATGATAAGAAAATAAAGCCAATTTCGTCATCATTGAGCCGAATCTCTATGCGTTTAACACGTGCTACTCGCCTTTAGCCACTTGCCTTTACAGCGCGCACATCCTACCTATTAGCCAAATCAAAATTGCGAGTTATTTATGCCCGATACGACACAAGAAACTATCCATCACAAAGTCCTTATTATTGGTTCTGGCCCTGCCGGATATACGGCTGCCGTTTATGCGGCGCGCGCTATGTTGGAGCCTGCTGTCGTTGCCGGCATGCAACCGGGCGGTCAGTTGACCATCACCACCGATGTTGAAAATTACCCTGGTTTCCCTGAAATCCAGGGGCCGGAACTCATGGAGCATTTCAAAACCCATGCTTTGAAATTCGGCACGAAGATCTATGAAGACCTGATCACGGATGTGGATTTTAGCAAACGACCTTTCACTATGAAAGGCGATACCGGCACCACTTATACGGCGGACGCAGTGATAATTGCTACGGGTGCGCAAGCCAAATGGCTAGGCTTGCCGTCCGAAGACTATTTCCAAGGCTTTGGTGTCTCGGCTTGTGCGACTTGCGACGGATTTTTCTATAAGGACAAAGAAGTTATCGTCGTCGGCGGCGGTAATACTGCGGTTGAAGAAGCTTTGTTTCTGACTAATTTTGCTTCCAAGGTTATTTTGGTACACCGCCGTGATGAATTGCGCTCCGAGAAAATATTACAAAAGCGTTTGTTTGAAAACCCAAAGGTTGAGATTCTTTGGGATACGACATTGCTCGAAATTCTCGGTGACGACATGCCCAAAGGTGTGACGGCGGCCAAGTTAAAAAACCTGAAAACCGGCGAAGAATATGATCGTCCGGTACACGGCGTATTTATTGCCATCGGGCACAAACCATCGACAGAAATCTTCAAGGGTCATGTAAAAATGAACGAGGGGGGGTATATTGAAACCGCACCAGATAGTACGGTGACAGATATTCCGGGCGTATTTGCTGCGGGCGATGTTAGCGACGAGGTATTTCGTCAAGCCGTGACAGCTGCGGGTCTGGGCTGTATGAGCGCTCTTGAGGCTGAAAAATGGCTGACGGAGAACGAGGATTAGGAAAACACATGCCGGACACACTAGATTGGGATAAAATGAAGACCTTTCATGCTGCGGCTGATACGGGGTCTTTGACGGCGGCGGCTAACCGCCTCCGTATTTCCCAATCTGCAGTCTCCCGGCAAATTTCTGCCCTAGAGCAACAATTAGGCGCGCCGCTTTTTCACCGCCATGCGCGCGGCCTGACCATGACGGAGCAGGGGCGTATCTTGTTTAAATCTGCCCGCGATATGGCGCAGCAAGTGGCATTTGCGCAAGCCAATGTGGTCGATTCCCAGCAAAAGCCCCAAGGCGTTATCCGGGTCTCGACCCCGATTTCGCTGGGTTCCAATTGGCTGATTTCGCTATTACCTGAATTCAATAAAATGTATCCGCTGATTCGCATCCAACTTGTACTCGAAGATGAGGAGCATGACCTTTCTGCTATGGATATTGATTGCGCCCTGCGTCCTTGGCCCTCAACGCAAGGCGATGTGATTGAACGTAAGTTGGGTACAATTTCCCAAAGCCTATACGCATCACATAATTACCTAGCCGAGCATGGCGCGCCCGTTGATGTTCATGGTCTGGATAAACATGACGTCATCGCTTTTGGCGATAATATACCTGGTCGTTTAAACAGTGCCAATTGGTTGCTGGAACTAGGCCGCGCGAGTGATAACCCGCGCACACCTATCCTGTCTGTCAACAATTTACACGGGATTATGCGCGCCGCTGAGGCAGATATGGGGATAGTCGGCATTCCGGATTATATGGTCGCGATGTCCAAGCGTTTGGTGCGGGTATTGCCGCAAATCAGCGGCGAGCCTTTCGATATTTATTTTGTATATCCAACAGAACTACGCGGTTCTACGCGGGTAAGGGTGTTCCGCGAGTTTTTGCTCGCTGCGGCAAAAAAATGGAAGCGCCCCACCTAGCTATGCATTTGCGCATAACAGGTGTGACAATTTGGCACTGCACATTACTGAAAATAAGTCCTATATACTAGGTATCGAAGGATTGATGCCTCCCCTGCATCTCTTTCGACCAACCGCGTACAGTTCCTCCCCGAATAGTATTGCGAAGACTTGGCCGGATTTTCTCCCCTGAAAATCCGGCTTTTTTTGTCTAATTGCTAGCAAACACAAACTTATATTAATGTTTTTCCCGTATCTAAGGTTCTAATAAAAAAGTGTAGGATAATATCGGGGAATTACTCATGGGTAGGCATGACGAGGAAATAATGGAAGTTGATGAATTTATAGGTCAAGAAATTGATGGTTTTCGAATGCATCCGGGTATGGAGGTTGAGCTATTCCAAATCTTGGATCAAGCATTAGATCTTGGCATTAGCGTTTTAGACAAGGATCTGAATTATTTATATATCAATCGATCCGCCGCCGATACTTTGCAACTGACAGAGGATGAGTTTCAAGTTGGAGACCCCCTCAGTAAAGTCCACAAAATGATCGTCGATAAAGGCGTTATCGACGAAAAGGTAATGAACCGACATAAATTATCCCCCGAAGAGTTGCGCAAAGTTTTTAAGGCAGGTACGGAAACTTCAAAAGATTTAACGCCTTTCTTGAACGGAACAGTGCAGCGTCTGGTGCGCAAGCAAACTAAAAATGGATATACAATTTCTATCAACCATGATGTGACCCAGTTGTTGCAAAAAGAAGAAATGCTACAAAAAGCCCTAGAGCTTGGGCAGTCAGGTTATTGGATATATGATTTTCGTAGCAAAAAACTTGAAATCAGCACTTCCCTAAAGTCGATCTTGTCCAAGGGTGAATTAAATGATTTGCGAACCAAGGGTATATATTCCATGGTGCATCAAGATGACCGTGATGGTTACAAAACTGCACTCATGAAAATGCAAAGCAATGATGATACCATAAACTTTGTAGGTCGTAACAAAACAGGGACGAAGTGGTTTCATACAACCGGTAATTCTGAGCGCGATATAAATGGCAAGTTGATCCGCTTGCGGGCTTTTGTAAAGGACATTACCAAAGAAACTGTGCAGGCAAAAGAGCTTGAAAAAGCCAAAGACGAAGCGGTCGCGGCCAGCATTGCCAAGTCCGAATTCCTCGCCAATATGAGCCACGAAATCCGCACGCCTATGAACGGTGTTCTGGGTATGGCGGAACTACTCGCCGAGTCGGATATTGACGAGCGCCAGCGCGAATTTGTTGATGTTATCACCCGTTCTTCCAATGCACTTCTCACAATCATCAATGACATTCTGGACTTCTCAAAAATCGAAGCTGGTGCGTTTGAACTGGATCCGGTGGAATTTGATCTGCGCGATGTTCTGGCGGATGTCACCTCGCTTTTGTCTACCAAAGCGCAGGACAAGGGCCTGGAATTGATCATCAATTATCCGCCTTATATGGAAAATTTCTTTGTTGGTGATGCAGGCCGCATGCGCCAAATCATCACCAATATGGTGGGTAATGCCGTTAAATTTACCGAAACAGGTCATGTTCTGATCAATGTCAAAGTTAAAAACTTCACAGAAAGTCGCGCAGAACTGATGGTAGAAATCGTGGATACTGGTATTGGTATAGAGCCAGAAAAGTTGGCGAATATTTTTGAAAAATTTACCCAGGCCGATAATAGCACCACCAGAGTTTACGGCGGTACAGGTTTGGGGCTAAGTATTTCCAAATGTATTGTTGAGCTTATGGGCGGCGATATGACGGTAAGCTCTGTACTGGGTAAAGGTTCAAAGTTTAAATTCAATATACCGGTTCCGATCGATACGACGGCTGATAGAACCAAGCGGGATACAACCAGCCTGAAAGGCCTGCGTGCGCTTATCATAGATGATATTGCCATCAATAGAACCATATTGTTGGAGCGGTTGAAGGCTTGGGATATGAAGCCCGCCGCCGTGCAAGATGCCGTAGAAGCGCTTGTCTATATCAAACAAGAAGAAGCCAAAGGGCATCCATTTGACATTATTGTCATGGACTATCTGATGCCAGGGATGAACGGCAAGGACTTGTCTGCCCTGCTCAGTACCAATCCGCAAACCAGCGGTATTCCGATCATTATGTTGTCGTCTTGCGACCAGCCTGTATCCAGCAAAGAGTTGCAAGCCATTGGTATTCATGCGCATTTGGTTAAGCCGGTGCGCGAAGGGCAGCTTTATGACAATCTAGTCAAGATCGTCTCCGCTGCGAAAAACAACCCCAAGCCTGTTGCTGGGATCTCTTCGGCGGGAGCGCAATCAAAAGCGCAGTCCCTAATTAAAGATAAAGTCAAAATCCTAGTTGCAGAAGATTTTCTGCTCAATCAGGATGTGGTGCGGCTCATGTTACAAGATTCGCAATTCGTTCCGACATTTGCCAATAATGGCCGCGAAGCTGTGGACATATTCAAACAAGAGCCAGACGCTTTCAAAGCCGTTCTAATGGACATTTCCATGCCGATTATGGACGGTTATGAGGCTGCAGAATTAATCCATGCACACCAAATCAAAGCCGGAATGACGCTCATTCCAATTATAGCTTTGACAGGTCATGCGCTCAAACATGACCGCGAAAAATGCCTCGATTCCAACATGAATGATTATCTGACCAAACCCGTCAAACAAGACGACCTTTTGACCGCCCTTGAAAAATGGGTGGGCGGTCTACAAGCTGATGCCGTTTTGAGTGCTTAAAAACCATCAAGCCTTAAGCCCAAGCTAAAAACCAAACCTAAGAGGCTGTTACGCGCAACATGCTTTATGTTTAGGAGGCTGTTGCTCGCAACATCCAGGCCGTTTTTTCATGTAATGTAATGCGCGGCGTAACTACATCCGCAGTGGCATCATCTGAGATTTCTTCGGCAATACGGAGGACTTCGCGGGCGGTTCTGGCCACTTGTTCGTGACCCTCGGCCAAGTTTCGCACCATGGTTTGCCAATCAGGTTCGCCGTCTTCTTCTTTGATGCTCGCAAGCGTTACGAACTGCGCATAGGAGCCGGGCGCTTTGTGGCCAAGGGCGCGAATACGTTCTGCAAGCTCGTCAACAGCTGTCCACATTTCCGTATACTGATCCATGAACTGAATGTGGAGTTGTTGAAAATGCGGCCCCTCAACATTCCAGTGATAGCCGTGGGTTTTCAAATAAAGTGTGTATGTGTCCGCCAAAAGACGGCTGATGGCTTTGGCTGAACGGGCGCGGTCTTTCGTAGTAATACCAATATTAATATCCATTTTCTTCTCTCCTTTTAGAATTATTCTAAATATATAATAACGTAAAATTCTAATGCAAGATGCTGTGCAATATTTCTTACAAATTTATGCGGCCTTTGCGCAAAATTCAACAATACGGGCGCAGGCCGTTTTTAATATTCCCAAATCCGTAGCATAGGAAATTCGGAAATTTGGCGAGCCGTGAAAAGCGCTTCCCGGTACTACCGCCACCAAAGCTTCGGCCAAGATGGCTTCGGCCACATCTATATCAGTTTCTAGCAACCGACCACCGGAACTGGTGCGACCAATCAGCCCACCACAGTCAGGATAGACGTAAAATGCACCGTCCGGCACGGCGCATTCAAGCCCTTTGGCAGATTGTAACATGGACACCACCACATTGCGCCGCTCTTGAAAGGCCTGCGCCCGTTCGGCCAGAAAATCCTGCGGCCCGTTCAGTGCAGCCACCGCAGCCCACTGGCTAACCGAGCAAGGGTTGGTGGTGGTCTGGGCCATGACTTTGGCCATCAACTTGATCAACCACGCCGGCCCGCCCGCATAGCCAATGCGCCATCCGGTCATGGCATAGGCTTTGGATACACCATTCATGGTCAAGACACGCTCGGATAAATCAGGTGCAATTTCGGCCAATGTTGCAAAACCATTGCTGTCATAGAGCAAATGCTCATAGATGTCGTCGGTCAACACCATGATCTGTTTATGGTTGCGCAGAACATCTCCGAGCGCCGCCAGATCTGCGGCGCTGTAGGCCATGCCCGTCGGATTAGACGGCGAATTTATCAACAACCATTTTGTCTTGGGTGTAATTGCCCGTTCGAGCGCTGCCGCCCGCAATTTATAATCGTCCCGCGCAGGGCAGGGCACCAAGACGGGTGTAGCACCACACAGCCGCACGATTTCGGGATAGGACACCCAAGCAGGCGTCGGAATGATAACTTCATCACTGGGGTTCAGTGTTGCCATCATAGCGTTAAAAATAATAGCTTTACCGCCGGGCGCGACACTGATGTTCTCGGGTGTGTATTGTAAATTGTTGTCGCGGGCAAATTTATCCACGACCGCTTGTTTCAATTCCGGTATGCCGTCAACGGTGGTGTATTTGGTCTTGCCCGAAGCAATAGCCTCCACCGCCGCCTGTTTGATATGTTCTGGCGTATCAAAATCCGGCTCCCCGGCACCAAGTCCGATCACATCCTGCCCTTGGGCGCGAAGCTCCCGCGCCAATTGGGTCACGGCTAAAGTCGCCGACGGTGCTACTGCGGCTAATCTATTTGAAGAGTGTTCCATATTTTAAACCTAAATCCAATTTTCAGTTTTGTCACGACAAGTCTACTGCTTTATTGTTTGTAGCATTATTCTATGTTCAGTATTCTTTCTGCATTTTACCATCGCGCCCGGTTTTATGAGCTTAATATGTTTATTTATCCTTGGGCAAGCGCAAGAGGGCGTCCAAGAGGGCGTTGTATGAGGGCGTATTGCAAATCATTAGCTTGCATATTTAGGAGGTTCGCGGCTGGTCGCCTGAACCGTATCTCGCGGCGGCGGTTCTTCCGGTCGGTGACCGGATACTGGCGGCGGGATGGGCGTTATTTTACCGCACTGCTCAGCCGCCACTTCAGTTTCCGCCGAACCGATAGCCATTTCGGGCGTCAATTCATCGGGGGTGAAACAGATGGGTTTCATGGCGCGATTGTTACGCGGCATTCTGCTTATATTCTTATCTTGAATATCCACACCCCAAAGCTTGAGATGGGCGGCGCGGTTTTGTTCCAGCTCTGGATCAGGCCGAGACCGCCCGTATAAAAACCGTTCCACATTGACTATTTTGACGAGGGCAAAGGGCTTCCAATTATAAGTACGGGGTGAAGGCTTTACCGCAGGCTTGCGACTTTGTTCTTGTGGAGCCTCACCAAACCCACCCCGGAATTTCCGTTTCCAATCGCCAAAATGTTTTGTCAGCGCATAATCCGCCAAACGGTTTTTGCGCCAACGTTTAATGGCCCGTTCGCCGATAATGCGGCACACGAATGCAATCCGGTCAGGGCTTTGTAGCACCCAGGCCTTGATACGCATATTGAGATTTTCTCTAGCCTTGATGCGCAAGTCCCGCGACTGCCGTGCCAACATGCGCTCACAAAACCGCACCATCTGCGCCCGCCAATCCGCGCTTCAATCACCGCCAGCAAGGTGGCGACAAACGCCGATAGCGCCGCCAAGTCCCAAAGTCCGGGCGGCGATAATTTGTTTATTG
>JALSHE010000058.1 GCA_026982415.1 Robiginitomaculum sp.
GCTTGGTCAGGTGGAGTTGAAGACATGTTGCCGCGTGTGCCGGATTTGGATAATTTGCGAAAGTTGTCGTCATGAGGTATCAAAATTCTCTCGTTCGCCGCGCTCCAAAATGGGGGTGGATTGTGTCTATGGTCGTATTTGTTGGTCTGTTGGTTGCGCTCTATTCTATCAAAGCGCACACGCTTGCCGCAAAGGCCAAGGTAGCTACATTCGAGCAAGCGCTTATATCTGAAAGACAAGCCATACAAATGCTGTCAGCTGAAATTGCCCATTTGGAAAGCCCGGAAAGGTTGCGGGTTTTGTCGAGTGGGCAATTGAATTTGCAGCCAACGCCTGCTTCGCGCACAATGACTTTGGCGCAAGCCGCGCAGGTAATTGCGCAGAAGCCACTATCCGAAACAACACCAAAAACGGGTGGGGTGCAATGAACGAAACGCCCCCTCATGCTTTGCCGAACCTGTCGTCAGGTAATACATTTTTGGACGCTGCGCCGACATTGTCGGTTCAGGACGAAGAAGCGCAATTTATTCGCCAAGCTCGTGTGCGCATTATCATGGGTGTGGTAATATTTTCCTTGTTTTTGCTGTTACTGATTACCCGTCTGGCGGAAGTGTCTCTCTTGCGGCCATCAAAATCATTTACGCCCATGACGACAAACCAAGTCAAGACCCGTGCCGATATTGTAGACCGCAATGGTGAATTGTTGGCGACCAGTCTGGAGACATATTCGCTCTATGCGGATCCGCGTAAAGTTTGGGATGCGGTAGCTTCGACCGAGGCGATTATATCGGTTTTGCCCGACCTTGATCCGGCTATTGTCGAGGAGCGGCTGGCATCGAAAAAGTCATTTATCTGGATTAAGCGTAATTTGACGCCCAAAGAGCGGCAATTGGTGTTCTCGTTGGGTCTGCCAGAGCTTGGCTTTCAAATCGAACCTAAGCGGGTTTATCCGCGCGGAAACCTTGCCGCCCATGTGCTTGGTTTTACGGATATAGATCTTAACGGTACGGCGGGTGCAGAGCGGGCATTTGACAAGCGGTTATCTGAAAAAGACGCGGCGCCCGTAAAGTTATCCATAGATATGCGTGCACAATTTGCGCTGGCCGACGAACTTGGTATGGGCATGGAGAAATACCAAGCTATGGCGGCTTCGGGTGTTGTGCTTAATATCAAAACCGGAGAAATACTGGCTATGGCATCTTTGCCAGATTTCAATCCGAACCGCTCCGGCACAGCTTTGCCCAATAATCGCCTTAACCGTGCCTCAATGCAGCTTTACGAGCTGGGTTCAACATTCAAACCAATCACAATAGCGCTGGCGCACGAGACTGGCGTGGTGTCGGTCGGAGAGAAATTGCCTGTGCATAAACAACTGGTCATACAAAAAAAACCTATTAAAGACGACCATCCGGTACATGTGCCGCTCGGAGTTTATGATATATTGGCCAAGTCGTCCAATCGGGGTGTGACATTATTGGCGCTAAAAGCGGGCGGTGATGCGCAGCAAGATTTGCTGAAACGGCTCGGCCTGTTTGACCGTGTACCCATGGAGCTTAAAGAAAGCGCCGCCCCCTTGGTGGCGAGTGAGTGGCAAGATATTACAACGGCTACGGTCTCCTATGGTCACGGAATTTCTGTGACGCCTTTGGCGCTTGCGACGGCGTTGGCAACGCTTCTCAACGGCGGGCAATATATTGCGCCCACCATAGAAAAACACCAAATCGGGCAAGCCATAACTTCACACCGCGCTGTATCAAGCGCAACCTCTCAACATGTGGTTGATACCATGCGCTATGTGGTCACCGATGGTACGGGCAGAAACGCCGCCGTTGAGGGTTACGCGCTTATGGGCAAAACCGGAACGGCGGAAAAATTGATCAATGGAGAATATGTTAAAAAGCGCTTGGTAACATCATTCGTGGCGGCTTTCCCTCATAGGGATCCGCACTATCTGGTATTTATAGTTTATGATGAACCGAAAGCTTATGATGGCAGTTGGGGCTATGCCACGGCGGGTTGGAACGCGGCGAAAACCGCTGGCGCAGTGGTTGAGCGCATTGCGCCCGTCCTAGGTATTAAGAAGACCGTGAAGGTTGCAGCGCTGAGAGACGCAAAAGTGGGGGGCGGCCAATGATGCTCTCCGCGTTGATAGCGCCGCAAAAAATGTCTGGTTCTGATGTGGGCATTACCAACTTAACTGCGGATAGCCGGGCTGTCCGTGCGGGGAGTTTGTTTGCGGCTTTGCCCGGTACGCTTGCCGATGGTCGTGATTATATTGAAGCTGCCCTTGAGAACGGTGCATCCGCTGTGTTGAGCTTGCCGGGGCTAGCGGGTTTGCCTGTGCCTTATATAGAGAGCGCGGAACCGCGCCAGTTATATGCGCAAATCGCGGCAAGGCTACACCCCGGCCAGCCGGAAACAATGGTGGCAATGACCGGAACAAATGGCAAAAGCTCAACTATAGAGTTTTTGCGGCAAATATGGGAATATACAGGCAAAAATGCGGCCTGTTTCGGGACGCTCGGCGTGACGACCAGCGAGGGCGTAGACCCGCTTAAGCACACTACGCCGGACGCGGTTGCTTTGCACCAAACTTTGCAAGGATTAGCGCAGTCGGGCATCACCCATGCGGGCATGGAGGCATCTTCTCACGGTCTACAGCAGTACCGATTGGACGGCGTCAAATTGGCGGCGGTGGGTTTCACAAATCTAACCCAAGATCATTTTGATTATCATGATACTATGGAAGATTATTTCACCGCAAAATCGCGCTTGTTCACAGAGTTAGCGTCCAAAAATATTCAGGCAAGGGGTATTCCGGCAGTTATGAATGTCGATGGTGAATATGGTCTACGTATGGCGGACTTGGCGCAAAGCTCTGGACTGGATGTGATGCGGGTCGGCTGGGCAGGGGATGATATTCGCATAGCCGAAGTAACCCCGCGTGCATCGAGCCAGGATTTGGAACTGGTTTGGGACGGCAAGCGTATTAAAGTCGAACTGCCATTGGCCGGAGAGTTTCAGGTTTTGAACGCAGTCAGTGCGCTCGGTCTGGCGGTGGCAACAGGCGTTTCCAAGAAAACGGCTCTGGAGGCTCTGCCGCGTTTGAGAGGCGTTGCCGGGCGTATGGAAATGGCTGGTCGCACCAAGGACGGCGCGCCCGTATTCGTGGATTTCGCCCACACACCGGACGGGCTGGAGAAACTCCTGCGCGGCGTCAGGCCGCATACTATGGGGCGGATAATCGTGGTCTTTGGTTGCGGTGGTGACCGCGATCCGGACAAGCGCCCGAAGATGGGCTGGATTGCCGAAAAGTTGGCTGATATGGTGATTGTCACAGATGATAATCCGCGTAGCGAAGTTCCGGCAGATATTCGTGCAGCCGTTATGGTAGGCTGTCCAGATGCCACCGAAATTGGCGGCAGAGCGGAAGCAATTGCGCACGGAATTTCATTGCTCGCAAAGGGTGATTGTCTGGTGATAGCGGGCAAAGGCCACGAGCAAGGGCAAGTCGTCGGCAATAAAATTATTCCGTTTAGTGATGTTGCGGTGGCACGGAGGTTTTTACCATGAGTGCGCTTTGGACACATATTGATGCAGCAAATGCAACGGGCGGTAAAGCGGTCGGGGACTGGTCTGTGAACGGATTGTCCATAGATACGCGTTCCTTAAAGAACGGTGATTTGTTTATACCCCTCAAAGACATACGTGATGGTCACGACTTTATCCCGATGGCCTTGGAAAAGGGCGCCGGTGCTGTTATTTCTGAACACCCGATTACAGATGCACCTGCACTGATTGTCGAGGACAGTTTAAAGGCGCTGGAAGATTTAGCCATTGCGGCGCGAAAACGATCCGGAGCGACACGCATTGCCATAACGGGCAGTGTCGGCAAAACCAGCGTCAAAGAAATGATTGCCCATATTTGCCGCGCAGTCGGACAAACTCACAACTCTATCAAGTCGTTCAACAACCATTGGGGTGTGCCGTTTACATTGGCAGGCATGGCCAAAGACACCGAGTACGGCGTGTTTGAAATGGGCATGAACCATGCTGGCGAATTGGCGGCATTGACCAAGATTGTCCGCCCGAATATTGCCGTGGTTACCAAAGTCGCACCTGCACATTTGGCACACTTTAATTCGGTTGCGGACATTGCAAAAGCCAAGGCGGAAATCTTGTCTGGATTGGCGGATAGCGGTATGGCTATTTTGCCAAAGGATAGCGATTATTTTGATGTACTTCGCACGCATTGCCAAGGAGAGTGGCAATCATTTGGCTGGTGTGCGCGCGCCGATGCGCAAATACTTGTTTCGCGCCAAACCGCGCATGGGAGCGTGTCTACAATACATATTGCAGGGCGGGAATATGAAGTTAACTTGCCAATTGCCGGCGCGCATTGGGTCGAGAATGCGGCCTGTGCTTTGCTGGCTGTCCATAGTGCAAATATAGATTTAGATAGTGCAGTTAAAGCGCTGAAAACTTTACCTAATATACAGGGTCGTGGTGAAGTTCATGCGCTGTCCATTAAAGGTAAGTCCGTCATTTTAATCGACGAAAGTTATAATGCAAATCCGGAAAGCATGGCGGCGGCCATTGCCGTCTTGGGGCTAAATATAGGCCGTAAAATTGCCGTGTTTGGGGATATGTTAGAGCTTGGCGATGGTGAGAACGCTCTCCATGCAGATTTACTTGAACCGATACAATCCGCGAAAATTGATCAGGTTCTTACCTGTGGTGTGCGGATGAAAAACCTCTATAATGTGTTGCCAAAAGCCGTAAACGCAGGTTGGTTTTCAGGCCACAAAAAATGTCTTGCGGGTTTGTTAGAACAGGTTCAAGACGGCGATACAATTATGGTCAAAGGATCAAATGCTTCTGGTATGGGCAAACTGGTAGCGGCACTAAAAACACAACAAACAATAAAGGAATGCGCCCATGCTCTATGAGTGGCTAACACAATATTCTGACGATTTCCAAGTGTTCAATTTGTTCAATTATATCACGTTTCGCACTGGCGGGGCGATTATGACATCTATGCTCATTGCTTTCATATTCGGGCCGAAATTGATCCGGGTTTTGCGGATGAAACAGGGCAAAGGCCAGCCCATCCGCGAGGACGGCCCCGAACGCCATATCATCGAAAAGGCGGGTACGCCAACTATGGGCGGCTTGCTGATTTTGGTCTCTATAGGCATATCGACCTTGTTATGGGGGGATTTGAGCAACCGTTATCTATGGGTGGTTTTGCTGGTGACGCTTGGTTTTGGGGCTATCGGATTTTATGATGATTATCTGAAGGTGTCGCGGCAAAACCCGAAAGGTTTCAGTGGTAAATTTAAACTGATTTTGGAGTTCGCAATAGCTGCCATCGCCGTCTATGTGGTGAGCATATCCGCACCCGGAGAGCCGCCGCACTTTGGTACGGGGTTGGCAGTACCGTTCTTGAAGTCGACCTTGTTTAACCTCGGTATATTCTTCATCCCGTTCGGCTGTATCGTTATTGTCGGGGCATCCAATGCGGTTAATTTGACCGACGGGTTGGACGGGTTGGCTATTGTACCCGTAATGATAGCGGCTGCGAGTTTTTCTGCTATCGCCTATTTGGTCGGGCACGCGATTTATGCACCTTATTTGGGCGTGCCTTATGTACCGGGCAGCGGCGAAATTGTTATTGTGCTTGGTTCGATCATTGGGGCAGGGCTTGGCTTTCTTTGGTATAATGCGCCGCCCGCCATGATTTTTATGGGCGATACAGGTTCGCTGGCACTGGGTGGTGCGCTGGGCAGTGCGGCGGTTGTCACCAAGCACGAAATTGTCTTGGCGATTATCGGCGGGCTGTTTGTCCTCGAAGCCGTGTCGGTCATTGTGCAGGTGGCGTCGTTTAAATTGACGGGTAAGCGGGTGTTTCGCATGGCACCGATCCATCACCATTATGAGAAAAAAGGTTGGGCCGAGCCGACCATCGTTATTCGTTTTTGGATCATCGCCGTTATCTTGGCTATGATCGGGCTTTCAACACTTAAACTTAGATAGAAGAACTCTGTAGGGGGAGTTATAACCATGATAGAAGCTGGCACATTTAAAGGTAAAACCACCGCCGTCTTTGGCCTAGGCCGAAGCGGGATTACGGCGGCGCTGTCCCTGCAAAAAGGTGGTGCTAAGGTTTTGGCCTGGGACGATAATGAAGCCAGCCGCAAGGTTGCCGAGGATGAGGGTGTTCGTGTTGTCGATTTGCAAACAGCCGATTGGAAAACCATAGACGAATTGGTGTTGTCGCCCGGCGTCCCCCACGAATTACCCAAAGCCCATTGGAGTGCCCAGAAAGCCAAAGCAGCGGACGTGCCGATTATTTGCGACATAGAAATCTTTGCCCGCGAGGTTATGGCGCGCGCCACGGAGCGCCGCCCCAATATCATTGCGATTACCGGAACAAATGGTAAGTCCACCACCACATCCCTCATCGGGCATATCTTGTCCGAGGCCGGTCGCGACGCGCAGGTCGGCGGTAATATCGGACGCGGTGTGCTGGATTTAGAGAGTATTTATGCGGGTGCCAATTATGTATTGGAGCTGTCGTCTTATCAGTTGGAACGCACCTTTAGTTTAAAACCCGATGCTGCGATTTTCCTGAACCTGACACCAGATCATCTGGACAGGCACGGTGATATGGCGGGTTACGAGAAAGCCAAAATGCGGGTGTTTGATAATCAGACCAAAGAGGATGCAGCTATCATAGGGGTCGACGGCCCGGAAGGCAAACGCACTTGCTCGCGCTTGCTCGCCGCTAACGGAAGACGGGTTTTACCTATATCCGGTAAGCGCTCTTTGGGGCGTGGGGTTTGCGTCATTAAAGGCAAGCTTTATTCCATCATGGACGGGCACTGCCAAATGATTGTTGATTTAAACAAGGCTATCGGTCTTGATGGTCAACATAATTGGCAAAATGCGGCGGCGGCCTATGCGGCTGTGCGGGCGATTGGCCTGAAGCCCGAAGCCATTGGCCAAGCCATTTTGACATTCCCTGGTCTTGAACACCGCCTTGAAAATATTGGCAAAGCCGGCCCGGTCAAATATGTCAATGACAGCAAAGCCACCAATGTGGATGCAGCGGCGCAGGCGCTGGGGACTTATGATAATATCTATTGGATTGCAGGCGGCCAAGCCAAAGACGGCGGTATCGCCGACCTCGCCCCGCATTTTAAAAATATTACCCGGGCTTATCTTATAGGTGAGGCGGCGGGCGATTTTGAGGCTACCTTGAAAGATAACAAAGTCTCGGCGAAAGTTTCCAAAGAGCTACACATGGCGATTATGTGCGCTACCAAAGACGCGCTGGCGTCCCGTGCGCCAAACCCTGTGGTTTTGCTTTCGCCAGCTTGCGCCAGCTTTGACCAGTTCAAAAACTTTGAAATTCGTGGCGATGCATTTCGCGCTCAGGTACAAAAAATTATCGACATTTTCGAGCGCGAAAAAACGAACGCCACCCTAAATGCGGGCGCAGCATGATAACGCGTTCGCGCACAAACCGTTTTGTTGTGCTGGAATGGTGGCGCAGTATTGACCGGGTTACGCTCGGTCTTTTTGTTGCATTGCTAATCTTTGGATTGATATTGTCCATGGCGGCTAGCCCGGCGGCGGCCAATAGGCTTGGTTATAATAATCCGTTTTTCTTTTTGAAACGTCAAAGTTTTTTTGTGCTTATGGGGTTGGCTGGGGCGGTATTTGTATCCATGCTTCCCCTAACCAATGCGCGGCGTATCGGAGTATTGGCGCTATTGGGCGCGATTGCCGTGATGGTGGTGCTGCCAGAGCTTGGCCACAAAGTCAAAGGGGCGACGCGCTGGATACGGGTCGGACCGTTGTCCTTGCAGCCTTCGGAATTTGCCAAACCGGGCTTTATCGTCTTTGCCGCATGGATGTTTTCCGTGCGCAAACGAAGCCCTGAATTCCCGGGTGTTGCGATTTTATTTCTGGTCTATGCCGTGTTGATATTCCTCTTGATAGGCCAACCGGATTTTGGCCAGTCATTCTTGCTAACCTTGTGTTTTGGCGCGGTGTTTTTCTTTGCTGGCTTGTCGATTAGGTGGCTCGGTATTTTAGCCGGGCTGTCAATAGTTGGCGGTTTGGCAGCTTTTAAATTTTTGCCTCATGTTAATGACCGCATAAGTCGGTTTTTAAACCCCGAGGGTTCCGACACATACCAGACGGACAAGGCGCTGGAAGCTATTGCTAACGGCGGATTATTTGGGCGCGGGCCGGGTGAGGGGTATATTAAAAACCAACTGCCCGATGCCCATACAGATTTTATTTTTGCTGTGGCGGTGGAAGAATTTGGTTTTTTGCTATCGGCAGGACTAATCTTGTTAATCGCCGCATTCGTTGCGCGGAGTTTCAGAAATGCTCTGCACCTTAATGATTATTTTTCTCAATTGGTCGTGGCAGGGCTTGCGACTATGATTGGTTTGCAAACAATGATCAATTTGGCGGTAAACCTGAATATGGCGCCGCCAAAAGGCATGACATTACCGTTTATTTCTTACGGTGGTTCGTCCATGTTGGCCCTGTGTTTTTCCGCCGGTTTGATTCTCGCATTTTCGCGTAAACGACCCGGTGCTTATGGGTTTGGCGTGATATGACAAAGCGGATACTATTGGCGGCGGGCGGTACGGGCGGACATATGTTCCCGGCGCAAGCGCTGGCGGAAAACCTTAAGAAACAAGGATGGGAAATCGCCCTGATGACCGATGCACGCGGTCGTAAACATGCTGGTAATATTCCGGCAGGTCAGATCATCGAGGTCGAGGCGGCCAGTATTTCACCGCGCCGTCCCATTCGCGCACTTGGTGGTGCCATAAAATTAATGCGCGGTGTCAAAACCGCCAAAGCGTTTATCAAGGACTGGCAGCCCAATATCGTCGTTGGCTTTGGTGGCTACCCGGCTTTCCCGGCCATGAAAGCGGCGCAAGGCTTGGGCGTACCGACAATCTTGCATGAGCAAAACGCCGTGCTTGGCCGTGTCAACCGTGTGTTCGCGGCCAAGGCTAATATGGTGGTGTCGGGATTTGAGGTACTGGAGAAACTGCCAGCAGGTGCTAATTGGAAAGTGCTAGGAAACCCACTACGCGGGGCAGTGGCGAAAGCCAGCGCGCGGACATATGCCCCACCGAAACACACTATCAACTTACTAATCGTTGGTGGTTCCCTAGGAGCGCGGTTACTCAGTGAAACAGTGCCACAAGCAATAGCACTCCTGCCGGATGATTTACGTGCGCGTTTGTCCGTTGTCCAGCAAACCCGCAAAGAGAGCCTAGATTTTGCCAAAGGCATTTACGACAAAGCAGGCGTCGAAGCTGTCTGCGCGCCTTTTTTCACAGATATAGAAACCCATCTTGCCAAAGCCCATTTTGTGATAGCGCGGGCAGGGGCATCTAGCGTGTCGGAAATAGCAGCTATGGGGCTGCCGTCTTTACTCGTCCCATTGAAAATAGCTATGGACGACCACCAGAGCATAAATGCTCTTTCCCTAAAAAAACTAGATGCTGCCCATATTTTGCCTGAATTGGAGTTTACGCCGGAGATAGTTAAATCTATTCTCACGGAGAAATTAAATGATTCGTCCTGGCTTAAAACCGCTTCCGAGGCAGCCCTTAGTGCCGCCAAGCCCGAAGCCACAGCTGATTTGGCCCAGTGTGTCGAAACAGTGCGCGTCATCCAAACAGCAACTGAGTAACGGAACACCAAATATGCAAACGCAAATGCCATTCGAAACTGGCCCCATACATTTTGTCGGCATAGGCGGCATTGGTATGAGCGGTATTGCCGAGGTGATGCTCAATCTTGGTTATCAGGTGCAGGGCTCGGATATACGCGAAAGCGATATTGTCAAACGGCTCAGGCGGTTAGGCGCAACGATATATATGGGCCAAAAGGCTGAACAGGTTCACGGGGCAGGAGCCATAGTTGTATCCACAGCTATTCCGCAAGATAATGTGGAAATGGTTGAGGCTAGATCTATGGCCATCCCAGTGGTGCGCCGCGCCGAAATGCTTGCCGAATTGATGCGGCTTAAATGGGCGGTAGCAGTTGGCGGCACCCACGGCAAGACAACCACCACATCTATGGTGGCGGCGCTGCTCGACGGCGGAGGGCTTGACCCGACAGTGATTAACGGCGGCATTATCAATGCTTATGGTGCTAATGCCAAGCTCGGCGAAGGCAAATGGATGGTGGTAGAAGCCGACGAAAGTGACGGCTCGTTCTTAAAACTGTTCCCGACTGTGGCCATCGTAACCAATATCGACCCGGAGCATATGGAGCATTATGGTGATTTTGATAATCTGAGAGCAGCTTTTGATAAATTTATAGAAAATTTGCCGTTTTACGGCTTCGCGGTTCTATGTATCGACCACCCCGAAGTGCAAGCTTTGGTCAGTCGGGTTACAGACCGCAAAGTCGTAACTTACGGCTTTAGCCCGCAAGCCGATGTGCGCATAGAAAACTTGCATTTCGAAAATGGTGGTGCCGTATTTGATGTGGTGTTTCGCTCACGCCCCAATAAAGGGCGTGAAGACGAAGTGCGCTGGGATGATTTGACGCTTCCTATGGCTGGTGATCATAATGCGCAAAATGCACTGGCGGCGATTGCGGTTGCCTATGAATTAGGCTTAAATGAAGAGCAAGTTCGCGCGGGTCTCAAAGGTTTTGCAGGTGTCAAACGCCGCTTTACCCATGTTGGTAATTGGAACGGCGCTACAATCATTGATGATTATGGTCATCATCCGGTGGAAATTGCAGCAGTACTAAAAGCCGCCCGTCAAGTGTGTGACGGTAAAATCCACGCGGTTGTCCAACCCCACAGATATTCCCGCTTGCAAGACTTGTTCGATGAATTTTGCACTTGTTTTAACGATGCAGATGCAGTTTATGTCACCGATGTTTTTGCTGCGGGCGAAACGCCAATCGATGGTGTGAGCGGTGACGCTCTTGTCGAGGGGTTGGCGCGACATGGTCACCGTAGTGCCGCAAGCGTCACACGCGAAACCTTAGCTTCGTCTTTAAGGCCAAATATTGAGCCAGGTGATTACGTTGTTTGCCTCGGTGCTGGCGACATCACATATTGGGCAGCAGAACTGGCCGAAAAACTTGGCGTGAAAAGGAAACAAGCTTAGTATGACCTTCCCCGCCTTACTTCACCGACTGCCCGAAGTAAGAGGGAGTTTGAAAGAAAATGTACCTCTCGCACCCTATACATGGTTGCGTGTGGGCGGTGTAGCGCAGGCTTTGTTTATCCCTAATGACGAAGCTGATTTAGCTTTGTTTCTAGCGCAAGTCCCGCTCGATATTCCGGTGCAAGTATTGGGAGTGGCGTCCAATACATTGGTGCGCGACGGCGGTGTACCGGGTGTGACCATTCGCTTAGGCCCTGCATTTGCTAAGGTCGAGATATTGGATAATTACCATATTAGAGCCGGGGCAGCTTGTCTGGATTCTTTTTTGGCGAAAAAGGCGGGGGCCTCCAGCATTGGTGGGTTGGAATTTTACGTGGGAATTCCCGGTACTATTGGCGGTGCGCTACGCATGAATGCTGGTTGTTATGGTGATGAGACCAAAGATATTGTACGCGAAGTTATTGCCCTCGACAGGCGTGGTCAGCGGCAAATTATTCCGGTCGCCGAGATGGGATATAGCTATAGGCACTGTGATCTACCGTCCGACTTAATTTTTGTCGAAGCCTTATTCCAAGGCTTCGAAAAACATCCTAGCCACATTTTCACCCGCATGGCGGGCATTAAAGAAGATCGGGAGCGCTCTCAGCCGCTCAAGGAAAAAACAGGCGGTTCAACCTTTAAAAACCCCGACCCAAAAAAATCGGGCGGGCGAGGTGCATGGCAAGTGATTGATGCGGCTGGCGGGCGCGGATTTAAGGTCGGGGGCGCGGTAATGTCGGAAAAACACTGTAATTTTATGATAAATTTTGATGAGGCTACAGCCAGTGATTTGGAGCAATTGGGCGAAACTATCCGCCAAAAAGCCCGGGACACTCAGGGGATTGATCTGGAATGGGAAATTCGCCGTATTGGCATAAAGAAAGGAGGGTAGTGCTATGGTTGAAAAAATTGCAATTCTTATGGGCGGTTTGTCCGCCGAGCGCGAAGTCTCCATAGTTTCAGGTGAGGCCGTTGATGCAGCCTTGGTCGCCGAAGGGTTCAAAACTGTAAAAATAGATGCAGGCCAGGATTTATGGGTGCAATTAACCCGCACTAACCCTGACATTATTTTCAATTGCCTGCACGGGGTTTGGGGTGAAGACGGCAGGGTTCAGGGCGTATTGGATTTATTCGGCAAGCCTTATACACACAGCGGCGTGTTATCGTCGGCTCTGGCTATGGATAAACACCGTGCCAAGATCGTGCTGAAAGCCGCAGGTATTCGGGTGCCGTCCGGGAAATTGGTCGACCGACAATTGGCAGCGCAAAAGCATGTATTACCCCGCCCCTATGTGATTAAACCCAATTGCGAAGGGTCTAGCGTTGGGGTTTATATAATTCCAAAGGGCGCTAGCCGACCACCACTTGATATAGCTATGAACGAGAAAATGGGCGAACAGGTTTTGGCCGAGCGGTTTGCGCCTGGACGGGAGTTGACCGTAGCCGTGATGAACGGCAAAGCTTTGTGCGTTACAGAAATTATCGCACACACGGACTTTTATGATTACGAGGCCAAATATGCCGAGGGCGGTTCTAGCCATGTGGTTCCGGCAAAAATTCCAAAACAGGCCGCGAAAACCTGCATGGACTGGGCCGAAAAAGCCCATATAGCTCTTGGGTGCCGGGGGCTTACACGTTCGGATTTCCGTTATGACGATGAAAAAATATCAAAAAAACCGACAAAAAAGGATATAGTAAACAAAATCGTAATGCTTGAACTCAATACTCAACCGGGAATGACCCCAAAATCGCTCGCGCCAGAACAGGCGGAAGCGACGGGGATGAATTTTCGCCAGCTTTGTCGCTGGATAGTTGAGGATGCTACATGGCCAAGATAGGGCAAAAAAAAGGTAAGGCAAAATTCACAGCCAAAAGAGGGTTAGGAGGCGCAAGGCGGATCAGTCCACTGAAACCCGGATTGAACGGCGCCCGCAATTGGGCCACGGCGCAAATCCGTGGTGCCAGCTATTCCCGACAAAAAATGACGAGGCTCATTCTCGCAAGCTTGGCTTTGGTAATTGCCGTTTTTTGGGGCGGGTTATGGCTTGGTGGATTTACACCCAATGTCACATCGGGCTTTGACCGCTTCACCAAGCAGAAATTGGTCAATATGGGTTTCGTCGTCAAATATGTTGATGTGGTTGGAGAGGGTAGAGTGCGTGAAGATAGAGTGCGCGAAATGCTCGGTGTAAGGCCAGGCGATTATCTTTTTGATATGGACATAGAGAACGCTCAAAAACGTATTCAATCCCTTAGTTGGGTCGAAACGGCAGTTGTGCGCCGCCTGTGGCCAAACCGGATCGTTGTACATATTAATGAACGCCGCCCCTATGCTCTTTGGCAAAGCAATCAACAAATCCGAGTAATTGATGGTTCTGGCACAGTGATAATGGCCGCTAATACTCGCGAATTTTCTGATCTTCCTTTTGTTGTTGGTAAGGGGGCTGGGGATCAAGCGCAAATGGTTTGGGATATGCTCAAGGCACATACGGATATATCGAAAAATGCAGAGGCGCTCGTCTATGTCGGGGAGCGGCGCTGGGATATTGTCTTTAAGGACGGTATGCGGATATTGTTGCCAGAGCAAAACCCCGCCGCAGCATTACAGAGGTTTGATACTTATAACCGAGAACATGGTTTGCTCGGATTAGATTTGGCGCGTATAGATATGCGGGTCAAAGGGCGTTTGACCCTAAAGCCGAATCCGGTAGAGAAACACCGGAAAAATCGTCTGCAGACAAAAGCATAAGAGGGCGTAATGGCATTATTTAGTGGGGGGTCATTTAGCGGAGGATCTGGCTCTGCACAGCCGGAAATCGTCGCTGTGCTGGACGTTGGTTCCAGTAAAGTCGTTTGTTTTATCGGCCATCTTGAAGAAGACGCTGGCGTGCGGATTATCGGTGCGGGTTTTCATGCCAGCGCTGGTCTTAAGGCGGGAGCCGTGGTTGATATGGACGCTGCCGAATACACCATTCGCCATGCGGTTGCCAAAGCGGAAAAAGCCGCAGGCTTGGCAATTTCATCTGTGTTTGTAAATGTTTCGACCCGCTCTTTGAAGTCACACCACATCAATGTAGAGACGAAATTCTCCAGTGCTGAAGTAGCCGATAAAGACCTGAAGCGGGTCATCGATACTACGCTCGCAGAATTCACCGAGCCGGAAAAGGCGATTTTACATGCCTTGCCGCTCAACTGGACTTTGGACGGAGAGCGCGGCATTCGTGATCCGCGCGGCATGTTCGGGAAAAATCTTGGCGTCGATATGCACTTCGTCACAGCCAATGTTGGCGTATTGCGCAATTTGGCTCATTGTATCGAGCGCTGTCATCTACGCATTGCCGGCATGGTGGCATCGCCCTATGCGGCAGGTGATGCGGTATTGGTTGATGACGAGCTAGATCTTGGTGTGACCCTGATTGACATGGGTGCAGGCATTACGACAGCGGCAGTGTTTCGCGACCGTGCTTTGGTATTTGTCGATGCTGTCGGGGTCGGTGGCAAGAACGTCACCAGTGATATTGCACGCGGCTTGACCACACCTTGGGAAGCTGCCGAGCGGATTAAGGCCATATATGGTTCGGCGCTGGAAAGCCCTGCAGACGACACGCAAATGGTGCCATGTCCGCCTATGGGCGCCCAAGACGAATTACACCATGAACCTTTGTCAATGCTCACAGGGATTGTGCGTTCTCGGGCAGAGGAAACCTTCGAAATTTTACGTGACCGTTTTGCGGCAGCAGGCATTGGTGAATTTTCTGGTCGTAGAATTGTTTTAACGGGCGGGGCGGCACAATTATCGGGCGCAGTGCAACTTGCCGAATATATCTTTGGCAAGCGCGTTAGGGTCGGACACCCACACGGCTTGCTCGGATTACCAAACGAAATGACGGGGCCGAATTTTGCCGTTGCAGCCGGATTGATCAAACACGTATTCCAAGATAAGCTAGAAGCTATATCCGGCCCGCCAGACCTTTCTGGCCGCCGCATTCGCCAACGCCATTATGCAGGTGGCAATGTTATGCGGTCGTTAAAATGGTTTAAAGATAATTTTTAGTGTTCGAATTTCCTTTCATCACTACGGCCTAAACTGGCAATATGAAATTGTGTCAGGAGATCACTTCATCGTGTTCCCTTTATGTTGCAATCTGTGCTGAAAGCCCTATCTTTGTCCCATGACTAAACCATCTGAAATGCGGGAGGCTCCTGCTGCGTTTACTGCGCTCCAGGAAAAATGGGTGCCGCACCGACCTGAGCGGCCTGCCAAGATGGACGGCGGTAAGGCGTTTCGCTTGGTGTCCCCGTTTGAGCCAAAGGGTGACCAGCCGCAGGCGATTGCGGAGTTATGTAAAGGTTTGAACGACGGCGAGCGCGAGCAGGTTTTGCTCGGCGTGACCGGGTCGGGCAAGACCTATACCATGGCCAAAGTTATTGAGCAGACCCAGCGTCCGGCTTTGATTATGGCCCATAACAAAACGCTGGCGGCGCAGTTGTACGGGGAGTTTAAAGCCTTTTTTCCGGACAATGCGGTCGAGTATTTTGTCTCCTATTACGATTATTACCAGCCCGAAGCCTATGTGGCGCGCACCGACACATTTATCGAAAAAGACAGTCAGATCAATGAGCAGATAGACCGGATGCGCCATGCGGCGACGCGGGCTTTGCTGGAGCGGGACGACGTGATTATTGTGGCGTCCGTATCGTGCATTTACGGCATTGGTTCGGTGGAGACCTATACGGATATGACCACGGATGTGCGGGTCGGGGACGCCCTCGACCCGCGAAAGTTTATGGCCGATTTGGTGGCCATGCAATATACGCGCAACGATATTGCTTTCGCTCGGGGTACGTTTCGGGTGCGCGGCGATACCATTGAAGTTTTCCCGGCGCATTTCGACGACCAAGCTTGGCGGATAGATTTCTTCGGCGACGAAGTTGACAGCATTACCGAATTTGATCCGCTTACGGGCAAGAGCCAGGGCAAATTAGAACATGTGCGTATCTATGCAAACTCCCATTATGTCACCCCGCGCCCGACCTTACAGTCTGCCGCCAAAAAGATAAAAATCGAGCTGGATCAACGGCTGAAACAATTTGAAGCCGAGGGTAAACTCCTAGAAGCACAGCGCTTGTCCGAACGCACCCAATTTGATTTAGAGATGATTGCCGCCGCCGGGCATTGCACAGGCATTGAAAACTATTCGCGCTATCTAACCGGACGCAATCCGGGCGAACCGCCACCAACCTTGTTTGAGTATTTGCCGGATAATTGCTTGCTATTTATGGACGAAAGCCATGTCAGCGTGTCGCAAATTGGCGGCATGTCCAAGGGCGATATGAGCCGCAAATCGACGCTGGCGGAGTTCGGCTTTCGCCTGCCGTCTTGCATCGACAACCGCCCCCTGCGCCACGAAGAATGGGACGCCATGCGCCCCCAATCTATCTTCGTTTCGGCCACGCCGGGGCCATGGGAACTCAACCAGACAGACGGGGTTTTTGTCGAACAAGTCATCCGCCCGACCGGCCTAATCGACCCGCCCGTAGAAATCCGTCCTGTTGCCAAAGATGGTGCATCGCAAGTGGATGATGTTATCGACGAAGTGCGCAAAACTACTGCGAAAGGCTACCGCTCTTTGGTCACGACTTTGACCAAAAAAATGTCCGAAGACCTGACCGAATACATGCACGACCAAGGTATAAAAGTGCGCTATATGCACTCGGATATCGACACGCTGGAGCGCATAGACATTATCCGCGATTTACGGCTCGGCGTGTTTGATGTGCTGATCGGGATTAATTTACTGCGCGAGGGTCTCGACATTCCTGAATGTGCGTTTGTCGGGATATTGGACGCGGACAAAGAGGGCTTTTTGCGCTCGGAAACCTCCATGATACAAACTATAGGCCGCGCCGCCCGCAATGCAGATGCTCATGTTGTGCTTTACGCCGATAAAATCACCGGCTCTATGCAGCGCGCCATGGACGAGACCGACCGCCGCCGTAAAATCCAACAAGCCCATAATTTGAAACATGGTATAACCCCAATGTCTGTCTCCCACGCCGTCACCGACGTAGTAGGCGACACAAGAGCCGCAGACCAAATCAAAGACGAAGCCGCACGGTATACGCCAAGCGGGCTGCTCAAGAAGAAATACGAAGTTGCCGAAGGCGGTGCGGAATTTACATATGACGGCGATACCCCGGTCGGCGGCAATCTAACTGCCGTTTTAGCTGAGCTAGAAAAACAAATGTTCACAGCAGCAGAGAATTTGGAATTTGAGGAGGCTGCGGCATTACGAGATCAAATGGCGCGGTTGAAAGGTTCGTAACAAATCGCTATTCCGTAGTCCGTATCAAGGCAAAATATGTGGGCGTATTTCTTGATTTAAGAAAACATTGGTAAAGAGTAGATATAGCTTTAATAGTTCCAAATCTTGTCTGATACTCGATCCGCTCCATAATATCGAACTGATAAACTCTCCAAAAAAACCTTAAAAAAACTATGAAAAACTTGACGGGCAGTGAATTGTTTGGGACTGTGTGGAAAATAAAAATGAAATTATATTAGGGGATAATTATGGCTGGTGCAGTTTCTGCAGGTACGACCCAATGGTCATCACGTTTTGCATTTATCATGGCGGCGGTAGGCTCAAGCGTCGGGCTTGGTAATCTTTGGCGGTTCTCCGCTGAGGCTGGTTCAAACGGCGGCGGCGCCTTCATTATTATCTATTTGGCCTGTGTGATTTTCATTGGTATTCCGGTATTGATGAGCGAATTTATTATTGGCCGTGCCGGAAACGCATCCAGTGCTATTCGAAGTATTGATGATATTGCAGAAAAATCAGGTGTTTCGGGTGGGTGGAGCGTGCTGGGTGTAACCGGTATGGCCGCGTCTTTTATGATTGTCAGTTTTTATTGCGTTGTTGCCGCTTGGGTAATTGTTTATATCCCTAAATTTTTGTCCGGAAGCTTTACGGGGCAATCAGCTACACAAATAGCTGAGCAATTTGGCCATATGGTGGAAACCCCTGAGAAAATTACAGATGCGCCTAAAAATGTCTTACTGGCTTTTACGGGCTTTGCCGTGCTCACAACGTTTCTGGTAGCGCGCGGTGTCAATAAAGGCATTGAAATGGCCTCGAAAATCCTGATGCCAATCTTCTTTGTTTTGCTGATTGCTCTATCATTATATAGCTTGGTATCCGGCTTTGGCACGGAAGTTATGGTGGACGGCAAGAAAACCAATGGCTCTGCGGAAGCACTGAAATTCCTGTTTGCACCGGACTTCGGTGCCATTACGCCGAAAGTCGCAACGGCGGCGTTGGGGCAAGCGTTCTTCTCCATCGGGCTTGGGAGTGCCATCATGATCACCTACGGTTCATATTTGCCCAAAAGCATCAGCATTCCGAAATCGGCGATCATTATCGGCCTGACCGATACGGCTGTAGCCTTGATAGCGGGCCTCGCAATCTTTCCAATTGTGTTTTCCCACGGGCTGGATTTCTCGGCAGGAGCCGGGATTTTCTTTCAGACTTTACCTGTGGCACTATCGTCAGCGCCGGGCGGTAATTTCATCGGCGCTGCGTTCTTCTTCTTGGCCATCTTTGCTGCCGTAACCTCGTCTATTTCCCTGCTGGAGCCGACAGTTGCTTGGGTGGCTGAAAAATTCAAGTTGAGACGAGTAGTTGCAGCATCGATGGCCGGGTTAGCCATGTGGCTGCTTGGCTTTGGGTCGATTTATCTAGCTGGATTTATGGACGTCATTGACGGCGAGTTAACTGGAGCCGTTATGTTGCCTCTGACTGGGCTATTGACTATTTTGTTTGTCGGGTGGCGCATGAAAAAAGCCATGGTCAATGAGCAAATGCACGGCGTATCACCGAGGCTACAGAAACTCATGATTGTGCTGGTACGCTTTGTCGCTCCTTTTTTCGTAGGTATCGTGTTACTGGTGGGCATTTGGGATAAGTATTTTGCAGGGAGAACAGGCGCGGATATTATGGAGGCTTGGGATTTCAGGCGTTTGGTGGTTTTAGCACTCTTTATTGTTGCTGCATTGGTTTGGAGCCGTACCAAGAACCGTGAATCTCAATAACAGTTATATTTGACATCCACACTTGCATATCCGGCCTGTCCAAAATATTAACCATTAAAAGGGATGTTCATGTTGCTTTCAGTTTACTGTATTAAGAATGTCCAATATAAATCACAACGGCGCAAGCTGGAACGGGAATGACTATGAAGTTAACGAAAGTTTGTACAACAGCCCTTACAATGATTTTCACCGCTGGCCTAACGGCTTGCTCGACCGTTGATTTAACGCAGATTGTTGTTAACCAACCGCAAGAAACTTTCGATAAGCCGGAACATAATGTAGTTGAACGTGCAACCCATTCCCTGACGAGTATGTTTAAGGCTAAAGGTTGGAGCAAAAGCGACCCAAACGACAAGGCGCAAACTGCAACAAATGTGTTGTTAAACGGATTTGAAACGGACGAACAAAGCACTATTACCCCTGTAATGGCTGTTAGCACACGGCAATTATCTGCTGATTTGA
Organism: Robiginitomaculum sp.; assembly: GCA_026982415.1. GTDB lineage: Bacteria > Pseudomonadota > Alphaproteobacteria > Caulobacterales > Maricaulaceae > Robiginitomaculum_A. The sequence continues at coordinate 19,765 of JALSHE010000058.1, forward strand.
CCGATGCTGAAGCTCAAATAAAACAAACCACTAAAGCGGCTGAAGTGTTTTTGGTTATGGCCGAAGATATGGCTGATCTAGGCGCGGAGTTGTCGCAATTAGAAGCCGCACTCTTGGTTGCACGCGAAGCAGAAACAGGATTCGGCAAAGCCTTAGAGACGTCCTCAAATTTTATAATCAGGCGAAAGTACACCTCTTTATCAAGTTCTATTGAAGATTTAAAAACTGTAACCGATGCTTATGGCGACCGTATCCGTTTGCAAATAGCGGCCAGGGCGTCTACGAAACGTTCTTAAACCCAAAATTCTCACCTTGCAGGCCAAATGACTGCGCCATTATACCCGATTCTGCATAGTCACTTTTAATTGATACATTTCATGCCCTTTCCCTTGACCTTTGCCCTAGGATTTGCACGGTAGGTGCATGAGCGCAACCGTACAAAATAGCCATGAGGCTTATCGGCTGGAAATCGACGAGGGGCAATTAATAGTTCATGCCTTTGGTCGGTGGAATTTGCATACGATTAAATCTATCGACAGGGCTTTAAAAACGGATTTGAAGGCGTTGGGCTACGGACAAGTTAAGTCTTCTGGCGAAGATTACGGCGTTGACGATGACGAATTTGGCGGCGTTATATTCGATTTCAAAGAGCTGAACATGATTGATACGGCGGGGGCTTTTATATTGGCACGTACTATCGGTTGTCATGATGGCTTGTGCCGGATGTGGCGCGTACAAAATGCCACGCTGGGGCAAAGAACGCTGATCCATACTGCTGCCGAAGCCCAAGCTGGTGTTGCTATGTTGCCGCCACTGCCTTGGTATGACCCGCTAACGCGATTGGGCGAGGGCTTTGTGCGCGGCATTTCCGAAACCTATAAAACTATCTCGTTTTTCGGTTTCTTTATGACAGTCCTTGGGAAAATTATCATTCAGCCCCACAGAATTCGGTGGAAGTCCGTGGTTTCCCATATCGAGCGCGTCGGGCTTGATGCACTCCCCATTGTAGCCGTGCTGAGTTTTTTTATTGGTTGTGTCTTGGCTTTCATGGGGGCTGACTTGCTCGAAGCATTTGGCGCCCAAGTTTTCGTCGTTGATTTGGTCGGGATTGGCGTCTTGCGTGAATTTGCCGTTATCATTACGGCAATCCTTATGGCCGGGCGCTCGAATAGTGCCTTTACCGCAGAGATAGGCTCTATGAAAATGCGCCAGGAAATTGACGCTATGAAAGTTATTGGGCTTAATGTTGGCGAAACACTTGTCGCGCCCCGTGCGCTGGCTTGCCTGGTTTCGGCACCGATATTAACATTCTTCGCCATGGTTTCGGGCTTGCTCGGCGGCATGGTTGTTGCCTGGTCACAAGGTATATCGCCAATATTGTTTACGGCGCGCATTACCGAAGTTGTCTCTATCAACCATTTTTGGGTGGGTATTGGAAAAGCACCATTTTATGGTTTAATCATAGCGATTATTGGTTGCCGCCATGGCCTTGCTGTTGGCGGTTCTGTCGAATCATTAGGGAAACGGACGACGACAAGTGTGGTGCAAGCCATCTTTGCCATCATTATGTTGGACGCTATGTTTGCCATGTTATTCTTAAAGATGGGTGTGTAATGGCGGTCGTTGATTATGATAAGCTGGATTTAACCGTCCCGGTGCAAGCCATAGATATTAAGTCTCAATTTGGGTCTAATATTATTCACGAGCATCTCAATCTACAATTAAGGGCAGGGGAAATCCTCGGTGTTGTTGGCGGATCGGGGAGCGGTAAGTCCGTGCTGTTGAACACATTGCTGGGGCTAAAACTACCAGAAGCTGGCGTGGTTAAAATTTTTGGTCGCAACCGTCAGAACCTCAGCAAAGAAGATTTACGGGCATTTGAGACCCGTGTTGGGGTGTTGTTTCAAGGCGGTGCGTTGTTCTCGTCGTTGAATGTGCGTGAAAACATTATGGTGCCCCTACGTAAGCACACAGATTTACCCGTGCCGCTCATGCGTGAACTGGCCGATATGAAGCTTAATATGGTGGGTTTACCGCCAAAAGCTGCCACTTTGTTTCCCTCGGATTTGTCGGGCGGTATGCAAAAGAGAGCAGGGTTGGCGCGTGCTTTGGCGCTGGATCCGCAAATGCTGTTCCTTGACGAGCCGACGGCAGGGCTTGATCCCGTAGGTGCGGATGCATTTGATGACTTGATTTTAGAGCTTCGTGATGCGCTTGATCTTACCGTTTTCATGGTCACACATGACCTGGACACATTGTTCAAGACTTGTGACCGGGTGGCTGTGTTGATTGATAAACATATTGCTATTGCTGAACCGCTGGATAAAGTGGTGAAATATGATCACCCATGGGTGGCAGAATATTTTGGCGGCCCTCGTTCACGCGCCGCCGGGAACAAAGAACAAAATTAGCGGAGCCAAAGGGCAGGTATAGACATATGGAAAGTAAAGCAAATTTCGCTGTTATAGGTGCCTTTGTCCTTGTCTCCTTATTTGGCATTGTGGCGTTTTTCTCATATATCAGCGGTCGTCAATTTGATGACGAATATGACCATTATATTGTCGAATATGTCACCCCGCCGCGCGGTATTGCCGTTGGTAGCGAAGTACGGTTTAACGGCCTGAAAATGGGTGAGGTGACCAAAACCATCCTCGATAAAGATGATGCGGGGAAAGTCCTTGTCTATATTCAGGTTCAGGCGGACACGCCCGTTCACATAGATAGTTACGCACAAAATGAACCGCTCGGCCTAACGGGCCTTAGTTATATCCAATTATATGCTGGCAAATCGGGACAAAGGTTTGATTTCACTGCATTGGGTGATGAAATCCCCCACATTGAAGGGCGCGGCAGTACCTTTGACAATCTACTTGGTGGGAGTGAGTCGGTTATTGAAAATGTTAACTTAGCTCTATCGCGCGCCGTAAATATCCTAAGCCCTGAGGCGGTGGCAGATTTACACAGTATTTTGGCAAATATCAATATTATCACGAGCAAGGTCGCTGGAGTTGATATAACTAGTGAACGTATTGACGAGTTTATGAAAGTGGTTGAACAAGCTGCGCTCGATTTTTCTACAGCATCTTTGGCGGTTGACACCACTGCCAAAGATGTATCAAAATTGCTCGCAGGCGACGGCGTCAACAATGTGCTTGTACAGGCTGAAAAAGCCCTAAAGGCGGCGGAAAACACTCTAGAGGAATACGCATTATTAGCTCAAGATGGTCGGGAGTTGTCGGAAGAAGCACGCAAAACCCTAGATCAATTCGCGACGACTGGCTTGCAGGACTTATCTTTGGCTATGGCGGATTTAAAAACCCTTGTCGATTCTCTAAACCGAGTGTCCGCTGATCTCGAACGTAGTCCAATTGAGTTTATTGTTGGTCAGGAGAAAGAAATTACGGAGTTGCCACAATGAAATATTTAAACCGCATCATTGGTGGTTCTGCCACCATAGTTATGGTATTCGGCTTTTCGTCTTGCATGTCGTTTTTGCCAAAACCAAAGTCCGCCCCAACGGTTTATCGATTGAGCATACCAGTTAATTCATCACAAATGTCAGTTGAAAATAAAATAGTTATTAATATCGGCTTCCCGCAAGCACCGCGCGCATTAAGTGGTACGGACATTGTATTATCGCCAGATGGTCGTCGTTTAACAGCCGCAGGCGGTGCGCTTTGGGCGGAGCCTGTACCGAACCAAATACAGCTAGCCCTCATTGATGCGTTGGCGTCAAATAAACAGATTACTGGTGTTATGCCAAAGGGGGGAATACGGGCACATTATCGGCTGAACATAGAAATACGGCGGTTTGAAGCCATATTTGATAACGGAGAAGAGGCAGCTCCCAAAGCCTTGGTGCAGTTAGATCTTACATTAACAGATACCAAAACACGTGAACTGATGGGTAAATACTCCGCGCGCCAAGAAATCAGAGCGCGGGCCAAGACAGTCTCCGCAATTGTTGATGCACAAGACAGCGCGACAAGCGCGGCTATGGGTGAAATTTCGGATTGGTTAAATAGCTTGGTAGATGGTAAGTCTTAGAGCTAATCCCGCAATTCAAAAATGATTAAGCTTTAGGTTTGCTTGCGGCGCCGGCAGGTTTGCTCTTACGGGTACATTTACCGTCAAAGAAAGCGCCGTTAGCAATTGTCAAATGATCTTGCACGAGGTCGGCAAGTACATTCGCAGTTTCAGCCATTTCGATAGTGCTTGCGTCAATTTTTCCGGTGACCTTACCGCGAATTAAAACTTTGCCTGCCGTGACTTTGCCATTGACCGAGCCTTGCTCACCAATGGTGAGGTTCGATGCCTTAATATTGCCCTCTACACGTCCTTCAACTTGTACATCACCGTCCGTACTAATTTCGCCTGTGATAACGAGGTCACGGCTAAGAATTGATGGGGCGTTTGAGGATTTAGCACGCATAGGGGGTGGGACTTTTTTGCCAGGTTCCGATGGCTTGCTGGTTGCGGGCTTCGCAGAGGGTTGGTTTTTACTGAACATATTGACCGGCTTTCATAAATAGTTTTGGATTATAGGTACGGTTTTCAAACAGAACTTCATAATGTAAGTGTGTGCTTGTAGACCGACCCGACGACCCCATGCCAGCGATTTCTTCGCCTTTTTCAAGTTTTTGCCCGCGCTTCACATAAGTTTTTTCAAGATGCGCGTATCTGGTCATAAAGCCATGACCATGATTTATCTCTACAACTAGGCCGTAACCGTTTCGCCTACCGACAAATTTAACTTTCCCGTCTGCCGTAGCAATAATTGGTGCTAGTTTGTAGGAGGCTATATCCATGCCTGAATGCATGGTTGGACGCTTGGTAAACGGGTCTTTTCGACGCCCGTATTGGCTGGTCACATAATTCTCTGCGTCAATTGGGTATGCAAGCGGCACTGCGTTTAGTGCTTTCTCAAGTGCTTCTATTTCAGTTGAGCGGGCTTTTATCGCCTCAAGTCGCGGTAAAAAAGCGCCAGGTTTAAGCATTGTTTTGTCACCGATTTCGACGAGAGGGCCGCCCATGCCGCCGCCGCCATTTTGCAAGATTTTCTCAAGAGGAAGGCCGGTAGACCGTAATATTGCCCTTGCCGTTTCGATACGGCTTTGGATTTTGTGCTCACCATCATTCAGTATTTTGTTTTGGTCTAGTTCAAGGTTTACCAGTGAAGCATCCAGTATAGTGCCTGTGGTCAAGCTACCGCGCTGATCAAATTTGATGCGGGGTTGGCGTTCGATGACATCTGCAATGGTGGGTGCCATAAGGACTTCGCTTGAAGCATATTTGGTCGAATTCAACTCTTCATCCGTCGGGATTATGCCGCCTTTGGCGATCATGTTGACGATTGTGTTGTGCTTGTCTTCAAAATGTTGAGCGGCCAATTCAAACTGTTCTTGTTGTTGGATTAATAGAGCGCGGGCGTCTTGCTCTTGCGCTTCAATATCGACCAGATAGCGCTCATATTGGGCTTTTTGCACCATGAGTTCCTTGGTCGACGAGCGCAGGGGACTTTGACCCCATAAAACATTGAAAAATGTAAACAAAAACCAAGCTGCGACCATTAATGCAGCCGCAGAAATGGATATTTGCGCACGGGTTGTCAGAATGAAATAGTCCACACGTCCCCCGGTTCTGTGAATGAACTGGCGTTCAGGGAACGTTTTCAACATATGTTCTCGTAAACTTGATTGCGAAATATCTAGCATAGTTCCCCGGGTTTATGGCACTCGTGATTATAAGACAGAACGTTTAACAAGTTTTCAAGAAAAAACCAGACTTATATTTGAAAAAAACATATTTTTGGTGAATGTTGTGTAATCACCTATCTATAGTTGGTAAAAGGAAGTCGGCATCCCGGCTAAACTGCGGGCTGCGTCGTTAAATGGTGGCTTTAAAGCGCCCTTATAATAGGTTTGTACAAGAGTTTTGAAAGTGTTTTCAGGATTGCTATTCTCTCTGTCGCAAATATGCGTAAACCAGCGTGTGCCTGCCGCCACATGGGGAATTTCTTCGTCGTAGATAATGCCGAGAATTTTGGCACTTTTTACATCCGACACACTTTTCAATTTTTCAATCATACCAGGCGTTACGTCTAACCCACGGGCTTCCAACACCATAGGGGCAATGACCAAGCGGGCGGCCAGGTCATGAGAAGTTTTCAGCGCGGCTTGCCAAAGACCGTTATGGGCTGTCAAAGTGCCGTAATGGCTACCCAATTCTAGCAAGCGTTCGTTGATCATGGTGAAATGACGAGCTTCATCTGCGCACACGCCGACCCAGTCACTGATAAACTCTCTACGTTTATCATCCGCAATGCGTGGACTATTGGCAAAGCGCGCCACCATGTCTGCGGCGAGATCAATTGCATTAAATTCTATATGAGCAATTGCATGCAAGAGAGCGATGCGCCCTGCCTGTGTACCAATGCGTCTTCGCTTGACATCCCTAGGATCAACCAGTTCCGGCAGTGTAGGTCTGCCCGGAATATCAGGGGTGTTTGCGTCGTGAATATTTGAGATATTAACGTTTTTATTTTTCCATTGTGCGCACATAAAGTGAGCCGCAGCGACTTTATCGGCAGGCTCTGCGCTCTTTAGTACGGCAATGGCCAGATTTTTAACCGTCATTATTGGGTGCCTTGTGCCGCTTCCAATACGGCTTCCGCATGATTTTTAACGCGAACTTTACGCCAAATTTGGGCTATCTTACCGTCGGCATCTATGAGAAATGTAGAGCGTTCAATGCCCATATATTCGCGGCCATAAAGTTTTTTCAAAACCCAAATGCCGTAAGCCTCACAAACTTCACCGTCCTCGTCGGCGGCTAAAATCATTTTCAAATCGTGTTTGGCTATGAATTTGTCATGGCGGGCAACAGAATCTTTGGAAATTCCTATTATTTTAACGCCAAGTGTATCAAAGTCTTTTTTCAAGGACGTAAACGCTATAGCTTCGGTCGTACAACCCGGCGTCATATCTTTGGGATAGAAAAACAGGACAACCATGTTTCCGCGTAAACTTGATAGCGTTATTTCACTATTGCCTTTGCCAACTTCGGCTGTCGGCAACGTGAAATCCGGTGCGAGCTTTCCCCGTGTTAGTTCAATTTCCAAAACATTCTCCTATAATACTTGGATTTTGCTATGAGTGAAAAAACAGGCAAAGACAAGCCGACAAAGAAAAAAGACAATATAGAGCCTGAAATTCGGTCTTGGTTTGTTAGCATTGGCCTGGAATTTGCCAGTGTCGTTATGACGCTTGCCTTGGTTTGGTTGGCGGGATTGGCATTGCTGATGACACGGACTTCTGTGGATCTAGAGTTTGTCAAACCCCATTATGAACATTGGTTTTCCCAAGCATTTGACGGTAAAACTACAGAAATCGACAGCTACTCCGCCCGCTGGATACAGGAGCAAGGGGTGGTCGAAATACTAGCCAAGGGGGTACACATTCTTTCTGCGGACGGTACGGGGCAGACCATAAAGGATGTTCGCGGAAAGTTTCGTATCAAGAACAACTTATTCGTAACGCCTGAAATCGTCAGCTTAAGCATAAATGGTGGCGCATTAACAATTGTACGCAGTACGGATAAATCTATGCAGGTCTCTCTGGGCACCCCCGCAACTTTGGGAAATGTTGCTGCCATTTGGCAAACCGATAAAGTCTCTGAGGGGGGCGATCTATTTGGGCAAATTGAAAATATTACTGTGACTGCGGCAGATGTTTATTTTCAAGATAAATTCAATAGTTTGGACGTGCAGTTTAACGATTTAAGCGGGTCATTTTCGCATAATGACGGGAAAGTGTGGATGGATGCAGTTGGCGTTCTTGTTATGGGCAACAACAATGAGGCCGCATTTAATCTGGAAATACAAACTACGCCCGATTTAGAAACTCTTAATGTAAGCCTTGATGTTAATAATCTTGTTCCGGCCAGAATAGCGCCTAAGCGTGGGCCGGTAGCAATCTTATCTAGGCTTGAAGCTCCAATAGATTTGAACGCTATTATTTCTACCAAACGCGGCGTTGGCGTAGAGAACTTACAAGTGAACCTGATTGCCGGGGAGGGGCGCCTGAAAACTGGCCCGAGTTACAAACCGTTTACCCATGCACGTATCGCAGCCAGTTACGGGGCATCCGCTAAAGAGATAATTATACAAATGCTCGAAGTGGAAAGTGAGGCACTGGATATTGTCGCGTCAGGCCATTTAGACAATCCGTCCAGCGGTGTTCTCGGTTTCTTTTTGCAAGATATTGGGTTTAATGTTGACATCAAGTCAGCTCGCCTGAACCCTGGGACTAGGTTTGATGGACCGGTGTCGGTTGGCTCCAGTCAGTTGACGGGGGTATATAATTGGGATCAGCAAAGTGTGGATTTCAGTAAACTTGCTTTGGATTTTGGCGCATTTAAAACAGATATTTCGGCTGGTTTGAAACGTGATGATGCCGGGAATTTCACCAACATTACCGCAGACGGAAACATCAGGGGTGCCGTTAATCGCAAGCAATTATTGGGGTTTTGGCCAAAGGATTTCGTCATCGGGGGACGAAATTGGGTGGCCAATTCTTTGCGAGCGGGAAGCGTTATAAATATTAAAATCCATGCTGCGCTAGATGCTCAGGACATCAAAAACAAAAGAATTGCTGACGAGCATTTAAAAGTGCAATTCGATGCTAATAATGTCGTCGTCCGATATATACCCCAAATGCCTTGGCTGCGGAATGGGGCAGGGTACGGGGTATTACGGGGTAATAAGCTAAACTTTCATATTACCAAAGGTAATGTAGACGAATTGAGCCTGAACAATGGCAAGGTCACTATCCCTAAATTGAGTCCCCGGGGGGGAGATTTTACACTTGCGTTGCAGGCTACAGGCAGTGTTGGCGAAATGCTCAGGATTAGTAATTTTCCGCCCTTTGAGGTTTCCAATAGATTTGGTCTGGATTCCACTGCTTTTGATGGTACAGGCGTAATTGATATGCATATCACGCGACCACTATTGGTGAAATTTGACCCAAAACGAATTCTCTATGAATTGTCCGGTCAGTTCACGGGGGTTGGAATCCCTGTTGGTATAGGCAATCAAAGATTGAACGACGGGACTATTTCCCTGCAAGCAGATAAACGAGCGATCACGATTTCTGGGCCAGTAAAACTGGGTAAATGGCAAGCCGTTTTGGATTGGCAAAAGCCACTTGAATTCCGAGATACGCCCGCAAGCTACACGCTCGTTGGCAAGATAACCCGGAATGATTTGGACGCTTTTGGAATAGGGTTACGCCGCCATTTCGGCGGCGAGGTTGGTTTGCATATCAGCGGTGAATGGGATGGTGTATCCAGTAATCAAGCTGATATTTTTGCCAATTTCAAACAAGCTGACATCAATATTGGTAGCCTTTGGCACAAACCTACAGATGTTGATGGCACGTTGGCTGGGCGGCTTACTTTAGACCCCGTGGGAGGTGGCCGTATTGATAATTTAGAAATAATTTCAGAGGGGTTGGGTATTAAAGGGGCGGTAGCTTTGGCGAAAAACTTCCAGCTAATTTCCCTAGACTTGCCGACCACTAAAATTGCTGGATTGGTTGATGCTAATATTTCGGCGCGGCCAATAGGAAATGGTGTATTGTCTGTAGCTGTGGACGGCAGTTATTTGAATATAGAACCGTGGGTGAGCAAGGCGTTCAATACCCAGTCCAGTTCGGTCGCGTTCCCAGTAGAGTTGACGGCTAAACTTAAGCAACTCGCATTGGAAGAAAATTATGCTTTAGCGGATGCAAATATCAGGTTTTCCCAATCAGGAAAAAACATCTCTAATGCAAGCTTAACCGGGTTAAGGCCAGGCGGCGTGTTTTTAACCGAAATCACCAGCGACAGCGATGTAAGCATGCGCAAAGTGCGCGTAGAAGTACCAGATGCTTCGGTGGCTATGCTCAACTTTCTCGGGCTTGGCAATATTGAAGGCGGTATATTGCAAATAGACGGGAAACTGCCGCCTGCAGGTAAGCAGGGCGGGTTATCGGGTGAAATGAAGCTGCAAAAATTTACATTGATTCGCGCACCCGCTTTCACACAAATACTTTCGCTTGCCTCCTTGCAAGGCCTTTCAGATACATTCAGTGGTGGTGGGCTTAAATTCAACGAAATGGAGATGCAATTCGCGCTCAAGGACGGTGTTTTGAAAATACGAGAGGGTCGTGCTTCCGGGCCGGCTCTTGGCCTAACGGGTGAGGGAGATATTGGCATTACATCAAGAACTGTAGATTTTAACGGAGTGCTAGTGCCGTCCTATACGGTAAACTCCATCCTCGGCGACATTCCAGTGCTCGGCGATATTCTAGTCGGCAAGAAAGGCGAGGGCGTGTTCGCCCTCAATTATTCAGTCAAAGGCCCGTTCGCCAAGACTCAGATCGCCGTCAATCCACTATCGGCTCTGACGCCGGGTTTCTTACGCCGGATATTTGATGTGAAACGCGATAAAATCATTGATCCCGAAATAGCGGATTTGATTAAGGAGCAAAAAAAGAAAGACAAGTGATAAGAGAATTATTCATAATACTGCCGCCTGTCTGCTTTGTTCTTGCCGCTAGCGCCGGGCTTCTGTATAGCCTGTTTCAAACCATCTAAAGAGATAAAAATGCACGACATAAAAGCCATTCGACAAAATCCTGATGCTTATGATAAAGCATGGGCTAGGCGCGGTCTGGAACCGCAAGCTCAAATCATTCTCGACAAAGATAGCTTGGTGCGCCAAGCCCTCAAGGTACAGCAAGAAGCCGAAGCGGCGCGCAATAAAGCGTCTAAAATGATTGGAGCGGCCATGGGGCGCGGCGACAAAGACGAAGCCGAGCGCCTAAAGACCGAAGTCGCAGGCGCTAAGAACGTCATTGCCATGATGAACGAACAAATTGCCTCAGAGAAAGCCATACTCACAAGCCTTTTGGCCGGGCTGCCAAATCTACCCGCCGACAATGCGCCAGACGGAGCCGATGAGGACGAAAATGTAGACTTGCGCATATGGGGTGCGCCAAGAAAATTTGATTTTGAACCTAAGGCTCATGACGATTTAGGACTGGCGCTCCAAGCTCCCAACGCCCCTATGATGGACTTCGAAACCGCCGCCAAAATGAGCGGGTCGCGCTTTGTGGTTCTTAGTGGTAAATTGGCAAGGCTAGACCGGGCGCTTGCGGCTTTGATGCTAGATATTCAGACCGAAGAACACGGATATACAGAGGTGGTGCCGCCCGTTTTGGTGCGCGCCAATGCGCTTTACGGTACGGGGCAATTGCCTAAATTTGAAGAAGATATGTTCAAGACCACAGGGGATCACTACATGATCTCAACATCAGAAATTTCCCTGACCAATACTGTGCGCGAAAGCATCATCGATGCGGAAAAACTCCCCCTGCGTCTAACCGCCCATACACCTTGTTTCCGCTCCGAAGCCGGGTCGGCTGGGCGGGATACCAAGGGGATGATCCGCCAACACCAATTTAACAAGGTCGAGCTTGTGTCTATTGTAAAGCCCGAAGACAGCGAAGCCGAACACGCCCGCATGATTGGTTGTGCCGAGGAAGTTTTGAAACGGCTGGAACTGCCCTATAAAGCGATTGAATTGTGTACTGGGGATCTCGGTTTTGGGGCGCGTAAGACTTACGATATTGAGGTTTGGTTGCCGAGCCAGGATTGCTACCGAGAAATATCTAGCGTCTCCAATTGCGGGGACTTCCAAGCCCGCCGCATGAATGCCCGTTATAAACACGCAGAGAAAGACAATAGATTTGTCCATACGCTCAACGGGTCTGGTTTGGCCGTAGGGCGGACTTTGGTGGCGGTGCTGGAGAATTATCAAAATGCAGACGGCAGCATCACCGTTCCCAAGGCACTGGTGCCGTATATGGGCGGGGTTGAGGTGGTCAATTGATGTCTAATCATCATTGTTGTGAGCGCGGTGTGCCTCGCTGGTATCCAAGCCCCTCACCTTGTTCCTCTCCCACCGGGAGAGGAGACTGTGCCGCAAATACCAATATTATCTCGGACATAGGGTGAAAATGTTAAAACAAAACCGAACACTTGAAATAAAAAAAACTGTTTCCACACCGTCTCCTCTCCTTTGGGGAGAGGAACAAGGTGAGGGGGTAAGGTGTCAGAGATTGAGCACTATTTCGGCCATATATATATTGGGAGAGGTAAATTAACATGCGTATCCTTCTCACAAATGATGATGGTGTCACTGCGGACGGCTTGGAAATTCTTGCGGAAATCGCGCATACGATTAGTGATGATGTGTGGATTGTTGCGCCGGCCACCGAGCAATCTGCGGCGTCGCGCGGCGTAAGCTTGCATAATCCTGTATTTGCCCGCAAGCTGGCCAATAAAACCTATTCCGTCTCCGGTACACCAACCGATTGCGTGATTGTGGCACTGCGCGAAATTATGTTGGATAATATGCCGGATTTGGTGCTGTCTGGGGTGAACCGAGGCCAGAATATTGCCGAGGATATAGGGTTTTCTGGCACGGTCGCCGGAGCCTTGCAAGGCATGCAAATGGGGATACCGTCCATATCCTTGTCACAGGCTCGCGGGTTTTATAACCACAATAAGGGCAGAGTGAACTGGAAAGCCGCATTAGAACACGGGCCTAAGCTCGTAAAAAAAATATTAAAGCATGGTTGGCCTAAGGATGTTGTCCTGAATATAAATTTCCCCGATGTCAAAGATGACAAGGTCGCAGGCATACGCGTCACGACCCAAGGGCGGCGGGATTTCGAGATGAGCAATATCGACAAACGCACCCATCCGCGCGGCGGTGATTATTATTGGCTAACCTATAAAGGCGCCAAGTCGGATCCGGCGGCTGGCACAGATTTGCGTGCAGTGTACGATGATTATATCTCGGTCACACCCATCCATATCGACCACACCCATTACAAAACCGTAGCCGTTCTTGGCGCTCTTTTCGAGGATTAAGCTGTGTCATTTATTGAACCCGGCTTGTTCGATATGATCATGCGGCTTCGTGGTCGCGGAATATCTGATAGCAATGTGTTGCGCGCCATGGAATTGGTCAAACGCTCCGCATTCGTTCCAGACGAATTGGTGCCGGAAAGCTACGAAGAGAAACAATTGCCGATCCCGTGCGGCCAAACACTTATGGCACCACTTGATATTGCCATTATGTGCCAGAGCCTCGATGTTAAACCGTCCCACAAAGTTCTAATTATCGGTTCCGGTAGTGGTTATACTGCTGCTGTGCTCGCTAAAATGAGCAAGCGGGTTTATGCCGTTGAACGCTACCGGACTTTGGTGGAGTACGCGGAAAGTAAATTGCAAAAACAGGCGGCGAAAGTGGTTATTCACCACGGCGACGGACGACTGGGCTGGCGTGGGCAGGCGCCGTTCGACAGGATATTGCTCGGCGCATCAGTGCGGGTAATCCCTGATGCCTTGCATAGCCAGTTAACGCGGGACGGTATTATCGTTGCCGTTGTTGAGGGTTATCTGGTGTGCGCCGCAATAGATGGCAAAAAATTAGTGGAAACCCAAGTGCTACCGATGGAGTTGCCAGCCATGGAAGCCGGAAAAGCCAAATCCATGTAGAGGTTTTATCTTTTCTCCTTAACCGTTCTTTTACCATAATAGTCAAATATAGTCTCCAGAATTACATTTAATAACCCGGGAGGCTATTATGATACGCCGTATCTTGATCACATCTACAATTTTGGCTACACTGTCGGCTCCGGCATTTGCGCAGAACAATTACACGGTTGTCCGCGAAGCTGTTCCAGAACAACAACAGGTCATTATTGCTAATTCACCTGCGGATATTGCGCTTCAAGAACGAATTCGCCGTATTAATGCAGACAATGCGCAGGTAAACAGCCAGGTCGGTATTTCGGAGACTTATTCATCCGTTGAGCCAATTGCGGTCACAACATCTGCGCAGAAAATCCAAGCGACAACAATTCCCGTGGTAACAAATAAATACGCTGGCGCTAAGGTGAGCCTGTACGCCGCGCCAGTAGTAAACCAAATTACCTATGCAAATACTAATCCAAATACGAGTATCTCTGTGCAGGCTGCCCCAGCCACAGTTTCTGAATATCGGCCAGTGACCTATACACGCATTCACCGTGTCGTCAAAGATGACACTTTGTATAAACTGGCCAAGGAAAATTGTGTAACGGTTGTTGATATCCAAAATCAGAACGATTTTGGCGGTACAGGTATCCGTATCGGGCAAGCTTTGGCTCTACCGGCCAGCCGATGCGCTGCATCAAAGGTTCCGGTCTTAACCAAGCAAGATAAACCGCGAATAGAAAAGCAAAGCCGTTCCGAATTCGGCGTGGTCCGGCAAGTTATGCCAATTCAAACGGGTATTAAGGTGCGAAGCGGGAACGCCTATGCCGTGCTGCCCAAAGATAGTCTATATAGTATCGGTCGGCGTTATTGTATTTCCCACACCGAGTTGGCTGCATTTAACAGTATTGATACAACAACTCCAATCCAGCCCGGGCAGATTTTACGCCTACCGAATACAGCTTGCAATAAATAATCCGAATTTATCGGCTTTCCTGCATTGCAATAAGATTTGCTGCGCTTATATATCCCTAAAGCAAGAGTCCAATTAGGGTTCATAGTTTCGGGACACATCTATGTTAAATTTATTTATGCAAGCAGCACCAGCCAAGTCAGGCGGATTTGGCGACCCACTTCTTCTGATTATGGTGTCGATATTTCTAATTTTCTATTTTCTGGTTATCAGGCCACAAAATAAACGTTTGAAAGATCATAAGGCGAAATTGTCTGCTGTTGTACGCGGTGATCAAGTCATCACTAGCGGCGGGCTTGTTGGTAAAGTTATTAAAGTCACCGATGAATTCCTCACAGTTGACCTTGGTAACAATATGAAGGTTAAAGTGGTCAAGTCCATGCTGTCTGATGTCGTCGATAAAACTGTCGCGGCCAATGACAGTGCTAAAGACAAGAAGAAATAACCAAACCTAGCTAATCGGGAGCACGCAGATGAAACCTCTATATTGGAAATTACTTCTAATATTTGGGGCAGTGATTGTTGGTGCCAGTCTGATTATTCCCAAATCCCTGCGTAAAAACAGTCATCTGGAAATAGGGCAAAACATTGGAAGTTTGGAAGGCAGTGTTAGACGCTTAGCTGTCCCAGTACTTACCGAAAAAACAAGCCTGCCCTTTAAGCAAACTTCAAAACCCGCAATTTATTCCCCCTCTAGTGTCTATACATATCAGCATGGATGGGTAACCACTTTGGTGGTTTACTCTTCCCTCAAAGCTCCATTTCTCAATTCAATTAACGAGCCGGATTCCTTCCTTTCTGAAAAAGGGCGAAGTGTTGGGGTGGGGGATGGTCTGTCCTCAGGTAATATGGGTTCGCATTTCTCTAAAGCGCAAAATTCGCTCAAACAGTTGATAGCACGACCTGCATTTTTCAGGCATGAATTTCCTAATGCCGCCGATGTGTTGCACAACATTGGCAATCGCGAGTTTTTAAATACTATGATAATAAATGTGCGTTCTGGCTTGAGCGTAGGAAGTCGACCAATAAAATCCCGCGTGGTTGACTGAATAGTAGTGACTTTCATTTTCTGTTTACACGCAAAAACCATTTGCTTGTCATAGGAATCCTCCTAGTAGTACGGCCATTGAATTCGCGGTACTTTACCACCCACCCATATTATAAAGGAGAAATGCAATGTTGCATTTTTCACGCTGGAAAATAACTCTTATCCTCGGAGCTATCATGCTCGGGTTGCTATTTGCACTGCCCAACGTCTTGTCCGAGAAAGCGCGCGAAGCCCTCCCGGGCTTTCTTCCAAGTCAAACCCTTAATCTCGGCCTTGATCTTCAAGGCGGCGCGCATCTACTTTTGGAAGTAGACCTTAAAGACGGTGTCGAGAAAACCCTAAAGTCTGAACTCGCAGGTATGCGGGCTGCTTTACGCGAAGACCGTGTCTCGGCCACTCTGCGCATTCGGGACGAAGCGATTTTCGTCACTTATAAGAATGCCGCAGATGCCGAAAAAGGTGTTCCCATTATGCGCAAACAAAGTGTCGCCGTAGATGCCAATGCACTTGGCGGCGGCGGTAAAACACTGGTCATCGAAAAGCTCAGTGATCTGCGCTATAAAGTGACGGTTTCAAAAGCAAATATCGAATATTTGAGCAATCGGACAATTGAGCAATCAATACAAGTCTTGCGTAAACGGATTGACCCGTCAGGCACAACCGAAATGACCTTGGCCAAAGAGGGGGCGGAACGTATCCTCCTGCAAGTCCCGGGCGCTAAGAATGTGGACGAGCTTAAGTCAGTGATTGACAAAACGGCCAAACTTGGTTTTCACCAAGTTGCCGTTACAGACGACGTTGTTCTCAGGCTTTGTGTAGAAGATGACCAATGTCCACTTGGTAAGGTCGCTTACCCACAGAAAAACGGCGGTGGGTATATGATGGTTTTTGACCGCGAAATTGTTACGGGAGCGGATTTGAAAAGTTCCTCGGAGGGATTACATCCCCAAAACAACTACCCCATTGTTAACTTTGTTTATAATGCTAGAGGCGCGCGCAAATTTTGTGATTTCACGTCCAAGCATGTGGGTGAGCCATTTGCTGTTGTGCTCGACGGCGAGATCATCACGGCTCCGAATATTAACGGTGCGATTTGTGGCGGGCGCGGCTTTATTGAAGGTAGCTTCACCATGGAAAGTGCCAAGGAACTTTCCTTGCTCCTCAATGCTGGCGCACTGCCCGCTAAGCTTAATATCGCAGAAGAACGCACGGTAGGACCAGAACTTGGGGCTGACAGTATCAACGCTGGTAAAGTTGCTTCAATGCTGGGTCTTGTTGGCGTGGCCATATTTATGTGGCTGAGTTACGGGCTAAGGTTTGGCACATTTGCCAATATTGCCCTTGCGACAAATATCGTGTTGATCGCCGGGGCGCTGTCGCTCTTGGGGGCTACATTAACCTTGCCGGGCATTGCCGGGATTATCCTGACGATTGGTATGGCGGTTGATGCCAATGTGTTGATCTTCGAGCGGATTAGAGAAGAAACCCAAAACGGACGCGGACCTATCAATGCCATTGATACGGGCTACCGTTTGTCGCTCGCACCGATTTTGGATGCCAATATTACCACATTGATTGCAGCGCTGACGTTGTACTTTGTTGGCTCAGGCCCAATTCGCGGTTTTGCTGTGACCTTGTCCATTGGTATTGTTATGTCCGTTTTCACTGCCGTTGTCGTCGCAAGGTTGATGACTGCCACTTGGTTGCGCCATGCGCGGCCTAAAAAACTCCCAATATAGGTGTCCCATGTTTGATATATCCTTAGTACGCCATCTCCCCAAAGACACGAAAATTCCCTTTTTGAAGGTTCGTTTGGTCGCGATGGTTCTCTCCGTATTGGCAATCATTGCCTCAATATTTCTGTTCACCACAAAAAACCTAAATTACGGTCTTGATTTCAAAGGCGGTACGGTTTGGGAGTTTCATTTGGACGAAAGTCCGACCGATGCTGATCTCGGCGCAATTCGGGATCTTGGGCCAGGCCTCGGTCTGGGTGAGTTGGCGATCCAGACCATTGGTCAAAGCGACAAAGACAAGGTACAAGCTATCCGCCTGTCCGTGTCTAAACAACCTGCTCTCGAAGGTGACGAGAACGACGATAAAGCGCAGCAAGTCGCCTTGAAATCCATCCAAAACGCCGTTGTGGAGCTGTACCCGGAAGTGGCTAAAACTGAGAACACCTTAAGTGTTCAAGTTTTGGGTACGAAGGTTTCGGGAGAACTCAAGAAAAAGGGGATCGAGGCCGTTATTGCTGCGTTATTAATGGTGTTGATATATATTTGGTTCCGTTTCGAGTGGCAGTTTGGCCTCGGCGCTGTCGCGGCGCTAACCCATGATGTTATCCTGACTATCGGCGTGTTTTCATTTACGGCGCTTGAGTTTAACTTGTCGATTGTTGCGGCGATTTTGACCATTGTTGGTTATTCGCTCAATGACACTGTGGTTGTTTACGACCGGATTCGCGAAAATTTGCGCAAGTTTAAGAAAAAGCCTCTGGAGCAAGTCCTGGATATGTCAATCAATGACACATTGTCGCGAACAATTTTGACCTCTCTCACCACTATGCTAGCTTTGCTTGCTCTATATATTTGGGGCGGCCCTGGTCTGAACGGATTCGCTTTTGCTATGATTTGGGGTGTGTTTGTCGGAACTTATTCGTCGATATTTGTGGCGGCACCAATCTTGCTATTGCTGGGAGTAAACCGTAAAGGCCCACAAAAGTAAGCGTGAAAGAGTTTCATAGGGTGGATTAAAATATCTTAATTCACCCTATGAGTTTCACCCACTTTTGTGAAGTTATTGCGGCCTGAATTTATGAGTACACTACCTAATTAAGTGGTTTGATTAGCATAATTTTGGCGCGCTCGCCTAACTCTAATGCTTGGTCTTGTGGCTCTCTCACTAAAAAACAATTCGCAGTCAAAAACGGTGTTAGCAAAGAACTATCTTGGCGCGGTATGGCTGTGACGTGTAATGTCCCGTTTTCGTCTACTACGGCATGGGCGCGAATATATTCTGCCCGCCATGTGGCGGCTTTTACAGGGTGGGTCATGCGGGCATTGACGAACTTATGTGCAGTAGCTGCTCCCGTCAGCGCCTTGATTAGCGGCTTCAAAAACAGATGTGCAGTTACCAAAGCAGACGCCGGATTGCCGGGCAGGCCGAGTATGTATTGTGGGTAATCTTGGTTGGCCATAGTGCCAAACCAAACGGGTTTGCCTGGCTTAACGGCAACTTTCTCGAATGTTTTTTCGTAACCAAGCTCTGCAAATACAAGACGCATATAATCGTGATCACCGACCGAAGCGCCGCCGATGGGGACGAGTATATCGGCACCTTGGTGGACTGCTCTGGCAATTTGCGCCCGAATAGCTTTGGGGTCATCTTTGGAGATACCCATATTGATCGTATTTGCCCCCCAAGAATTAAGTAAAGGCATAAGGCCGTAAGGATTTGAACTTATGACCTGCCCCATATTGGTCATCTTCCCAGGCGCAACCAATTCATCACCATTGGCTATTAAAGCAACTTTGGGGGCGAAAGTGACCGGTAATGTATCGCAATTAGCGGCTGCTAGAATAGCCAATTCATAGGCACCTATTTGTGTGCCTTTGGCTAAAACTCTGTCACCCGTCTTGAAGTCTATACCTGCCTTGCGAATATGGGAAGCCGGGGAGGTCGGCTCAGAAAGGGTTATGACATCTCCATTCGCGCGCACATTTTCTTGCATAATAACATGGTTTGCTCCATCTGGAACTGCACCGCCTGTGAAAATCCGAACGGTCTCGTCCGTGCCGACTACGCCTTCATATGGGCGCCCAGCTGGGGCCTCGCCGATAAGGGTGAATTTGGAACCTAATTTGTGGTGGGGTTCTAGTTTCACTGCATACCCATCCATCGCAGACGCGTTATGGGGCGGTAGTGTCACTTTGGCAGCCACATCCTGAGACAAAACATGGCCAAAGCTTTCCTTGAGAATTACGCAAGTTTTTTGTGAAATTGGTGTTTTTGCAATGAGCGTAAGCGCTTCGGATACAGAAATGAGTTTAGCCATTATTGCCACCGCCAGTTTTTCTATAGCTATCCAGTTTTCTATAGCTCCCGGATTTGCCGCCCGTTTTCTCCAACAGTTCAATATTGGTAATCTGCATGGCTTTATCTACGGCTTTCAGCATATCATAAATAGTAAGACAGGTCACGGATACGGCGGTTAAGGCTTCCATTTCAATACCCGTTTGCCCGGTGGTTTTGACACGCGCTTTTACCCGAAGGCCTGGCAAGTTATCATCGTGTTCGATCTCTATTTTTGCACTCGTAATCGGCAAGGGGTGGCAGAGCGGGATCAGGTTGGCAGTTTGCTTGGTCGCCATGACACCCGCGATTTCTGCGACCGTAATGACGTCGCCTTTCTTGGCTGTGCCGGATTTAACCAAAGCCAAAGTTTCTACCCGCATACGCACACATCCGCTAGCAATCGCCACACGTTCCGTCACGGCTTTATCCGAAACATCGACCATGTTAACGCGGCCTTGGTCGTCGAAATGTGTAAGTTTGTTGCTCATGTTTCAGTAAGTCTGGGCATAAGTTCAACCAAATTACACGGCCCGTGGCGGCTATCCAGTTGCGGGCAGATGACTTTGTCCCAGCCATCTTTACAAGCTCCATTAGAGCCGGGCAGGGCAAAGATAAATGTACCGTTAGCCGTGCCCGCTACGGCGCGGGAGGCTAGTGTCGATAGGCCAACTGATTGAAAGCTGACCATGTGAAACACATGGGAGAAGCCCTCTATGGTTTTCTCGAACAAAGGCGTGACGGCTTCGGGGGTGATGTCGCGCCCCGTAAGACCTGTCCCGCCCGAGCTGATCACCACATCTACATCATCCGCATCAATCCATTCTTTGACCTGCGCCCGAACCGCAGGGATGTCGTCGCGCAATATCTTACGGTCTGCCAGTTCGTGTCCTGCGGCAACCACACGGTCTGCCAATAATGCACCCGATGTGTCGTCCTCAAATGTGCGGGTGTCGCTGACCACCAATACGGCAATGCGTACTGGTTTAAATTCTTTGGTTTTGTCAATGCCTTTCATAGCGTGTCCCATCTATCACTATCTTTATAATCTTCTGCGCGCGGCTCTATCCATTTAGTGCCGTGTGCACCTGTCTGTCGTTTCCAGAATACAGCTTCTGTCTTCAGATAGTCCATTAAATAATCACAAGACAAGAAAGCGTCCCGGCGGTGTATTGCCGCAGTTGCCACTAAAACTATAGGTTCGCCGACGCCCATAGCCCCGGTGCGGTGGATAACCACCACACCCGTAAGCGTCCAACGGGTATTGGCCTTGGTCACCGCATCTTGAATGCCAGCTTTGGTAACACCAGGATATTGTTCGAGGTATAGTTCGTGGACGCTACCTGTTTCGCCTCGGACTTGCCCCAAAAAACTGGTGATAGCCCCAGCATCGCTATTGGCTTTGGTGAAAGCTTCAAGTTCTATTACAGGGTTAAAGGGGGTGTCGATAATTTTTATCATCAACCGCCACCGACCGGGGGGAGAAAGCCAATTTCTTCGTCGCCGTTCAGCGGTATATCTGCGTGGACGAGCGCCTGATTAATCATGGTTTTCACAGACGGATCGTCCAACGCGCCGTCCAGTTCATGAGCGGTGTTCAGCCAGTGCTTTAGCGCGGAAATTGTGGTCACACCTTCAGGCAAAGCCATCGTCTCCGCGCGCCGCCCTGCGCTTTCGTGCAAGCGACCAAAATATAATATTTTTATCATAGGTCTAAGATAGTACCATTTGAGAAAATTTCCAGAGCAATCTAACTGCGACAAATAGAACCAGAATTGCCGTCATCTTGCGCACGGTGTTTTCTGAAAACACCTTAACGCTCATGTGGTTGCCAATGAAGCCGCCAATGATAACCATTGGGGCGAGTAGCCAATAGGGATGGGTGTTTTCCAATTGTTCGATACCGCCAAGCTTGACCAATTGCCCGGTAAGGCCAGATACGGAATTAACCAAAATGAAAAGACTACACAGAGCCGCAATTTCCTTTGCCTTGCCCCAACCTATGCGGTGCAAGACGGGGGCTAGGAAAATTCCGCCGCCTATGCCAACAATGCCCGATAGTAAGCCAAGACCTGCACCGATAACTGCACTAAGCGCTAGAGATGCTGCAGCTTTTGGGTTGGGTTTTACCGCTGGTTTGAACAACAGGGACAGCCCTGCGAATAAAAGCGCCAGCGCCAGTAAGCCAATGAATATGGTTTCGGGCACATGAATGCGCCCGCCAATCAAGGCCATAGGTACAGACAACACCATGAACGGCCAGACACGCGCCCACGATATGAGGCCAGCACGGCTATACCGCCAAGTATTGCCGCTCACGACTAAAATATTGCACATCAAAGAAATTACAGGAATGATCAGGATATTGGCACCTGCCAACACCAGCAAGGCCGTATAGGTGGAACCTCCGCCAAAGCCAACACTGGCGTAAAGCAAGGCGGTGAGAAAAAACAGGCTGGCAAGAAGTGCGACTTTCATTTGTCTGCATATATAGTTAAACGCGTGTATGGCTAGAAAAAAACACCCTACCGGAAAACTTCCTTGCATGATTTTATGCGCCGGAACCTCCAAACGATTTGGCAGTAATAAAATGCTGGCGCCTCTGGCCGGGAAGCCTTTGCTCGCGCACACGATTGAACGTATGCGGCCACAGGTCTCTGATTTGGCACTTAATGGTGAAGAAAGGGAATATGGCGAATTCGGACTGCCAATTTTCCCGGATGCAATCGTGGGAAAGCTTGGGCCTTTGGTGGGCATTTTGACGGCAATGGAATGGGCGGCGCGGCTTGGCTATGAGCGTGTTCTAACCATATCTGGAGATACGCCATTTGTGCCAGATTGCTTGGCAGAGATGTTAGCGAACATCCAAGGTAATGGCATAGTTTTGCCGCAGGTGGAAAACAGGCGTCATCAAATATGCGGATTTTGGCCTGTTGGCGAGGCTTCAAATCTCCGTGCATATTTGCAAGAGGAGAGGGATTACAAAGTAGGCAGTTTTTTGATGTCCTGCGAGACAACAATATGTCTATTTCCCAAGAAAAACGGTGTTGATCCGTTTTTCAATATTAATACTCAGGAAGACATGCAAAGAGCGGAACAAATATTAGAGCAACGAAACCGAATGTAGAATCACTTTGAGCGCTTGATTTTACACCGTGAACAGGAGCCGTTCTTGCCGTGATGCCATAGCATCACAAGGGGGCGACGACGCATTCACGATGTAAAAGCAAGTGGCCCGGTTAAAAAAAATATATATTTCAACCCTTTACTAATGGCTTGGGCGATCTTTGTTTTTTGACGTCGTTGCGTTCCTTGACCGATGCTAAAGCATCGCTCTGCGAACCGCGTCTAGGCAAAAAACAAATCACATCCCATCAAAGTGGTTCTATATTCGGTTTCGTTGCTCTAGCCACCCGTAGCTGACATGTGACGAGTAGTTCCAGATTTATTGCCCGATTTTTTAATCTCAAAGTCGTGCTTTTCTGGCTTGTTTATCATGGCTTGGTCTAAGGATTGATTGAGTGCTTCTCTGCCACCAACGCGTAATGCTTCGCGCAAATTGACATGGGCGCCGTGACCCAGGCACATATATAGTTTCCCAGTGCAGGTGACACGCACCCTATTACAGCCTGCGCAGAAGTTTTTGCTCAAAGGGCTGATGAAACCTAGGCGTCCGCCAGTTTCGGCAATGTTCACATAACGCGCAGGGCCGCCTGTGGTCTCTGCTGTATCGTGTAGCGCCCATTTTTTCTCTAAATTATTACGGATTTCCGAAACAGGGATGAACTGGTCAAAGCGGTCTTCGCCCGTATCGCCCATAGGCATAACTTCGATGAGCGTCATGTCCATGCCGCGCTCATGCGCCCATGTTACCATGTTGGGGATGTCGTCAGCATTGTCGTTTTTCAAGACAACCGTATTGATTTTTAATTTCAGTCCAGCACTTAGCCCGGCGTCTATGCCTTCTAAAACCCGTGTCAGGTTTCCGCCGCGTGTGATGCGATTGAAAGCGAGCGGGTCTAAACTATCAAGAGAGACATTGATTCGTTCCACACCTAAACTTTTGAGCCGTCCAGCGAATTTGTGTAATTGGGTGGCATTGGTCGTCAGTGTAATCTCGTCGAGGCGTCCCGCATTGAGGTGCCGTGATAAATGCTCCGCCAAAGTCAGAAAACCTTTGCGCACCAATGGTTCGCCGCCCGTTAGGCGTATTTTACGCACCCCGCGCGCGATAAATGCATCTGCGACATGGCCCAATTCTTCAAGGCTAAGTAGGTCTTTTTTAGGTAAGAAAACCATTTGTTCAGCCATGCAATAGAAACAACGCAGATCGCACCGATCCGTGAGGGACAAGCGCAAATAAGTGACATTGCGGCCAAAACTGTCTGTCAAAATTTTACTCATATATGCTTCCTAGCGCAATTTAGGTCATATTAACTGACCTAAATCAAGTCATGTAAAGAAAAGTATATATTAGCAAGCCATAATGTTACCAGTGCAAGTCATGCCGATTTTTAGCAAGCCTCCTTCGGGTGTAGCGGCTCTATCTGTGACAGGCCTCCAATTTGGTCGACTTATTGAGTTTACTTTGTCCAAGTCGAAAAAAACGGACAAATTTCACGGATTAAGCGACAAGGTTAGCCTTGAATTGAAAGCCGCCGCCCTTGCGCCGATTTTTATGCAGACAAATGTCAGTTGGAGCCTTTATTTTCCACCTTGCTAGTGTATTACAGGTTTGTAATTCGTGGGGCGTATTAAACAATAAGTGAAGAGTTCAATATGTCTGGGGAAACCATATCTGCTGAAAAAACAGTGAATAAAAAAGTCTGTATATTGGCATATGACGGGTTATGTACGTTTGAATATTCTTTGGCTATCGAGATATTTGCTTTGGCGCGACCCGAATTTTCTACCTGGTATGATTGTCAAATCGTAGCCGTAGACAAACAACCAATTCGCGGGCTTGGAAATATCGTCATACAGGCGGATAAAGATTTAACGAAATTGGCTACCGCCGACCTGATAATCATTCCAGGCTGGCGCGGTGTGGACAGGATGGTGCCGCCGGATTTGAAGCAAGCTTTGATAGACGCTAACCAAAAAGGCATTCGCATTGCGTCCATTTGTTCTGGCGTATTTGTATTGGCGGCGTGTGGCTTGCTAGATAAACACAAGGTTACAACCCACTGGAAATATGTTGATATTCTGAGCGAGCGTTACCCTGATATTTCCATTAATCCGGATGTTTTGTATATTGATAGCGGTGATATTCTGACATCTGCGGGATCTGCAGCTGGCATTGACTTATGTTTGCATATTATCCGAACTGATTTTGGTGTTGAATATGCCAATGAAGTAGCGCGGCAGCTTGTAGTGCCTGCACATAGGGATGGTGGGCAAGCACAGTTTATACTGCGCCCG
The DNA here is from genome assembly GCA_026982415.1 of Robiginitomaculum sp. Taxonomy (GTDB): domain Bacteria; phylum Pseudomonadota; class Alphaproteobacteria; order Caulobacterales; family Maricaulaceae; genus Robiginitomaculum_A. The sequence goes on from JALSHE010000058.1 coordinate 44,865, forward strand.
GTAGCCCATGAATATAGAGGTAATGTGGCTAAATTATTGGACACTATCCGCGAGGAACTAGGCCAAGATTGGAAAATTGGCCGCATGGCGGAAATTTGCAATACATCACCGCGCACTTTACAGCGCCGTTTTCGGGTGGCAACTGGCCTCAGCCCTCATTCATGGATAACACGGGAACGGGTGGAGCTTGCCAAGGATTTGTTGGAAACTACGGATCTAAATATAGAGAAGATTGCCGAAATTACAGGCCTAAAAACCCCTGAAACCTTGCGGCATCATTTTAAGAAAATAACAGGTGCAAGCCCCACAAAGTTTAGGTCAAAATTCAATCCAGACGGACGTGCTTGGATAACAAGACGGCACTCGTCCTGATTTAGGAGGTTTTTTAGCCAGTCGCAATATAATCACGCAATACGGCGGCTTCATTTTCCGCATCAGAAATTTTGCGTTTCACAACGTCGCCAATGGATACAAGTCCCATGATTTTGTCGCCGTCAAGCACGGGTACATGCCTTATTCGCGAATTGGTCATTATCTCCATAACGGCGTCGATGCTGGCGTCCTCATCAACGCTAAAAACCTTGCTAGTCATGGTTTTAGTGACAAGCTCGTCGCGAAACCCAGCTTCTTGCGTCCCGGTTTCGCGGGTTAAGGCTTTGCGGATAATATCCCGTTCGGACAAGATACCTTTCATATGGCCATTTTTATCTGTGACCAGAACCACACCAATGTTTTTAGCATTAAGCAAGGTTATAGCTTCACGTAAAGTGGCAGTTTCACGTACCGCATATACGGCGTTGCCCTTGTTTTTTAGTAGTTCACTTACACTCATAATTATCTCCTGTAGTCTGTGTATAGCATAAAATCCTGTATTTGTCCAATTTCCAGTTGAAACATCCTGCGCATAACAGCAAAATTACTGTTTTCTTAAGGCTCTCACTTTAGTTTTTGACTATGAAGCTTGGCTTATGGGGAGTCGGCTTAGGGATTTGAGGCGTTGACTTTGCAAAGAACAGTTAGATATTTTTGGGTCATAGGGTGTGTTTTTATAGTTTTGAGCGCTCATAGTGCTGTGGCGCAGTCAAAAAAAGATACAGCCGAAACACCTTTTACTTTGTTATTGGGAAGTGGGCAAAATCCTGAAAAACTTTCAAGTCTTGCTAATCTACCACAGAGGAAATCTCTGAGAACTGTGTCCGGGCGGCGTTTGATGGCGGGTGTACGGGCATCGGAATATTTGGATGACCGTGGTGGGCGCATCACCCTATCTGGTTTGAGCAATGAAAGCGACACGAATGCCGACCAAATTATCTACCAAATTCCTGCCCGCTCCGAACGTGCGAAAAACTTGGTTGCGACAATGAAATCTCGCTATGGTCAACCGGACGAAATCATAGACGGCGACCAAATTTGGCATATTCGCAATCCGGATATGCGCCGGGGGCAAGCTAAAATCATCAATATGCGCATACGCCAAACCGCTGGAACGTTGACAATCATAGCTGATCGCACCCCCATCACAAGGCGGGGTGAATTACTGGTTAAGCCGCCTCGAAAGTTGTCAGTCCGTAGCCAGACATCTACAAGAAATACACAGAAAGCTACTGCACAGTCAGCGCAAAAACAGATCCAAGAACAATATAGTATAGATTAGAGCAGTGATTAGGTTTCCAAAAATAAAAATGATTGAGAGCGTGGCGGTGTTACTTTGGGCGCTGATAGGTTCCGCCATAACTGCGTGGGCGCAGACGGGGCCTTTCGAAAATACATCTTCCGCGCCGCTAAACGAAACTGTTGCTCCTTGTGGTTCCACACATTTAATACGCAATATTGTTGTTGGTGATAGTTTCATTATTGGCGACGTTGACTTGGGTATGTTGGTCACCCACACTTACCGAGGTGACATCCAAGCAACGCTAACATCACCTTCTGCCACAACAGTATCCTTGGTCACGAATGATGGCGGCAATGGTCTGAATAACTATAATGTGCGCTTTGACGATGATGCGGGTAATGACGTGAATACAGCACCCCATAATACGGCGGACGGAACATCGGCACCCCCCTATGAGAATTCTGTGCGGCCGCTTGGGAATATGTCTGACTTTAACGGCGAAAATGCGCTGGGGACATGGGTTCTTGATTTATGCGATTTTTATAATGCGGATTCCGGGGACTTTCAGCGCGCAAATCTATATTTTGCTGCGATAACAGATGCGGATTTGTCGCTAACGCTGAGCGCTAGCGACACCACACCCAATGTCGGTGCCAATGTGATCCTCACCTATACAGTCATAAATTCGGGGCCGATTGCGGCTGATGGTGTGACAGCCACCTTGCCGCTTCCGTCAGGACTGAGCTATGTTTCGGACAATGGCGGTGGTGATTATAATTCCGGCACTAATGTCTGGACAATTCCGGGGACGATTGCCGACGGGGGAACTGCGAGTGTGCAAATCACGGCATTTGTGAATACTTCGGGATCCTTTGCCATCATCAGTGAAATTTCTACGTCCAGTCAAACCGATTCGGACTCTACACCTGGCAATGGTGATACCGGGGAGGACGATTATGCGGCCCTTACCTTAAACCCGGTCACGCCGGCTGTGCCGACATTGTCCTGCCCGGGAGCGCCCTCAATTCTTGACTGGGACATCCAAGACTGGCCGACGGCATCGATGAGTAATTCATACACTGTGGCGGGTGAAAACATAACTATCACCGTGGATGATCCGGACGGGACGTTGTTAAGTAGTCCGGATTTTGGCGGGCAGACACCTGCAGAAAGTATATATGATACGGGGGGGATAGTACCAGGCGAATCAGATTTGCATTTTCTGAGAAACCCCCCAAACCGCGCCAGTACTACGGATGTTACTATTGCATTAGGGACAGCAGGTACGGGCGTCGCACAATTTCAATTGAGTATTTTTGATGTAGATTTCGGGACATCACAATTTGAAGACCAAATCACGGTTGTCGGGACGCTCAGTGGTTCACCTGTACCTGTGACGCTCTTTACAAGTACTGCCAACAGTGCATCGGGGAGTGTTGTAACCGGCAATGCCAGTTCAACACCAACGCAAAGCAATGGTAATATGACACTGGAATTTAGCTCGGCGGTGGACACAGTCGTGATAAATTACGGGAACGGCAGTGGTGCGCCTGCAAATCCTGGCAATCAGGGCATATCCATTCACGATCTCAATTTTTGCCCGGTATTAACAGCGGTACTCGGTGCGCAAAAAACCGCAGCTATATACGATCCATTGTCTGAAGGTTTGTATATGATACCGGGCAATGATGTGATTTATACCATCAGATTTACCAATACCGGAGATGGGGCCGCTGACGCCGATAGTGTGGTTATTATTGATGCAATACCGCCAGAAATCGAATTTTATAATGGTGATATAGACGACGGAGGGCCGGAAACAACGGCGGTTACGGGGACTGATAATGGCAGTGGGTTGACATTTAACTATGCTAGCGATGTCGCGTATTCGAATGCCGGCTCGCCGCCAGCAAATTTTGCTGCTTGTGGGTATACACCAAGCGCTGGTTACGACCCAGCTATTACTTATTTATGTGTCAACCCTTCCGGTGTTATGGTTGCGGGTGACCCTGACCCTAGCTTTGATGTCAAGTTCCGGGCGCGTATCAAGTAAAGCAATCTTGGTGCAAAATAGCTATTTACTGTTCAGCTGGCCCTGTTTATCGTGCAAATTGTATAATATAGACAATTAGGGACACCCTTATGGCTGGACTAAAATTCACAAAAACCGCATTTGTAAAAGCAGCTATGGGCGACGATTCCTGGTATCACAATGACGGTTTTGAACTGGGCGCAGAGCAGTTTCTCAGATCATATTATGACGATACATCTCGAAACGACGCGCTCATATTGCCGTTAGAGGATATATTAGCCCTCGCACGCGGGTTCTGGATGTTCGGAGACCGCCGTAAAGTTGGCACATCTTCCGTGCGCGTAGAGCCAATAACTCAGGTCAGCGCTCTTGCAGACAGATATGATGTTGTTGAAATAATCACGGATGACCGGACGTTTTTAGTTGATTCTATCGTCAGTGAAATATCCAGCCACGGCATTGATATTTTGGCGCTTTATCACCCGATTATTGATGGCTACCGTAATGAAGATGGTCTGTGGCGCAATCGTGGTCAAAAAGTCAGCGAATCGTTGATACAAATACTAATACCGCGCCAAAGTATCCAAGGTCGCAAAACTATCAAAGCAGGCATAGTCAAAACCCTGAATGATTTAGACGCGGTAATTAGTGATTTTCAGCCAATGTTAGCTTTACTTGAAGATAATATTACTCAGTTATCTGAACGCCACGGCGATGTTCCGCCCGATGTTCTGGACGAAGCGATAGAGTTTCTCGATTGGATACGTGATGGTAATTTTGTTCTCTTGGGAACACGAACATTTGTCTATATCAGCGGCAACGCAAAAAAAGCAGGCGGTAAAGGGGAGACATATGATTACGGCTACCCAGAAGTCATAGAGGAATCATGTCTAGGCGTGTTGCGTGACCGCTCAAATATGATTTTGCGCCAATCTAGTGAGCCAGCACGGATTTCGTCAAATCTTGAAGCATATTTACTCGAAAAAGACCCGGTTACGGTGGCAAAATCCAATCTGTTCTCGCGGGTACATCGACGGGTGCGTATGGATTATATTTCCATAAAAAAATATAATCAGCAAGGCAAAGTGATTGGCGAGACGCGCATTGTTGGTCTGTTTACAGTCGATGCCTATGCTCGTTCGCCTAAATTTGTTCCGCTCATCAGACGCAAAGTCCAACAAGTACTTCACCGTTACGGTGCAGCGCCCGATTCCCATAATGCCAAGCGCCTGGAATTTGTCTTGGCATCCTATCCGCGCGATGAATTGTTCCAAAGCTCTGAGGACGATTTATACCGGATTGCGACCGGGGTAGCACAAGCTTTTGACAGGCCGCGTACCCGCATGTTTGTGCGCAAAGATCCGTTTAACCGCTTTGTCTCGGTATTGGTTTATGTACCGCGCGAAAATTATAACACCTCAGTGCGCCAAAAAGTAGGCGCAAGTTTAAGTGCGGCCTGGAAAGGCCGGGTCTCGGCTTTCTATCCCCAATACAGCGATTCTCCTATGGCGCGGGTGCACTTTATTATCGGGATGGATCCGGATAATGATGAAAATCCTGACTTAGCCGCACTCGAAAAGGAAGTCGCCAGCTTAAGCCAGCCCTGGAGTGCAGGCCTGCAAGCCCAAGCGGAAGCACACGAAAACCGGGATATTAGCGCTAGGTTAAGTGCATACAAGTACGCGTTTTCTGCCGCCTATCAAGCCAGTTTTGACGCTCAGGAAGCCATTGAAGATATTGTTGCTATTGAAGCGATGAACGGCATAAAACCGACATCTGTTCGCGTTTATACGCGTAGTGATGATGGGGAAAAAGTACTTCGGGCTAAGTTTTATAGCCAAAACCAGCAGCTTGAGCTGTCAGATGTTATGCCGATTTTTAACAATATGGGTCTGCATGTGGTGCGGGAAACAGGTTACAATATTTCCCCTAAGGATACGGAAAACACCTGGGTACATGATTATGAAATGCGTTTGGATTATACGCCGGAAGATCGCTTGGGTCTCGAAGAAGCTTTTTGTGGGGCTTTCTTGTCGATTTGGCATGGTCAAAATGAGGACGACGGCTTTAATGCGCTGGTACTTCCCCAAGCCGTACATTGGCGGCAGGTGGCGGTATTGCGGCTTTTGGCGCGTTACCGCAAGCAGTCTGGGCTGGATCCGTCTGAGCATGTCCAAATCGAAGCACTAGCCAGCTATCCGAAAATCACAGGGCTTATGCTTGAGTTGTTTCGCACGAAATTTGATCCGTCCGCTCATACGTCTATGGATTCCCGTAGCGAAAAAGCAATGGGTATTGAGAAAAAAATGTTTGCGCAGATGGATAAGGTGGCATCCCTAGACCATGACCGGGCTTTGCGCCGTATGGCTTTGGTATTGCAAGCGGCTTTGCGGACAAATTTTTATATTACAGACAAAGACGGCAAGCCGCATCCATTTATTTCTCTGAAAATCAACAGCCAGGCCGTGGAAGCCCTACCCGCACCGAAACCCTACCGCGAGATATTTGTCTGGTCCCCAAGGGTGGAGGGCGTACATATCCGCTTTGGCCCCGTAGCGCGCGGCGGGTTGCGTTGGTCGGACAGGCGTGATGATTTTCGTACCGAAGTACTTGGTCTGGTGAAAGCGCAACAGGTGAAGAATGCAGTGATTGTGCCTGTGGGTTCCAAGGGTGGCTTTTTCCCGAAAAAACTGCCTGTTGGTGGTAGTCGCGACGACGTTTTCGCCGAGGGTATTGCCGCCTATACGCAATTTATTAGCGGGCTTTTAGACATAACCGACACCTATAAAGGTCAAGATACTGTCGCGCCGGCGGACGTGGTCTGCTGGGATGACCCTGATCCGTATCTGGTTGTCGCAGCTGATAAAGGTACGGCAACATTCTCGGATATTGCCAACGGCATTGCAGCTGATTACGGTTTCTGGCTCGACGATGCATTTGCCTCCGGTGGCTCGGTTGGTTATGACCATAAGGCTATGGGCATCACGGCCAAAGGTGGTTGGGAAGCGGTCAAACGGCATTTCCGCGAGATGGGCAAGGACATCCAAACGCAAGAATTTGATGTTATCGGAATTGGTGATATGTCGGGTGATGTGTTTGGAAACGGCATGTTATTGTCCAAGAAAATTCGCTTGGTGGCGGCTTTTGACCACCGCGATATTTTTATAGATCCCGACCCGGATACGGCCAAGACATTCAAAGAGCGGGCGCGCTTGTTTGATGTGCCGCGCTCAAGCTGGCAGGACTATAATAAGAAGCTGATTTCCAAGGGCGGTGGTATCTTCTCGCGCTCTTCCAAGTCTATCGCTCTCACACCGGAGATCCAGAAATTGACGGGGCTGTCCGCAGGCAGTGTCACGCCCAATGAGTTGATGAAGGCTTTGCTCAAATCCCAGTGTGAGTTATTGTGGTTTGGCGGCATTGGCACCTATATAAAAGCCAGTTCGCAGAGCCATGATGATGCTAGTGACAAAGCAAATAACCCAATAAGAATTAATGGTTTGGATTTGAAAGCCAAGGTCATTGGTGAGGGGGCTAATTTAGGTGTGACCCAGGCAGGGCGCATTGAATTTGCTAAAAATGGCGGGCGGATAAATACGGACGCTATTGACAATTCTGCTGGCGTTGATTGCTCTGATAATGAAGTCAATATCAAGATATTGTTGTCGGGTGCTATTGAAAGCGGCGAGCTAAAAGCCAGCGGTCGTGTCAAGCTTTTAGAGAAGATGACGGATGATGTGTCACGACTGGTTCTGCGTCATAATTATGACCAGACGGGGGGGGTATCCTTGGCGCAAATGTATGCCCGTGAAGAACACCATGGTTATGGTCGGTTTATGGAAGCTCTGGAAGCTGCGGGGAAGCTTGACCGGGAAGTTGAGGGGCTGCCTTCCGGCACAGAGATGCAAAATATTGGTGATAAGGGCGGGCAACTTTCCCGTCCCGAAATTGCGGTTCTCAATGCTTATGCCAAAATCGTATTGTTTGATGATTTGGTGGAAACAGATGTGGCGGATGACCCCTTTTTCAATCAAATGCTGAGGAACTATTTCCCCGCCGCCGTTCAAGGTTTTGACAAGGCGCTAAAAAATCACCGCCTCCGCCGCGAAATCATTATCTCGCGGCTTTGCAACCAAATCGTAGATGTTGGTGGCCCAATATTTATGTCGCGCCTATCTGAGCAAACCAATGGTAGCGCCGACGATATAGCCAAAGCCTTCACAATTGCCTATGAGGTTTTGCAAATTGATAAAATTCGTTCGGCCATCAATAGACTAGACAACAAAATCAGTGCTGAAGCCCAGTTAAGTTTGCAAGCAGAAATTTCGACCGTTTTGCAGCGGGTTATTGGTTGGCTGGTCAGACGCGGTGAGACAGGCTCCATAGACATGCGTATCGCAAGGCGCACAGACGGTCTCACTCATGTAGATGAAAGCTGGGTCAATGTGCTGTCCAGTTATGATAGCCGCCGGGTTGCGAGCCGGATTGGCCGCTTTGTCCGTTCGGGTATTCCAGAGGAACTGGCGGCGGATGTTTCGCTACTCCGCGCGCGGGCGTCCGGTTTTGACGTGGTTGAACTTACGGAAAAAACCGGCTGGCCGATACGCAAGTCTGCGGAATTATTCTACGATATGGGCGGACGTTTTAAAATCGACCGTTTGCGTTCTATGTCCATGAAAGCCAAACCCAAAACCCATTGGGAAGGTTTGGCGCAACAACGCATAGAAGAAGACTATTATGCCGCGCAGGCTGGGTTGGCGTTGGATGCAGCGCGCCTACATATTGACGGCGGCGGCACAGCAAAAGCGAGCACTAAAACTATGATCAAAACATACATTGATAGTAAACCCCATGCAGTTAAGGCCTATGATGCAGCATATTCTAAAATCAACGCATCCGGTGGCTGGTCCTTGGCTAAATTTGCTATCGTGAATGCCCAGCTAAGGGAACTCCTCGCAACCTAAGGGGTGCTTTACATTGAGAGTTATTTTGGTATTAAGATATTTTTGTGCCAAATGGCTGTTGCCAAGGGGATATACATGATTGCACCGACAAGTACAGACCGTGGGCAACCGTTGGTACGCGGACTGTTTGAAACACTTATCGAAGGGTTGGAGTACGCGGCTAGGTGCGATACGGGGTTTAATTTTTACACTGGTAAGGGCGATCTGAAAACCCGTTTGCCGTATGCGGAGCTTCGTGACCGAGCGGTTGAGACTGCAAAGCGTCTTGTGCCCCTGACAGAAGTTGGTGATCGTGTCGGCATTTGTGCGGTCACCAGTGCTGATTTCGTCACTATGTTTTATGCTTGCCAATATGCTGGTGTTATCCCTGCGCCCTTGCCCTTACCCGTTACTTTGGGTGGGCGCGGTAGCTATGAGCGCCAGTTGCAGCGCATGGCAGATACGGGTGATTTTGCCGTACTTCTGGCGCCCGCAAATATGGAGAACATCATTAGCTCGGCGCTCAATGATAATGATATTCCGGTGATTAGTTTTGAAGATTTGGCCAACTATCCGGCTGACGGAGAATTGCGTCCACACGGGCCGGACGGGCCTTGCTATATCCAGTATTCATCTGGTAGTTCCAGTTCCCCCAAGGGGATTATCGGAACCCAGAAAACTGTAGTCGCGAATTGCCTCGGAATGGTTAGCAGTGGCGGTCTTAATGTTAGCGAAGGGGATAGAGCTGCGTCTTGGCTACCTATGTATCATGATATGGGGTTGGTCGGATTTATGATTGGTCCAATGATGACCCAGCTTTCTGTGGACTATCTTGACCCGCAAGATTTTACCCGCCGCCCAATCACGTGGCTCTCCTTAATTAGCAAAAACCGGGCGACATTGTCATTTAGCCCTACATTTGGCTATGAATTATGTGTGCGGCGTTGGCGCGAAGACCGGGAGTTGGATTTATCTAGCTGGAAAGCAGCTGGCATTGGCGGCGATATGGTACAACCGGAACCCCTTAAAGCTTTTGCCAAAACCTTTAAAGATAGCGGTTTTGAAGAGAGTTCTTTCATGCCAAGTTATGGTCTCGCAGAAATTACATTGGGTGCGACGTTCTCGCCGTTCGGCGAAGGCTTGTTGGAAGATACCATAGATATTGACCGCCTTGAGCGTACTGGTGAGGCTGTTCCTGCAACCGATTTAACCCCTGCCGAACACAGACGTACATTTGTAGCTTGTGGCCGCGTTATTCCCGGACATAAGCTTGAAGTCCGCAGTTTTGAGGGCAAGGTTGAAGGGGAACGTAAGGTTGGCCGCATTTGCCTTTACGGCCCCAGTGTCACACCTGGATATTTTCATAATGCTCAGGCTACCCAAGCCGCATTTACCGATGATGGGTGGTTGGATACAGGTGATTTGGGTTATTGGATTGGCGATAAAATTGTTGTCACAGGGCGGTTTAAAGATTTAATATTGTGGCATGGTCGCAATATTTGGCCCCAAGATATTGAGTGGGCGGCCCAAGCGGCGGCCACGAGCCGGTGTGGCCGGGCATGTTCGTTCGCTGTTGGCGGTAGTGGCGATGAGAAAGAGATAATTTTATTATTAGAATGTCGGACACGAAATGAAACCCTGTTAGCAGAAATCCATTCAATGGTAAGCGCGGCTATCCGCTTAGAAATAGGTGCTCCGGTTACTCTGATCCTCGTACCGCGCGGGTCAATGATTGTCACCTCGTCCGGTAAATTGAGCCGCGCCCGTGTGCGCGAAAAGTACTTAAGCGGTGCTATACTGAACTTGCAAGCGGATGTGACCGTTCGGTTAATAGACGAACATCGAGGCATTTCGTAAAAGTGTCTCAGAAAATCGTAGCTCTCACGGGTGGCACAGGATTTGTTGGTCGTGCTGTCATACGCGAACTGTTATCACAAGGGTATTTGATCAAGGCTCTGGTGCGTCCCGGCTCAAGCGGCAATGCCATTCAACACGATAATATCAATTGGATCGAGGGGACGCTCGATAATCCCATTAGCGAAATATCCCTGTGTGCGGGCGTAGATACTGTCATTCATATGGCTGGGTTGGTGACTGCGCGCACCAAAGCTGAGTATTACAAAATCAATGCAGATGCCGTTGGCACCTTGGTGCAGGCGGCGGCTCGCGCCAAAGTTAAACGGTTTGTGTATTTGTCGTCCTTGGCGGCGCAGCAGGCAGAACTGTCTGATTATGCAGGCTCTAAGCGGGCAGGTGAGGGGCAATTGGCGCGCAAGCTTGGTTCCATGAAGGGGGTCGCTGTGCGCGCCCCCGCCGTATTTGGCGCTGAAGATAAGGCCACCGCGCCGTTTTATGCGTTGATCAAAAAAGGCTGGTTGCCTGCACCCGGAGGGCGGAATTGGCGGAAGCGCAAAATAGGTTTGGTGCATGTCGACGATTTGGCGCGGTTCCTAACGCGTGCTTGTCTGGATGGTTCATGTGATGGACGTACAGTGACCACGGCCACCCGAGCTAGAATCACTTGGCCGGAATTTGCTAACGAGTGTGCACTGGCTCTCGGGCGACCTGTGCGGGTATTTCCTTTACCGCTTTCGGTTTTGTACCCGATTGCAGTGATAAATAGTGCTACAAAACGTGCCTTCGGCAAGGGGCATTTGACACTTGGCAAGCTCAAAGAATTTTTATATGAGGACTGGAGTGTCCCTGTTGAAAATGAGGCACAAACAGTGTTGCAATCGGCTCTAAAACAAACGATACTAGATGATTAATCACAATTGTACCAAAGCCAAAAAGAGCTAAAAATGCCTAAACCAACTCCCGGTCAAATTTTCGACAAAATTTGTGAACTGCTTGTTCAATATAATCCAAAAAACCATGTCATCACCCTGCAAAGTAGTATTGTCACGGATCTGGAAGTGGATTCGACCGCCGTGTTTGATTTGATCATGGGCTTGGAGGATTTCTACGATATTTCAATTCCCATGGAAATGGTTAGCGATATTAAAACCGTCGGCGAATTGGTCAACTCTACGCGCCAGTTAACGCAAGAGTAATCCTGTGGATATTTTTGATAAATTCTCGACCCTGCAATCGCGTACCGATTTGGTGAACAGGCTTGGGGTTGACCCGTTCGGTGTTAAATTTGACGACATAACAAATGCGACGCGCGGACGCATTGGCAACCGCTCTATTGTGCTTGCGGGCACTAATAATTATCTGGGTTTGACGTTTGACCCGGATTGTATGGATGCCTCTATCAATGCGATTAAAAATTACGGTACGGGGACTACGGGTTCGCGGATTGCTAATGGGTCGTATACGGGACATGTGGATTTGGAAGATGCCCTCGCCAAACATGCGGGCATGGCCAGCGCCATTATTTTCTCAACAGGTTACCAAACAAACCTGGCCGCTATCGCTACGCTTGCTGGGCCAAAAGACGTGTTGTTCATCGATGCGGATAGCCATGCTTGTATTATTGATGGTTGCCGCCTGAGCGCCGCCCCGACAATAAGGTTTCGCCATAATTCTCCTTCTGATCTGGATAAACGACTGACGCGTCATAACAATAGCGAGGGCAAAATAGACGGCGGGATTGCACTCGTGGTCATCGAGGGTCTGTATTCCATGTTCGGCGACCGCGCGCCCATAGCCGAGTTCGTAGATGTTTGTAAGAAGCACGGTGCCTATCTCTATATTGATGAAGCACATTCGTTCGGCGTATTTGGCTCCACAGGTTGCGGTCTAGCCGAAGAAGAGGGTGTCCTCGACCAGGTTGATTTCATCTCTGGTACGTTCTCCAAAAGCCTAGCCTCTATTGGCGGGTTTTGCCTCTCCAAGCACAAGGGGTTCGAAATAACCCGCAAGGCCATGCGCGCTTATATGTTCACGGCTTCACCGACCCCGTCCAACGTAGCGGCGGCGCGGGCGGCTCTTGACAAGATCGCCGAAAAGCCGGAACTTCGCGATAATCTCCGCGACCGGGGTTTGCAGCTTCATAAAGGTCTAACCGAGCTTGGGTTTGATTTATGCGGCCCGCCCGGCCCGATTATCGCTGTGCGCCGTCCCAATGAGGTGGTCGCGGCTACGGAATGGAATTGGCTGCTCGAAGAGGGTGTTTACGTTAATTTAGCCGTTCCGCCCGGCACCCCTCAGTCCAGCTCACTCCTGCGTATTAGCCTCTCCGCCGCCCATACCAAAGACGATATTAATATCATCCTTAAGGCGTTTAAGGATATGCAAGGGCAGGGTGAGGCGCTTATGGCAAAGGTGCAAGCTGTCATGGCTACGGGTTAGCCGGAATTTCGGTTCTTCCAGCACAAAATGCGCCGTAAAGCCCTGCCTTACCTGCGGATATTGTTTTCGTTATTTGCGGCCTAAAACGCTATAAACGCCGTGCTTTGAGATATAGCCGCGAAAATTCGCGAATATACGTTAGCGCAGAGAAACCGCGCATATATTTATTGTTCTTCAGCCAATTGAAACGTCCGGCACAACCAAAAACCCGGACGTCCATACCGCAATCGCCAGCATGGATAAGGCTGTTAGATACGCAAATAGTCCGCGCATCTATTTGTTTTTTTGACTTCGGTATTTCACCGCCAAGAATCAAAACCAAAAAACCGTAATGTAAAAATACCTCAGGCACATTCGCGGTTAAACCTGCAAATACACAGATACGCTGACCGACTGGCTCAATTAAGAGACCCGCAATAATCACCGCGCCCAAGTTCAGGCTCCAAAGCAAAATTAAAATTATGTCCAAAGTAAATTTTTCCATGCTTGCACTATGGCAGGAGATACTAAGCCGTGGATGTAGTTTTGTATTTTAATTAAAATAGGTAGTTAATACAGTGGGTTAATGTGTTTCAAGCCATGGAGAAATCAAGGGTTTATCTCGGCATTGTATAGAGTGATAACGTTGTTTTTGATTGTATTAAATTTCTACAACAGATAAAAGCACCATTTATACAAGAGGTAAGCGTGAAAAAAACCAAGAGAAATTGTCCAGTATGCGGCATAAGTAAATTCAAATCTTTGAGCAAACTCAGCCATCCCGAATGGAATACAGTGCTGTGCGAGGCCTGCGACATGGTCTATCTAGATGCGGCTCCAGATTATGAAAGCTTGAGCGTGGACATGGCTTGGACAAAGCAATTTGCTATTGAAAAAAAACGTCGTAAGCAAAAAGAGCCTATTATTGCGTGGCTAGATGCCAAGACGCGCTGGCGGCTGCACCTTTTTCGTGATGATGAATGGGCCTATATTGCAAAGCGCGTCAAGGGCGGGAATGTACTGGATGTGGGGTGCGGCGGTATTAATAACGTTCCGAAGCAGTTCGTGCCTTACGGTATCGAAATTGAGAAGGAAGCCGCAGAGATTTCCGACGCTTTAATGCGGGAGCGTGGGGGTTATGTTGTTCACGCGCCAGCAATCGAGGGCATTACCCAATTTGAGGACAATTTTTTCGACGGCATTATTATGCGTTCATATCTGGAACACGAGGCTGTCCCGCGTGAAGTGCTCGCCGCTAGTTATGCCAAGTTGAAACCGGGCGGGGTTATCTATGTGAAAGTGCCCAACTTCGATACGATTAATCGGTTGGTGCGCGGCATAGATTGGTGTGGGTTCAGGTTTCCCGACCATTTGAACTATTTCGGTATCAACACCATGCAAAAATTAGCCGCACTCGAAAACTATCAATTTTCCCTGTTAAATAAGATGACCCGCTACACCAATGATAATTTGCATGCATTTTTGGTGAAGCCACAGATCTAGAGCCTGAGCCTAGCTATATTGTCATCCCGGGCTTGCCCCGGGATCTCATCGCTTGCGGCGAGTACGAGACCCCGGATCAAGTCCGGGGTGACAGGCGGGGTAATATTTTTAAAACTGAACCCGATTAAACGCGAAAGGCTCTAGCCTAGTTGTATTTGCGTTCGCCGTTCTCGAAATACTCTTGGCGGCTTACCGGGTCGTAGTAATAATAGCGTCCGGTATTGCGATCAAAAAACTGGCGCTTGTCGATGTTTTGCGTTTTTACAGGGGCTGGCACATTTTGTTGGCGACTGTAATCGTTATCATAAGTGCGGTTTTTAGGCTCAGCGCCACAACCACCGTCTTCGCGGCAACCCGCATAAGCACCACCAGCACCACCGATAACTGCACCGATAAGCGCGCCGGACTGGCCGTCGCCGTCGCCTGCATTATTGCCGATAATCGCACCAGCCGCTGCACCAGCGAGGGCGCCGAGCGCACCTTTTTTCAAGGTATTGTCATTGCCATTCGTGGTCTCACAACCTGCTAAAGCCAAAACACCGGATAGTGCTATCACTGTTACCAAAGTTTTCTGTTTGAAATTTATCATGTTTTTTCTCTTTCATAGGTTAATAAACTCAACCCCTCCAACATACCATTCTAGCAAAACGAAAATGAACGGGACATAAACCCCGCATTACAATGTGTTCATGTACCTTTAAAGCGGTCATCCCGGGCTGGACCCGGGATGACAATAGTGTTGTTTTCCGTGCCAGCTTTCTTCCCAAAAATAATCTGATCATTGGACAAAATAACGCATTGCATTTGTTTGCGTCCAAGCCTAGTTTGCCCTCGAAAATAGTTGTTGGGGGAGTGAGTCCTCCTGTGCATATAAATGGTGAAATAATCGGTATGTTTACTGGCCTACAAGTCGTCTATTCTTCAACTCCCGAAACCTATTCGGCGTATCTTTTGGAATATTTGCCAGCAGTTATCCTGTTGGCTATTGGTTTGGTGATTTCGCTGGCGTTTTTGATGATGGCCAAGATTTTCGCCCCCAGCAGCCCAGACGCAGAAAAAGTATCCACATATGAGTGCGGCTTTAACGCATTTGACGATAGCCGCATGAAATTTGATGTGCGGTTTTATTTGGTGGCCATATTGTTCATTATATTTGACATTGAGGTAGCGTTTTTGTTCCCGTGGGCCGTGTCCATCGACAAAATTGGCGTTTATGGGTGGGCCGTGGTGATGTTGTTCTTGTTCGAGCTAGCCGTTGGCCTTGCCTATGCATGGAAGAAAGGGGCCCTTGATTGGGAATAGATTATGTCCAATATCCTTGTAAACGAAACCCCGACTTATGACCCAAAAACCCATGATGCGTTTTATGATGGCCTGTCCGATCAATTGGCCGATAAAGGTTTTTTGGTCGCCCCCGCCGATAGCTTAATAACATGGGCACGCTCTGGTTCTCTGATGTGGATGACATTCGGGCTTGCCTGTTGCGCCGTCGAGATGATGCAAGCCGCCATGCCGCGCTATGATATAGAGCGCTTCGGCTTTGCCCCCCGCGCCTCCCCGCGTCAAAGCGATGTGATGATTGTGGCCGGAACGCTGACCAATAAAATGGCACCGGCTCTGCGTAAGGTTTATGACCAAATGCCGTTCCCGCGCTATGTAATCTCTATGGGCTCATGCGCCAACGGCGGCGGGTATTATCATTATTCCTACGCCGTAGTGCGCGGTTGCGACCGGATTGTTCCGGTCGATATATATGTGCCGGGCTGTCCGCCAACTGCGGAAGCTTTGGTTTACGGGATTTTGCAATTACAGAAGAAAATCCACAGAGAAGGCAATATTGAGCGTTAGATATGAGCAATGACCTTGAAAATCTCAAAGACCATATCCTGAGCGCACTGGACAGTTCGCTCAATGGCGCGAGCATCGTCTCTTTTCCTTCGGGCGGCGAATTGACCCTGGATGCGCGGCGCGAGGCTATTATCGCAGTAATTACATTTCTGCGCGATGATCCGCTCTGTAAATTCACCACGCTCATCGACATTTGCGGCGTAGATTATCCGGGGCGCGAACGCCGTTTCGATGTGGTCTATCATCTGCTCTCCATGCAGCTAAACCAACGCATTCGCATCAAAATCACTACAGACGAAAACGCCCCCGTCCACACCATGATAGGCGTCTATCCGGCGGCCAATTGGTATGAACGCGAAGCCTTTGATATGTACGGCATAGTCTTCGACGAACATCCGGATTTGCGCCGCCTGCTGACCGATTACGGTTTCGAAGGCCACCCCCTACGCAAAGATTTCCCACTGTCAGGTTTCGTAGAAGTCCGCTACGACGAAGAACGCAAATCAGTAATCTACGAAGCCGTGAACTTACCGCAAGAATTCAGAGATTTCGATTTCATGTCTCCGTGGGAGGGGGCTAAGTATGTGATGGATGAAGATGAGAAGGGGGAGGGTGCGTGATGTTTTTTAGGAAAGCAGGTATTGGTTTAGTATGGGGTGCTACGGTCTTTTGTTTTTGGATTCCGGCTGTTGCTCAATCTACATCTCCAACTTTATTGGATCGGCCAGAAGTAAAAGCAATGCTTGCAGCAAGAATGGCAAAAATTCGTAATGTTTCTGATGGTGAATTTGAGGCTGCGGTAAAGCGCGGCGTATATCAACTTGACACAGGGTTGAGTTCTATGTCGAAAAAAGACATGAAGCGATTGGCTAGGCTTGGTGAAGTAATTTGGGGTGATTGTGCAATTTATGCTGAGTTTGGTGCAGGTGAAGCAAAAGCTACAAGTGGTTCTGATAAGAAAGCTCTTGGGCGATATAATGATGAGAGATTGAGGCAGCGGCTGTTTGAGTATTTAAAATCGACCTTGAGTTCCCATGCTTCATACCGAAAAAACAGCAAGTTAGATGCAGATGTTTTCAAGGGTGGTGCCCTAGGGAAAGAGGATGTTGATACCCGTTTAACTATGGCGATGGGTGGGTTGAAGTGTCAGTTGGATATGGATAAAAGGAAATTGACTGGGAATTTTGAACACGTTTACGAGTTCTATGCATCGGGGATGAGTGCGGCTGATCTTTACCGTCGGGAGCCGAATAGTGACTGACCCAACCCAAAATATAGACCGTAATCTCATGATTAATTCCAGCACAAGGCTTGGCATGTCACATTGGCATTCAAGCCCCTCACCTTGTTCCTCTCCCCAAAGGAGAGGAGGCGGTGATTTGCGGGCTTTTGTGTCCTTGAATGTTTTTTTTGATGCTGGCGTCTATCACCGTAAGAATGAGAATAATATGGAATTTGCGCCAGCGTCTCCTCTCCCATGGGGAGAGGAACAAGGTGAGGGGGTAAGATGTTTGCGGGGAGGTTCTTATGACTGACCTAGAGCAAATCTCCGACCGGAAATTTACCATTAATTTCGGGCCGCAGCATCCTGCGGCGCATGGTGTGCTTCGGCTTGTGCTTGAGCTTGAGGGGGAAATTGTTGAGCGGGTTGATCCGCATATTGGGCTTTTGCACCGGGGTACGGAAAAGCTGATTGAGCACAAGACTTATATGCAGGCTATTCCGTATTTTGATAGGCTGGATTATGTGGCGCCTATGAACCAGGAACATGCGTTTTGTTTGGCGGTTGAGAAGCTGATGGGTGTTGAGGTGCCGCGCCGGGCGCAATTCCTTAGGGTTTTGTGGTCGGAAGTTGGGCGGATTTTGTCGCATATTTTGAACGTGACCACACAGGCCATGGACGTTGGTGCGCTGACGCCGCCGGTTTGGGGTTTTGAAGAGCGCGAAAAGCTGATGGTGTTTTATGAGCGGGTTTCTGGCTCGCGTCTGCATGCGGCTTATTTCCGCGTTGGTGGTGTGCACCAAGACATGCCGCCGGATTTGATCGACGATATGCGGGATTGGTGTAAGCAGTTTCCGCAGAAAATGCGCGATATTGAAACGCTTTTGACCGACAACCGGATCTTCAAACAGCGCAATGCTGATATTGGTGTGGTGTCCCAGCAAGATGCGCTGGACTGGGGCTTTAGCGGCGTCATGGTGCGCGGTTCTGGCATGGCGTGGGATTTACGCCGTTCGCAGCCTTACGAAGTTTATAGCGAGCTTGAGTTTAAAATACCTCTCGGCAAACACGGCGATTGTTATGACCGTTATCTCTGCCGCATGGAAGAAATGTACGAAAGCTGTAAAATCATTGAGCAATGTCTGGACATGATGCCGGAAGGGCCGGTTTTGTCGGATGACCACAAAGTCACACCGCCGCGCCGTGCCGACATGAAGCAAGACATGGAAGCGCTGATCCAGCATTTCAAGCTTTATACCGAGGGTTTTAAAGTGCCAGCGGGCGAGGTTTATACCGCCGTCGAAGCCCCCAAAGGTGAGTTCGGAGTTTATCTAGTGTCGGACGGGTCTAATAAGCCGTACCGTTGTAAAATTCGCGCGCCGGGCTTTCCGCATTTGGCGGCCATGGATTACTTGAATAAAGGCCATATGTTGGCCGATGTAGCGGCTATTTTAGGGTCGTTGGACATTGTTTTCGGAGAGGTTGACCGATGAAATTTGGTGTTTTCGGTATTGTTGTAATGGTGGGCGCGGTTTTGGCTGGGTGTGGGAGTAAGGCTGTCAAGGATACTGACTTGCAGGCAAAGGCCGTGGCCTTGGCGCCGCTGGAAAATGTGGTTGTTGCCAGTTCGAGGTTTTTGACGTGCGTAGAGCGCGGCGCGGGCGTGGCATGTTTTACTTGCGAGATTGCCCAGTATGATGAGGGCAGTGCGGGCATTGCCACCAAAGCCGCCTATATGCGGCATGAATTTGATGGTGTTGATTCTGGTTATAAACATAAGCTTTCTACTGAGATTTCAGGCCGAAAGCTAAGAGCTGATGAGCGCAAATTGGTCAATGCCAAGACTGAATTTGCCGAAGCCACAAGGTGGTGCGGCGAGCGCGGCTTGGGCACTAATTATATGCTCAAGGACGAAATGGCTAAAGTTTTCGGAGATGGGTAATGAGTGCGCGTAGGCTAGCTAAGGAGCAGCCGGACAGTTTTGTGCTGTCAACGGCATCCAAAAAAGAGATTGGTAAGTGGGTCAAAAAATACCCCAAGGGTCGACAAGCATCGGCGCTTATTCCGGGGCTTTGGATTGTGCAAAAGCAAGCGGGTGGCTGGTTGCCTGCCCCTGCGTTGGAGGCTGTGGCCGAACATTTGGACATGCCCTATATCCGCGTTTACGAAGTGGCGACATTTTACACCATGTTCAATCTTGCGCCTGTGGGTGAGCATCATATTCAATTGTGCGGTACAACGCCGTGCTGGTTGCGCGGTGCGGGTGATTTGAAAAAAGTCTGTGAGAGTAAGATTGGGCCGCAAAAGCACGGCGGGACTACGGTCAGTGCAGACGGTAAATTAAGTTGGATAGAAGTCGAGTGTCTTGGTGCTTGTGCCAATGCCCCCATGGTGCAGATTAGTAATGCGGACGGCGATGATTATTACGAAGATCTGGACGTCGAGAATTTTGGCGTATTGCTGGACGATTTGGCTATGGGGCGCAAAGTGTCGCCGGGGCCGCAAAACACCCGCCACACATCAGAACCGATTACAGGCGCAAAAACCCTCAATACCAAAGGCCTCTATAATAAAGTCAAGAAAAAGAAATTGCCGAATACTGGAAAAGCTAAAGCGGGGGTGAAGTGATGATTAGTTTGTCCCGTCAACATCAATACCCCTCACCTTGTTCCTCTCCCAAAAGGAGAGGAGGCGTTGGCTCGTCTACCATTATATTTGCAAATTTGTGGAGTAGGTTCGCTAACCTTAACCTCTCCCATGGAGAGAGGTGCGCGGCAGCGGGTGAGGGGGTAAGTTGCTTGCTTGGAGGTTCTCATGGTTGAGCTTCTTCAGGATAAAGACCGGATATTCACCAATCTGTACGGGCTTCAGGACTGGAAGCTTGAGGCGGCTATGAAACGCGGGGCTTGGCTTGGGACGAAGGAAATCCTTGAGCAGGGGCGCGAATGGATTATTGACAATATGAAAGCGTCTGGCTTGCGCGGGCGCGGCGGGGCGGGTTTTCCGACCGGGCTTAAATGGTCATTCATGCCCAAGGAAGTGACGAACCGCCCGCATTATCTGGTGGTTAATGCCGACGAGAGTGAGCCGGGGACGTGTAAAGACCGCGAAATGCTGCGCCACGACCCGCATCTCTTGCTTGAGGGCTGTCTGGTTGCGTCTTTCGCTATGCAAGCCCATGCTTGTTATATCTATGTGCGCGGCGAATATATCCAGGAACGTAACCGTTTACAGGCGGCCATTGATCAAGCTTATAAAGCAGGGTTGGTCGGCAAGAATGCGTGTGGCTCTGGTTGGGATTTTGATGTCTATATGCACCACGGGGCGGGCGCGTATATTTGCGGCGAAGAAACCGCATTATTGGAGAGCCTAGAGGGCAAAAAAGGTCAGCCGCGTCTCAAGCCACCATTTCCTGCCAATGCGGGTCTGTACGGCTGTCCGACCACGGTCAATAATGTGGAAAGTATCGCCGTTGGGCCGACGATTTTGCGCAGGGGTGCGGCTTGGTTTAAAAGTTTTGGCCGCGATAATAATGCGGGTACCAAAGTGTTTTGTATCTCTGGCCATGTTAATGCGCCGTGTAATGTGGAGGAGGCTTTGTCTATCCCCATGAAAACCCTGATTGAAGAATATGCGGGCGGGGTACGCGGGGGATGGGATAACCTTAAATGCGTTATACCGGGCGGCTCGTCCGTGCCGCTCTTGCCGCGCGAAATTTGCGACGAAGTGCTGATGGATTTTGATGCGCTGTCGGCGGTTAAATCCGGGCTTGGGACTGCGGGCATGATTGTCATGGATAAATCAACCGACGTGGTGGCGGCGATTGCACGGCTTTCATATTTCTACAAACACGAAAGCTGCGGCCAGTGTACGCCGTGCCGCGAAGGCACGGGCTGGATGTGGCGGGTCATGGAACGCATGGTATCGGGCGAAGCCGAAACCAGCGAAATCGACATGTTGCTGGATGTGAGCAAGCAGGTCGAAGGCCACACAATTTGCGCCCTGGGTGATGCGGCGGCCTGGCCAATCCAAGGCCTAATAAGGCATTTCCGTCCAGAGATTGAAGAGCGGATAAATAATTATAGAGCAAACAAGCCCGTGTTTGTTTCGCAAGTGGCAGCGGAGTAGGGATATGGTTGAAAAATTTGAAAGTAATGTATTGCGGCTTTTGCGGGAAATTCGTGCCGAAGTTAAAAAGCTGAAAGACGTGAGTAAATAATGAAATCGGTAATTCAACCTCTTAACTCCGCTCATACCCAGCTTGACTGGGTATCCAGTTTCTTATCTAAAGATGTGCGGCTTTGCCGCTCTTTATGCGCTGGATACCCAGTCGTAGCTGGGTATGAGTGGGGGAGTGGGGAGGTGTTGGGGGTGTATCATGACTGATCTACGCAAGGTAAATATTGACGGGCAAGAGATTGAGGTTCCGGGGGATTATACGCTGATGCAGGCTTGCGAAGCCGCCGGGGCGGAAATTCCGCGCTTTTGCTATCATGAGCGTTTGAGCGTGGCTGGGAATTGCCGCATGTGTTTGGTGGAATGGGTCGGTGCGCCCAAGCCGCAAGCGTCTTGCGCCCTGCAGGTCAAAGATTTGCGCCCCAACCGCGACGGCACGCCGGCTAATATTCGCACGGATAGCGAGACCGTCAAAAAAGCCCGCGAGGGTGTGATGGAATTTTTGTTGATAAATCATCCGCTAGATTGCCCCATTTGCGACCAAGGCGGGGAATGTGATTTGCAAGATCAAGCCATGGGTTATGGTCGGGATACATCTCGCTATAATCTCAATAAGCGGGCGGTAGACGATAAATATATGGGGCCACTTGTGGCGACAGTGATGACACGCTGCATTCAGTGTACGCGCTGTGTCCGCTTTATCACCGAAGTTGCGGGCGTGTCGGAAATTGGTCTGGCGTCGCGCGGGGAAGATGCGGAAATTACCACTTATCTGGAAAAATCCCTGACGTCGGAAATGTCCGGCAATATTATTGATTTGTGTCCGGTCGGGGCGCTGACCTCCAAGCCTTACGCCTTTAATGCCAGACCTTGGGAGTTGGAACCGACGGAAACCATTGACGTGATGGATGCGGTTGGCGCCAATATTCGGGTCGATAGCAGAGGCGGTGCCGTATTGCGGATTGTACCTGTGATTAACGACGATATTAACGAAGAATGGATTTCCGATAAAACCAGATTTATCTGGGACGGGCTTGGTCGACAAAGGCTGGACAAACCTTATGTACGCAAACAGGGCAAATTGGTCGCTACGTCG